>WBTZ01000252.1 GCA_009026175.1 Zoogloea sp. | reverse complement strand
TCCCTGCCCCACCCGGGTGGTGGTGGGCTACATGCGGCGCGACGGCTGGGCCGTTCCCGTATATGGCGAGCCGACGCCCGCGCAGGCCGCGGCGCATGCCGAGCCGGCCCCCTCGGTGGCGTCCTCAGTGGCGTCCCCTCCTGCCGCAGGCGACCCTTCGGCGAACAATCCCCACTTCGAACGGCTGGGCGGCAGCCCCGCCATCGAACGCCTGGTGGACAGCTTCTACGCGCGCATGGACAGCCTGCCCGAAGCGGCCGGCATCCGCGCCATGCACGGGCCCAACCTGGCCCCGGTCAAGGAGGTGCTGGTGCGCTACCTCACCGAATGGACCGACGGCCCCCAGCTGTATTCCGTCGAGCGCGGCCACCCCCGCCTGCGCCGCAAGCATCTGCCCTTCTCCATCGGCGCGGCCGAGCGGGACGCCTGGATGCTGTGCATGACCGGCGCCCTCGACGAGGTCGTCACCGACCCGGACCTGAAGAATCAACTCACCCGTGCGTTCTTGAAGACCGCCGATTTCATCCGCAATGACAAAGGAAGCAGTCATGACCACCACCCTCGCTAATGCCATCCTCGACCTGGACGAAAAGGGCCGCCTGCTCAACCCGGTCTTCAAGGGAGAAACCAAGAAGGCCGGCCGCTACGGCTTCCGCGGCGACGTCGCCCTGAAGTTCGCCGAGCAGTTCGCCGACGAGAAGCGTCCGCCGGAAATCGTCACCGACCAGGTCATGATGGTCTGTGACGATGGCAAGACCATCCCCTTCTTCACCAGCTTCCTGCTGTCCTTCGAGTACCTCGCCCTGGTGCACGAAGTCCTCGGCCCCTACTTCACCCCCACCGGCAAGTACATCGTCTTCTGCGACAACATCGACCTGTCGAAGAAGTACACCGTCAAGCTCGGCGAGATCAGCTACACCGTGCTGCCCATCGACGAGGCCACCGTGTACAACGAGACCCTCGAGCTCCTGTACCTGGAAAAGAACGACCTCAAGAAGTTCGACACCGCTGGCAAGCTGGATGCCGTGGCCAATGGCGCCACCAAGTTCTCGTCCACCTACACCCCGCTGACCTACGAGGAAGGCCTCAAGATCATGGGCCCGATCCGCGACCTCGGCGCAAACCGCCCGGTCTGATCCCGGTCTGACTCCGGAACAGGCCCCATGAACGAGCCCTCGCCCCGCCGCAGCGGGGGAGCGGCCGAGGAATGGGCAGGCGAAGGCCGCGGGGCCGAGCCCGGCCGCTGGTACACGACCAACCTGGTCGGCTTGCCGGTGGGCCTGCTCGGCTCCCCGGCCTTCAACGCCCATCCCCAGCCGATCACCATCGCCGGCGTGCGGGAGACCCATCGGGGCCTGTTCCGCCTGCTCGACACTGCCGGCGACCTGCCGGCGGCCTCGGCGGTGTTCCGCCATTTCATGGAGATCGTCTTCGGCCTGGCGCCCCCTGAACCGGGCAGCAGCCGCAACCCCCGCGGGCGCCACCGCTCCAGCTACCTCAAGCTGCTGCAGGGCTGGGGCCTGGACGCCAACTCCGCCGCCGGCGCCGTGCTGAAAGGCTGGGCGGAAAGCCGCTTCGGCCTGGTCCCGACCTTCCACAAGGCCCCCCTCGGGCGCTTCCCCTCCCCGGCCTGGATCACCTACATCGAGGAGAAGGGCAGCAGCCGCTTCCACAACAACTGCATCCACCAGCAGCTCGACCTGCTCTACGAATACTGCCAGTGGGCCATCGCCCGCTTCGGCCAGCCCGCCCGGGACTTCATCACCCTGTGGCGGGGTGTCAATGACTTCAGCGAACAGCGGGTCATCGCCGGCGACCGCCGCGACCGGGCCTGCGTGCTGCGCCTCAACAACGTGGTGTCCTTCTCCACCTCGCGGGACCGGGCCGACGAATTCGGCGACTGGATCCTCGAGGCCCGGGTGCCCACCGTGAAGATCCTGTTCTTCCCCGGCCTGCTGCCCGGAGCCCCCCTCGCCGGAGAAGGCGAGGTGCTGGTCATCGGCGGCGAATACGAAGTGGTGGCCCGCTATGCTTGACGCCCTCCTCCGCCCCCAGTCCGGCCTTCTGCCCGCCGGCCTGCGCCCCGGCAGCCAGCTGGATCGCGCCCTCGGCAGCTACCTCGGCCTCGCCCTCGGCGACGCCCTCGGTGCCACCGTGGAGTTCATGACCGTCCGCGAGATCGCCGCCCAGTACGGCGTGCACCGCCAGATGATAGGCGGCGGCTGGCTCAAGCTCGCCCCCGGCCAGGTCACCGACGACACCACCATGTGCCTGGCCCTCGGCAAGGCCATCCTCGATGCCGGCGGCTGGTGCATGAAAGCCGTCGCCGAAGCCTACGTGGCCTGGCTGCGGGGCAAGCCGGTGGACTGTGGCAACACCTGCCGGCGGGGCATCCGCCGCTACATGGCCGACGGCTCCCTGGCCGGCCCGCCCTCCGACGGCGACGCCGGCAACGGCGCGGTGATGCGCAACCTGCCGGTTGTGCTGGCCACCCTGGCCGACGAAGCTGCCTTCCGCAGCCGCAGCCTGGCCCAGGCCCACTTCACCCACCACAACGGCCTGTCGGATGCCGCCACCCTGCTCTGCGGCCAGTTGGTGCGGCGCCTGCTGCTGGGCGGGCAGCTCTCCGACTGCCGGCCGCTGGTGGATGCCTTCATCGCCGACCACCCGCAGTTCCGCTTTCAGCCCTACCCCGGGCGGGCCAGCGGCTACGTGGTGGACACCCTGCAGACCGTCCTCCACTTCAGCTTCAGCGAAGCGGACTTCGAAAGCGCCGTGGTCGGGGCCATGAACCGCGGCGACGACGCCGACACCACCGCCGCCCTGGTGGGCATGCTGCACGGCGCCCAGTGCGGCGCCACGGCCCTGCCCCGGCGCTGGCTGGAGCGCCTCGACCGGCCCGTCGCCGAGGCCATCGTCGCCCAGACCCAAGCCCTGCTGGCCCTCGGCCAGCGCCCACCCCAACCAGGGAGCCTGCCATGACCCACGTCGTCTTCTACGAGAAACCCGGCTGCGGCGGCAACGCCCGCCAGAAAGCCTGGCTCGAGGCCGCCGGCCACAGCCTGGATGTGCGCAGCCTGCTCAGCTGGCCCTGGGCCGCCGACAGCCTGCTGGCCTTCCTCGACCCGCTGCCGGTGGCCGAGTGGTTCAACCGCGCCGCACCGCGGATCAAGTCCGGCGAGCTCGTGCCGGAAACCCTCGACCGGGACGGCGCCCTGGCCCTGCTGCTGGCCGAGCCCCTGTTGATCCGCCGCCCGCTGATGGAGACCAGCGCCGGGCGCGTCGTCGGCTTCGACCCCGCCACCGTCGCCGCCTGGCTGGACAGCCCGGCCCTGGCCGAGCTGGATGGCAGGCGTACCGAGGGCTGCGCCGCGATGTCGGGGGGCTGTGAATCCCGGCAATCGTCCTGACCGCTCACGCAATGGAGGTCGGGGCGGCTGAAGCCGCCCACAGGTGCCGGATCGAAATCCGCGGGCGGCTGAAGCCGCCCCTACACCCTACAATAGGGC
>WBTZ01000075.1 GCA_009026175.1 Zoogloea sp. | reverse complement strand
ACGACCGGTGCTGTGGCCGGCTTCGCCGCGGGCGCGGCGGCGACGGCTGGCGTTGCGGCCGTGGGCGGGCGCACGGTCTTGCCGCCGACGCTGATCATCTCCCGGATCAGTGCCAGTTTGTTCTGGGCCGCGACATTGGAAGAGTCGAGGGCGAGGGCCTTGTCATAGGCCTGGCTGGCCAGGCGGGCGTAGATGTCACCGAGGTTCTCGTGGGCCGTTGCATAGCTCGGGTGGGTCCGGATCGCCATCTCCAGGGCGTTGCGGGCCTTGTCGTACTGCCGCTGCTGCGCGTAGAGCACGGCCAGGTTGTTGTAGGGCTCCGGCAGCTCCGGGTAGTCCTCCGTGAGTTTCTGGAAGACGACGATGGCATCGCTGCTGCGATTGAGTTCCGACAGCACTACGCCTTTCAGGAAGCGGACCTGGGCGTCCCGGGGCTTGCTCGCCAGCATCTGGTCGGCCCGTTCAAGGGCTTGTGCGAGCTGCCCCTGCTTGACGAGGGCTTGAAGGTCCTGAAGAGGGTCGGCACGCAATGGGCTGCAGAAGAGGCTTCCGAGGAGCAGGGATACGGCCAGGGCGCGTTTTGACATGTGATATCATCCGCCGGCGCGCACGGGCACGCTTCAGCGATCAGGTCCGAGTTGGTTTCCAGCCCGGCATTTTATCAAGAAGCTCTGCCGCCGGCCATGAGCGCTCCCGGTTTGTCCTGCGTAGATCCTACTGTTTCGGCCGCCTGTACGGGTGGTTCGTCGTCAAACGCTTCATTTCGGTCATTTCCATGCTGAAAATTTACAACTCCCTGTCCCGTCAGAAGGAGCAGTTCAAACCCATCGAGCCTGGCAAGGTGCGCATGTATGTGTGCGGCATGACGGTGTACGACTACTGTCACCTCGGGCACGCGCGGGTCATGGTGGTTTTCGACATGGTGTCCCGCTGGCTGCGTGCGGGTGGGTTCGACGTGACCTATGTGCGGAACATCACGGATATCGACGACAAGATCATCCGGCGGGCGGGCGAGAACGGCGAGAGCATCCGCGCGCTGACCGACCGTTTCATCGACGCCATGCACGAGGACGCCGACGCCCTCGGTGTGCTGCGTCCGGATCACGAGCCGCGTGCCACCGAGTACGTGGCGCCGATGCAGAAGCTGATCGGCACCCTGATGGAAAATGGGCTGGCCTATAAGGCTGACAACGAGGACGTCTGCTACTCGGTGCGCAAGTTCGATGGCTACGGCAAGCTGTCGGGCAAGTCCCTGGACGAGTTGCGGGCGGGAGAGCGGGTCGAGGTTGCCGGGGGCAAGCATGACCCCCTGGATTTCGTCCTTTGGAAGCGCGCCCGCGTCGATGAGCCGGAAGAGGTGAAGTGGACCTCGCCCTGGGGAGCCGGGCGTCCCGGCTGGCACATCGAATGCTCGGCCATGAGCTCGGAGCTGCTCGGGGCGCAATTCGACATCCACGGCGGTGGCGCAGACCTGCAGTTCCCCCACCATGAGAACGAGATCGCCCAGAGCGAGGGGGCGCACAAGTGCACCTTCGTCAATTACTGGATGCACAACGGCTTTGTGCGGGTGGATGACGAGAAGATGTCCAAGAGTCTGGGCAATTTCTTCACCATCCGTGATGTGCTGAAGGAGTACGCGCCGGAGGTGGTGCGGTTCTTCATCCTGCGCGCGCATTACCGAAGCCCGCTGAACTATTCCGATGCCCACCTGGTGGATGCGCGCAATGCGCTGTCGCGCCTGTATACGGCCTTGCGCAACGTGCCGCCTGCCGCCGGGAGCGGGGCGGTGGATTGGAGCTCACCCCATGCGGCGCGCTTCAAGCTGGCCATGGATGATGACTTCAACACCGCAGAAGGCTTGTCCGTGCTCTTCGACCTCGCCAACGAGGTGAACCGCAACCGCTCGGCGGAGGCGGCGGCGCTGCTGCGGGATCTGGGGGGCGTGCTGGGCCTGCTCGAGCAGGATCCGACAAGCTTCCTTCAGGGGGGAGTGGCCGATGCGGAGGGGAGTGACGACGAGGCCTCCATCGAGGCCCGCATCGCTGCGCGTATCGAGGCCAAGAAGGCCAGGAACTTCGCTGAAGCCGACCGCATCCGGGCCGAGCTGCTGGCGGACGGAATCGCCCTCGAGGACACGCCGCAGGGAACGATCTGGCGGCGTGCTTGAGAGGGCTTGCCGTCTAGCGCAGGACCTTGCCGTCGCGTCCGAGCACGGTGAGGTCCACGAAACGCGAGCCGTTGTGACTGGCCGCTGAGTAATTCACCTTGTATCCGCCCAGGTCGAAGGCGCCTGACTCCAGGGCGGAGACGACTTTCTCCCGGCTGGGGTCGCGGCCTGCTTTCTTGAGGGCTTCGGCTACCAGCTTGGCGTTGATGAAGCCTTCGATTCCGTAATAACTGTAATTGCTGTGCTTTGCGTAGGTCTGCAAGGCCTTGTGGTATTCCTTGGTGATCGGGAGCGTGTCGTTCCAGGGGTAGGGCATGACCTGGGAAATGCCGATGCCGTGCGCCTCCTTGGCGCCCATTTCCGCGATCAGCAGGTCGGCGCCGATGGGGGACAGGGTGGAGAACTGGGGAAGCTGGCCTGCCTTGCGCATCTGGCGTACAAATTCGGCGGTCGGCTTGTAGAGCGTCACCATGATCACCGCCTGGGGATTGGCCCTGGCGATCTGGGTGACCGCATTCCCCACATCAAGCGAGTTGCGTTCGACGGAGCCTACGGCTACCGGCTTGAGCTTGTGCTGGGCCAGGGTGGCGATCACGCCGTCGAGGCCGGATTTGCCGAAGCCGTCATTCTGGTAGAAGACGGCGATCTGGTTGATGCCCAGCCCGACCAGGTGATTGACGATGGCTTCGGTTTCGTCGGCATAGCTGGCGCGCAGGTGGAACATGTAGCGGTTCACCGGGGTGCGCAGGCTGCCCGCGCCGCTGATGGTGCCGACTAGGGGCACCTTGGCCTCCGAGAAGGCCTTCATGGCCTCGGTGGTTGGTGATGAGCCGTAATAGGCCATCAACGCGAAAACCTTGTTTTCGGTGATCAGCTTGCGCGTGTTGGCGACGGTCTTCTCGGTTTCGTATCCGTCGTCGAGTGTCACGAGCTCCACTTTCCGGCCGTTGATTCCGCCGCTGGCATTGAGCTGCGCGAAATAGGCCAGGGCCCCTTCCTTCATTTCCTTTCCGTAGGCGCCGTTGGGCCCCGAGAACGGTGCGGACATGCCCAGGGTGATGGTGCTGTCACTGATGCCTGGATCGGCGGCCATGGCAGGATTGCCGAGTGCAAACAGCATTCCTGCCCCCAGATTGACGAGCAGAGACTTCATGGCGTGGCTGAGCATGGGTTTCGTTCTTCTGTCTGTGTCGATGGGAATAGCGGGGCGAGTATAGGACAAAAGGAAGGGGTTTCGGAAAGCACGCTGGCCGGCCCTGAAACAGGGCCGGCCAGCGATTTGTTGTTGCAATGCAGCAGTTTGCGTGAGGGTCAGGCGCTGAAGAAGTCCTTCACTTTATCCATCCAGGATTTCGCCTTGGGGTTGTGGCGTTCGGCATTGCCGGCGGCAATCTCTTCGAATTCCCGCAGCAGTTCCTTCTGCCTGTCGGTCAGCTTGACCGGCGTCTCGACCACCACGTGTACCATCAGGTCGCCCGGAGCGTGGCTGCGCACATTGCGGATACCCTTGCCGCGCAGGCGGAACACCTTGGCGCTCTGGGTCTCCGCCGGAATGCGGATGTTGGCCGCACCGTCGAGGGTCGGAATCTCGATCTCGCCACCGAGGGCGGCGGTGCTGAAGCTGATCGGCATCTCGCAGTGCAGGTCGTCACCGTCGCGCTGGAAGACCGGATGCTGCTTGATGTGGATCTCCACATAGAGATCGCCGGAGGGGCCGCCGTTCACGCCGGGCTCGCCGTGACCGCTGTGGCGCAGACGCATGCCGTCGTCGATGCCGGCAGGGATCTTCACCTCCAGGGTCTTCTGCCGCTTGACCCGGCCGGCACCGCCGCAGGACGTGCAGGGCTCGGGAATGACGCGGCCGCTGCCGTGGCACTTCGGGCAGGTCTGCTGGATGGAGAAGAAGCCTTGCTGGATGCGCACCTGGCCGGCTCCGCCGCAGGTCGGGCAGGTCTTCGGCTGGGTGCCGGGCTTGGCGCCGCTGCCGTGGCAGCTGTCGCACTCTTCCAGGGCGGGAATGCGGATGGTCTTCTCGGCGCCCCTCGCCGCCTCCTCGAGGGAGATCTCGAGGTTGTAGCGCAGGTCTGCGCCGCGGTAGACGTTGGAGCGTCCGCGACCACCGCCGCCGCCGCCGAAGATGTCACCGAAGATGTCGCCGAAGGCGTCGGCAAAGCCGTCGAAGCCCTGGCCGCCACCGCCGCCGCCGCCCATGGACTGATCCACCCCGGCATGGCCGTAGCGGTCATAGGCGGCGCGCTTGTTGGCGTCGGTGAGGATCTCGTAGGCCTCCTTGGCCTCCTTGAACTTCTCTTCTGCTTCCTTGTTGTCCGGATTGCGGTCCGGATGGTATTTCATGGCCAGCTTGCGGTAGGCCTTCTTCATCTCGTCCTCGGAAGCGTCGCGATTGACGCCGAGGATCTCGTATAAATCCCTTTTCGCCATGTTTGGGTGCCCTGGCTATCTTGTGGAAAGGCCGAGCCGAGCGGCGCACGTGGCGCCGGCATGGCTCGGCCGGGTCGGTCAGGTCGGCTTTCGGCCGGACAGACTTACTTCTTGTCCTTCACTTCGGTGAATTCGGCATCCACCACATCCGGGTCGTTGGCCTTGGCGCCGCCGGCGGAACCCGCCCCGCCGCCTGCTGCACCGGCCGCACCTGCCTCGGCCTGGGCCTGGGCGTAGATGTGCTCGCCGAGCTTCTGGCTGACCGTGGCCAGCGCTTCGCTCTTGGCATCGATGGCAGCCTTGTCGCCGGACTTGATGGCTTCTTCGGCTTCGGCGATGGCCGCTTCGATCTTGGCCTTGTCGTCGCCGATCTTGTCGCCGTGCTCGGCCACGGCCTTCTTCACGGAGTGGACCAGGGTGTCGAGCTGGTTGCGGGCATCGACCAGTTCGTGGGCCTTCTTGTCCTCTTCGGCGTGGGCCTCGGCGTCACGCACCATGCGCTGGATCTCTTCATCCGACAGGCCGGAGTTGGCCTTGATGGTGATCTTGTTTTCCTTGCCGGTGGCCTTGTCCTTGGCGGACACGTGCAGGATGCCGTTGGCGTCGATGTCGAAGGTGACCTCGATCTGCGGCATGCCGCGCGGTGCCGGCGGGATGTCGGACAGGTTGAACTGGCCGAGGCTCTTGTTGCCGGAGGCCATTTCGCGCTCGCCCTGCAGCACGTGGATGGTGACCGCGTTCTGGTTGTCGTCGGCGGTGGAGAAGACCTGCGATGCCTTGGTCGGGATCGTGGTGTTCTTCTGGATCAGCTTGGTCATCACGCCGCCCAGGGTCTCGATGCCGAGGGACAGGGGGGACACGTCGAGCAGCAGCACGTCCTTGACTTCGCCCTGCAGCACGCCGCCCTGGATGGAGGCGCCGACTGCCACGGCTTCATCCGGATTCACGTCACGGCGCGGTTCCTTGCCGAAGAACTCCTTCACCTTCTCGATGACCTTGGGCATGCGGGTCTGGCCGCCGACCAGGATCACGTCGTCGATGTCGGACACCTTCACGCCGGCGTCCTTGAGGGCCACGCGGCAGGGTTCGATGGTGCGCTCGACCAGCTCTTCCACCAGGGATTCGAACTTGGCGCGGGTGATCTTCAGTGCCAGGTGCTTCGGGCCGGTGGCGTCGGCGGTGATGTAGGGCAGGTTGATCTCGGTCTGCTGGCCGGAGGACAGCTCGATCTTGGCCTTTTCGGCGGCTTCCTTGAGGCGCTGCAGGGCCAGCACGTCGTTCTTGAGGTCGACGCCTTGCTCCTTCTTGAACTCGGTGACGATGTAGTCGATGATGCGCTGGTCGAAGTCTTCACCGCCCAGGAAAGTGTCGCCGTTGGTGGCCAGCACTTCGAACTGGTGCTCGCCGTCGATGTCGGCGATCTCGATGATGGAGATGTCGAAGGTGCCGCCGCCAAGGTCGAACACGGCGATCTTGGAGTCACCGGGCTTCTTGTCCATGCCGAAGGCGAGGGCGGCCGCGGTCGGCTCGTTGATGATGCGCTTGACTTCCAGGCCGGCGATGCGGCCGGCGTCCTTGGTGGCCTGGCGCTGGCTGTCGTTGAAGTAGGCGGGCACCGTGATGACGGCTTCGGTGACTTCCTCGCCGAGGTAGTCTTCGGCGGTCTTCTTCATCTTGCGGAGCACTTCAGCGGAAACCTGCGGCGGGGCAATCTTCTTGCCGCGCACTTCAACCCACGCGTCGCCGTTGTCGGCCTTGGTGATGGTGAAAGGCATCAGGTCGATGTCCTTCTGCACTTCCTTCTCTTCGAAGCGGCGGCCAATCAGGCGCTTGACCGCGTAGAGGGTGTTGCGGGCGTTGGTGACGGCCTGGCGCTTGGCCGGGGCGCCGCACAGGATTTCGCCATCGTCGGCGTAGGCGACGACGGACGGGGTGGTGCGCGCACCTTCGGAGTTTTCGATGACCTTGGGCTTGCCGCCTTCCATCACGGAAACGCAGCTGTTGGTGGTGCCGAGGTCGATGCCGATGATCTTGCCCATGAGTTTTCCTTCAGTTCGAATTCTGTTGTTCGGTTGGGCGGAAGCCTTCCGCCCTGTCGCTTGCTACCGATATGGGGGTGCTATCGCCGGTTTCAAGCGGCGGGTTTGGCCTTGGAGACAACGACCAGAGCCGGGCGCATGACGCGCTCGTTGAGCAGGTAGCCCTTCTGCAGCACGTTGATCACGGTGTTGGGTTCGCCGTCGGCCTCGATGGCGCTGATGGCCTGGTGCTTGTTGGGGTCGAACTTCTCGCCAACCGGGCTGACCTCGACAACATTCGCGCCCTGGAAGGCGGAAACGAGCTGTTTGAGCGTCAGCTCGACGCCTTGCTTGAGACTTTCGAGGGTCGCGTTTTCGGTGGCCAGCGCAGCTTCCAGGCTGTCCTTGACCGGCAGCATGGACTGCGCGAATTTCTCGGCAGCAAACTTGCTGGCCTTGGCAATGTCATCCTGGGCGCGGCGACGCACGTTCTCTGTCTCTGCCTTGGCACGCAGCCATGCATCGTGGTGCTCGGCGGCCTTGAGTTCGGCGCTGCGGAGCTGCTCGGCGAGGCTCGGAATGATGTCAGCTTCCGGGGCGTCGGTGACGGGGGCTGCGGTGTCGGCGCCAGTGCTGGAGATGTTCTCCACGAGTTCCGGCGCGGTCGTGCCTTCGGTGCCCAGGGGGGTATCTTGCTGTTGCATGGGTAAGGACTCCGTTTTTTGACTCGCCCTAGCTGGGGGCGCAATGTAAGATTTCAAGAGGGGAGGTGCGCAGTGCAACAGACGCGCGTCCGGGCATGTGTAGAATCTGGGTTTACCGGGCAGAATCCAGCCCTCGGTGCAATCTCTGCGGTGCGGAACGGGAATGGATAAGGCGCCAGACAAAGTCGGCAAGTACAAGCTGATCCGTGAGGTCGGTCGCGGCGCGACGGCCACGGTCTATCTTGCCGAGCATCCCCAGTATCCGGAGCCGGTTGCCCTCAAGCTGATCCGCTTCGACGACAAGGCCAAGGACGAGGCCAAGTGGAACCGGCGCCTGATGAAGCTGCTGCGGGCGGAGCAGGATGTCTCCAGCAAGCTGGATCACCCGAACATCATCAAGATCTTCGACTCCACGATCGAGAAGG
Source organism: Zoogloea sp. (assembly GCA_009026175.1). GTDB lineage: Bacteria > Pseudomonadota > Gammaproteobacteria > Burkholderiales > Rhodocyclaceae > Zoogloea. Next base: position 17,744 of record WBTZ01000075.1, on the reverse strand, counting down.
ACTACGCCTACATCGTGATGGAGTACTTCCCGGGGACGACCCTCGAGCAGTACTGCGGCTTCCAGAATCTGCTGCCCCTGCACCGGGTCATCGGCATCATCTTCAAGTGCGCGATGGCGCTGGATTACGCCTACCGGCAGGGCATCGTGCACCGGGACATCAAGCCAGCGAACATCCTTGTCGACGAGCAGGACAACGTCAAGATCACCGATTTCGGGCTGGCGCTGAACATCAGCAAGAAGAGCGCTTCCGATTCGACCTTCATCATGGGGGTGGGCTCCCCGGCCTACATGAGCCCGGAGCAGATCAAGGGCTATCCGCTCAACCAGAAGACAGACCTCTTCTCGCTGGGGGTGGTGCTCTTCCACATGCTGACCGGGCGCCTGCCGTTCCGGGCCAAGAATCCTGCCCAGCTGATCTACAAGATCATCAACACCGAGCCGCCGCAGGTCTCGCAGATCAACTCCGAGCTGCCGGAGCAGCTCGACGGGGTCATCCGCCGGGCGCTCGAGAAGGACCTGTATTCCCGCTACAAGAATGGCGCCGACTTTGCCAAGGACTTGTCTGCGGTTCGCTACAAGATCCTCGATGACAAGCTGGTGCCGGTTGACACTGCGCGTTTCGCGGTGCTGCGCAAGATGCCCTTCTTCGTCGAGTTCGAGGATGTGGAGATCTGGGAGATCCTGCGGATCTCCCGCTGGCGCAAGGTCGAGGCGAACACCTTGCTGGTCCGCGAGGGCGATGCGGATCAGCGCTTCGGCATCATCGTCGATGGGCGGGTCGAGGTCTCGGTGGATGGGCACCGGGTCTGCGAGCTGGCTTACGGCGAGGTGTTCGGCGAGCTGGCCTATCTGGACCAGCAGGATCACCGCCAGGTGAGCACCGCGGTTGCCACGACGGGGACGGTGTATCTCGAGATTAACCCGGCTGCCTTGTCGCTGGCGACGGACGAGTGCCAGGAGGCCTTCAGGAGCCGCCTGGTCACGGTCGTGGCCCGCCGTCTCGGCCAGGCCTACCGCGAACTCTCCAAGGATGGCCCGCCGGCCGAGCGGATCACCGTGAGCGGCTTCGGCATGGAACTCCAGCTGGTCGACAACTGACCCCGCCGCCGGCGGGTGCCGGTGCTTTCAGCGTGCCCCGGGAAGATTGGCCTGCGCCCAGCGCACGATCTGCTCCTGCCCGAGTGCGCCGCTCTGCCGTGCCAGCTCGCGCCCCTTGTGAATCAGCACGAGGGTTGGAATGCTGCGGATGCCAAAGCGGGCAGCCAGTCGCTGTTCTTCTTCCGTATTCACCTTTGCCAGCCTGACACGTGGCTCGAGGGACGCTGCGGCTGCCTCGAAGGCGGGGGCCATGCTCCTGCAGGGGCCGCACCAGGGTGCCCAGAAATCCACCAGCAGGGGCAGATCGCCTTGCTGGGCGTGGACATCGAAGTGCTGCGCGCCCAGCGCCAGGGGCGTGCCGGACATGAGCGGGGCCTTGCAGCGGCCGCACTGTCCGCCGTCCTGGAGGCGCTCCGCCGGTACCCGGTTCAGGGTGTGGCAGTGGGGGCAGGGCACTAGCAGGGAATGACTCATGGTGCTTCCATCGAAGTAGGGTGTGCAGATCATCATGGGGTTTCCTGATCCGCTTTCAAGGGCCCGCACCGCGATCCCGCCGAAGCTCGACCGCCACAGGAATCCGTCTAAAGTTTCCCGTGGGGCGGCCGAAATCTCCCCTGAAGCCGCGAGGCCTTCGCGGAACGGACAGGAGGTGGCCTGTGAGCCGAGGCAGTACGTATGGAATCAGCCGGGTCGATAACGAGACCAGTCGGACTCACGGATGGCTCGTGACGATCCAGCGGCGTGGCGTGATCTACCGCAAGCACTTCAGTGACGGAATCTTCGGCGGCAAGCAGCGTTCATTTACCGCCGCCAAGGAGTACCGGGACCAGATCATCGCGGAACATCCTCCCTTGTCGATGCAGGAGTATTCCAACATCGTCAAGAAGAACAACCGTTCGGGCGTGGTGGGGGTGTGCCGCTACTGCGCGTCCGAAACCCGCGATCTGCCGGAAGAGAAGCAGCGCTGGTTCTGGGTGGCCTCCTGGCCGCTGCCGGATGGCCGGCGCAAACGGGTCAAGTTCTCGGTGAAGAAGTACGGTGAGGACGGCGCCTTCCGCATGGCCATGGATGCACGTTCCTCCGCGCTGGGCAAACTGGTCGGGGCCTTCGATCCGGGGGCCGTGCGGCGCCGGACTCCCCGCCGCCGGGCGGCTGTTGCTGCGGTCGGCGGCTGAGGAAGCCTGGCGAGGCCGGTCAGTCCATCAGTCCTTCTCGCCGAGGGCGAGGCTGACCAGGCCGGTGAGGATGCTGTAGATCAGGGCTCCCCAGAAAGCCGTCCAGAAGCCCTGGACCACGAAGCCCTGGACGATTCCTGAGACGCTCCAGAACATCAGGGCATTGATCACCAGTGTGAACAGGCCCAGGGTCAGCAGCGTGATGGGCAGGGTGATGAGGATCAGAACCGGCCGGATGATGGCGTTCACGAAGCCCAGCAGGACTGCGCCAAACAGGGCTGCGGTGTAGCTGTCGACCTGGATCCCGCTCAGGATTCCGGGAATCAGCATCAGCGCGATGGCGTTCAGGATCCAGCGCAGGATCAGTCTCACGGTTGTTTCCTCCTCGTGTCCCCGTTACTACCGGGTCGCGCCAAGTTCGATGGCCTTCAGCCTCTGAAGTTCGGCGTCGCCCGGGCTGGCCTGCACATCCGACAACCAGTTGCCCATGTGGCGCAGGCTGAGTTGGGTCAGGGCGTGGATCCAGTCGTCCCGTTCGTTGAGGCAGGGAATGTACTCGAAGCGCTTGCCGCCAGCGTGGAGGAAGGCCTCGCGGCACTCCATGTTGATCTCCTCGAGGGTTTCCAGGCAGTCAGAGACAAAGCCCGGGCACATCACGTCCACCGAGGCCGTGCCCCCGCGCCCCAGGGCCTCCAGGGTGGGCTGGGTATAGGGCTGCAACCAGGCGGCTTTGCCGAAGCGGGACTGGAAGCTGACGATCAGTCGTTCCTTAGGCAATTGAAGGGCCTCGCCCAGCAGCCGGGCGGTCTTGTGGCACTCGCAGTGGTAGGGGTCGCCCAGGTCGAGGGAGCGCCGCGGAATGCCGTGAAAGCTCAGTACCAGTTTGTCGGCCTGGCCGTTGCGCTGCCAGTGTTCCCGCACCGACGAGGCCAGCGCCTGAATGTAGCCCGGGTCGTCGCCGAAGCTGCGGATGTAGCGGATCTCGGGCAGGTTGCGCCAGTGCCGCAGGCAGTCTGCGACTTCGTCCATCACGGTGGCCGTGGTGCTGGCAGCGAACTGGGGATACAGGGGCACCACCAGGATGCGGGTGCAACCTGCGGCCCGCATGGCGTCCAGGCGGCTGCGGATGGACGGCTCGCCGTAACGCATGGCGGAATCGATCAGCAGCGTACGTTCCCCGGCATGGGCGAGGAAGCCGGCGAGCAGCTTGGTCTGCTTCTCGGTGTGCACCTTCAGCGGCGAGCCCTCGGTGGTCCACACGCTGGCGTACTTGCTGGCCGACTTGGCCGGGCGGGTGCGCAGGATGATGCCGTTGAGGATGGGCCACCAGATCAGGCGTGGGATCTCGACGACCCGGGGATCGGACAGAAACTGCTTAAGATAGGGACGCACGGCTGCGGCGGTGGGGGCCGCCGGCGTGCCGAGGTTGACCAGCAGCACACCCGTGCGGGCAGGCGTGCCATGGGTGTACGCTGGCTCTTGCCAGAATCGGGTCATGAATGAACTTCCGGGGTCAGGTGTTCTGGCCCGACAGGGCGCTGGTGAGGAGCCGTGCCGTGACGTCGACGATGGGGATGACCCGCTCGTAGGCCATCCGGGTCGGGCCGATCACGCCGATCGAACCAACGAGATGGCCATCCACTTCGTAGGGGGCGGTGACGACGCTGCAGTCGTCCAGCGGGCTGAGGCCGCTTTCTCCCCCGATGAAGATCTGGACGCCCTGGGCCCGGTTGGAGATGTCGAGCAGTTGCATCAGGCCCGTCTTCTGCTCGAAGAGCTTGAACAGCTCGCGCAGGCGGGCCATGTTGGAGGACAGGTCCTCTGCGTCCAGCAGGTTGGTTTCGCCGGAGATGACGTAGGTGCTCTGGGTTTCTTCCAGGGCTTCCGAGCTGGCTTCGACTGCTGCGCTCATCAGTTCGGTCATGTCCGTGCGCAGCTGCTTGAGTTCATCCTGGATGCGGTTGCGTATCTCCTGGAAGGCCAGGCCGGCGAAGTGCTGGTTGAGGTAGTTGGCCGCGCTGACGAGCTCCGAGGGGGAGTAGGCCCGCTTGGTGAACAGGATTCGGTTCTGGACGTCGCCAGCGGTCGTGACGAGGATCAGCAGCACCCGCTTCTCGGAGAGGCTGACGAACTCGATCTGGCGGATCTTGGTCACGTCCTGCTTGGGGGAGACGACGACGCCGGCAAAGTGGGTCAGTCCGGACAGCAACTGGGAGGCCGCACTGATGACCCGCTGAGGTTCGCCCGGCTGGATATGTCCCTTGATCTCCTGCACCTGACCAACTCCCAGCGGCTGCACCGTGAGCAGGCTGTCCACGAAGAAGCGGTAGCCCCGGGCGGTGGGGATCCGTCCTGCCGAGGTGTGCGGGCTCGTGATGTAGCCGAGCTCCTCCAGGTCGGACATGACATTACGGACCGTTGCAGGAGAAAGCTTGAGGCCGGAATGGCGGGACAGGGCACGCGACCCCACGGGCTGGCCGTCGGCGATGTAGTGCTCCACCAGGGTCTTGAGCAGGATTTGCGAGCGTTGGTCGAGGCTGGTCATGGTTTTATATTCAGGGCTACCACCGGATTCTAAGGAAGGCAGGCCGTGCTGAGAAGCGCAAGAGTAACCGAATGCGCGCTTTTGGCGGCGTGGTGCGCGGTCTTAATAAAGAATGTGGTTTAATCATTCACATGACCTGTGAGTTCAAGACCATTGCGCTGATCGGCAAGTATCAGAGCCAGGAAGTGGCGGAAGCGGTGCTGCGCCTGGCAAGCTATCTCCGTGGCTCGGGCCTGTCTGTTCTGATCGAGCAGGGGACCGCCAGTTCCACGGGATTGACATCCGGCTTTACGGTGGCCAGTTACGAAGAGATCGGCGTGCGTGCCGATCTGGCCATTGTGCTGGGCGGTGACGGATCACTGCTCAACAGCGCCTGCCGGCTGGCTGAGTTCGATGTGCCCCTGGTGGGCGTCAATCAGGGGCGCCTGGGCTTTCTCACCGATATCTCGAGGGATGTGGCGCTGGAGAAGGTCGGAGAGATCCTCGAAGGGCGCTACACGGAAGAAACCCGAGTGCTGCTTGACGCGGAGGTGCTGCGCAACGGGCGGAGGGTGTTCCATACCGTTGCGCTCAATGATGTGGTCGTGAACAAGGGCGATTTGGGCCGCATGATCGAGTTTGATCTGCGCATCGATGGCGAATACGTTTATACCCAGCGCTCCGACGGCATGATCGTGTCGACGCCAACCGGCTCCACCGCCTACGCGCTGTCGGCGAATGGCCCGATCCTGCACCCCAGTGTCGACGGGATTGCACTCGTCCCCATGTGCCCGCACACCCTCACGGCCCGGCCGATCACGCTTCCCGATCGTTGCCGCATTGAGATCGTGTTGTTGCCACCCCATGATTCGCGGGTCCATTTCGATGGCCAGACCCGCTATGACACGCGCTCGGGCGATACTGTCCAGATCACCCGCTCGCCCTACCGGGTGCGCCTGCTCCATCCGGTGGGTTACAGCTACTTCGCGATGCTCCGCGAAAAACTGCACTGGAGTTCCACGCCCCGGCATACCTGACCGGCCGCGTCTTTCACCTCGTTTCCCGCCATGTTGCGTCATCTCTCCATCCGCGATTTTGTGATCGTCGACCAGCTTGCGCTGGATTTCAGGCCAGGCTTTGGCACCCTCACCGGCGAGACGGGGGCTGGCAAGTCCATCCTGCTCGATGCCCTGGGGCTGGCCCTGGGGGGCAAGGCCGAGGCGGGTGTGGTGCGTTCGGGCCGCGCGCGGGCCGAGATCGTGGCGGAGTTCGACCTGCCCGCCGACGGACCGCTCCGTCAGTGGCTGGTCGAGCAAGCCCTTGCGGTCGAGGATGAGGTCGTCCTGCTGCGCCGCGTCGTCGAGAGTGGCGGTCGCTCGAAGGCCTGGATCAACGGCACGCCGGTGGTGCTCGCCCAGCTCCGGGCGGCAGGGGATTTCCTTGCCGACATTCATGGTCAGCACGCCCACCATGCCTTGCTCCGCAGTGATGCTCAGCTGGCCTTGCTGGACGCCCACGGGGGCTTGTTGCCCATGGCGCGGGAGGTTGCCGGCCTGTACCGTGAGTGGTCCGCCCGCCGGCGCGCCCGCGAAGCGGCGGAGGAGGGCGCTTCTTCCACGGAGCGGGAGCGGGAGTTGCTGGGCTGGCAGGTCAAGGAGCTCGAGGAGCTGGCCTTCAATCCTGATGATTGGGTGGCGTTGAACCAGGAGCAGGTCCGCCTGGCTCACGCCGCCAGCCTGCTCGAGGGTGGGGCCGAGGTGCTGGAGGACCTCGCCGACGGGGAATACGCCCTTCTCCCGCGACTGGAGCGTTTGCTGAGCCGGACAGCCGATATGGCCCGGCATGATGCCCAGCTGTCCGACATCCAGGAGTTGCTGAGCGGGGCCGGCATCCAGCTTGATGAGGCCGTGCATGCCCTGCGGCGCTACAGGGACAGGCTGGATCTGGACCCGGGGCGCCTGGCGGAGATCGATCAGCGAATCAATGGCGTGACGGCGGCGGCTCGCAAGTATCGTGTGGCACCGGATGATCTCCCGGACCTGCTGGCAGAAAGCCGCGGGCGCCTCGAGCGCCTGGTCCGTCAATCCGATCCCGAGGCCCTGGCACGGGAAGAGGCGGTGGCGCGGGACGCTTTCATGGGCGTGGCCCGGGCCTTGTCCGAGGCCCGCCGTCGTGTGGCTGTCCAGCTGTCGGCTGCCGTCACCGAGGCCATGCAGTCCCTTGCCATGGCGGGGGCCGTGTTCGAGATTGCTCTGAAGGATGTGGAGGGGGGCTGCGGTTCGGGGCTGGAGTCGGCCGAGTTTCTGGTGACGGCGAATGCGAGCCAGCCCCTGCGTCCGATGGCGAAGGTGGCGTCGGGCGGGGAGCTGTCGCGGATCGGTCTGGCCATCCAGGTCATCACCAGCCGCAACGGGGCGACCCCCACGCTGATCTTCGACGAGGTGGACGTGGGCATCGGCGGCCGGGTTGCGGAGATCGTCGGGCGCCTGCTGCAGCAGCTTGGCCGGGACCGCCAGGTCCTGTGCGTGACCCACTTGCCGCAGGTTGCCGCACAGGCAGACTGGCAATGGTCGATTGCCAAGGAGACCCGGGAAGGCGAAACCATCTCAACGGTTTCGCTCCTGGATGATGCCGGGCGGATCGAGGAAATCGCCCGCATGCTCGGAGGGGTGCAGATCACCGACACCACCCGCCGGCACGCGGCAGAAATGCTCGGGCTGGAGGCCTGACCCGGAAGCGTGGGGCCAGGCCGGCCCCCGGCTGTCGTCTGGTGTGCTAGCTGGAGCCGTTGCCCGGCTTGCCCGGGCAGTCCGCCTTCTTGCAGTCCACGTAGAGGTAGAGGGCGTGTTCCCGCACGGTGAAACCCCGCTCCGTGGCGATGCGGTTCTGGCGCTCCTCGATTTCGGGGTCGAAGAATTCCTCCACCTTGCCGCACTGCAGGCAGACCAGGTGGTCGTGGTGGTGACCTTCGTTGAGCTCGAAAACGGCCTTGCCCGACTCGAAGTAGTGGCGCTCGAGCAGTCCGGCTTGCTCGAACTGGGTCAGCACGCGGTACACGGTGGCCAGTCCGATGTCCATTTCCTCGGCAATCAGCAGCCGATAAACGTCTTCCGCAGTGAGGTGGCGGTTCTCGGCCTTCTGGAACAGGTCGAGAATCTTGAGTCGCGGGAAGGTCGCCTTGAGGCCGATGCTTTTGAGGTTTTGAGAGTTGCTGGACATGGAAGCCCCGAAGAACTGGAGAAGCAGGCCAAAAGTGTGGCCAGCCCCGTATGATATAGTTTCCGACCTTCGTTGAGAATGCGGCCCTTGTGGCTGGTTCCTCCTTCCCGAGACGTCATGCGCACACTTTTCTCAGCAGCGATCCTGATTTCCGCCCTCGGCGGCTGTTCCACGGTAACCGATTTCGTGAAGCCCTACCGGATTGATGTCCGCCAGGGTAACTATGTGACCCAGGAGATGGTCTCCCAGCTCAAGCCCGGGATGAGCCGGGACCAGGTGAGGTTTGTCCTGGGGGCTCCGTTGCTGTCGGATGTATTCCACGCCGACCGCTGGGATTACGTCTACCGTTTCCAGCCGGGCAAGGGGGCGCTGCAGGAGCGCAAGCTGGCCGTGGTCTTCGAGGATGGCAAGCTGGCTCGCCTGGAGGGGGATGTCCAGTCCGAGGAGGCCGCTGCAGCCGAGCAGAAGGCGCCTGCCGCCAAGCCCTGAGGGCTGCCCGCGGTGGGCTGCACACGTCTTACCAGATCAATTCCGGGGTAACAATGAGTCAGATTCGTATTGCAATTGCCGGCGCCTCCGGCCGGATGGGCCGCATGCTCATCGAGACGACCATGAAGGCGGACGACATGGTGCTGGTCGCCGCCTTTGAGCGTCCTGAGAGCCCGTTCATCGGCCGCGATGCGGGCGAGTTCACCGGGGTCTCCTGCGGCGTGCCGATCACCAGCGATGTGGCAGAGGGGTTGTCGGGGGCTGATTGCCTGATCGACTTCACCCGCCCCGAAGGGACCTTGCTGCATCTCGCCCTGGCGCGCCAGGCCAGGTGTGCGGTGGTCATCGGCACGACAGGCTTCTCGGCTGAGGGCAAGGCGGCCATCGCCGACGCAGCCCGCGATATTCCGGTTGTGTTCGCGCCGAACATGGCAGTGGGGGTGAACGCCGTCTTCAAGCTGCTCGACATGGCGGCGCGCATTCTTAATGAGGGGTACGACGTGGAGATCATCGAGGCGCATCACCGGCTGAAGGTGGATGCGCCCTCCGGTACGGCGCTGCGCATGGGCGAGGTGGTCGCCGAGGCGCTGGGGCGCGACCTCGAGTCGTGCGCTGTCTATGGCCGCGAGGGGGTGACAGGTGAGCGTGACGGGCAGACCATCGGATTTGCCACGGTGCGCGGCGGTGACATCGTCGGTGATCACACTGTGCTTTTCGCGGGGATCGGCGAGCGCATCGAAATCACCCACAAGTCTTCGAGCCGCATGTCCTATGCGACAGGCAGCCTGCGGGCGGCCCGTTTCCTTGCGGGGAAAGAGGCAGGCTTGTTCGACATGCAGGATGTGCTCGGCTTGAAGTAAGCCGGGTTGGGGGTGCTTGTGAGCGCTCAAGATGGTTGGGGGGATGCCGTTGAAGGGGTGTCTCCAGGCAGGCGCGCCGGGTTTCGGCGCGCCTTGTTTCATTCTTACCTTTGATCCCGGCAACCCCAGTGAATCTCCCTGATCCTGTTTCGTCTGCCGATGCCGAGCTTGGCAGGGCCTTGAGGGCCCTCGTGGCTGGATTGGCAGAGCATGGGCGTTGTCCCGGGGCGTTTGCGGGGGGCGCAGGTGAGCCTGCCGAGCTGATTGCCTTCATCGTCGATCAACTCGCGGAGAGGGACGAGACGGAGCGCACGTTGCGGGAGACCCGCGAGCGCCTCGAGCTGGCCCTGCAGAACACCGAGGGTGGCTTGTGGGACTGGGATCTGGTGGGCGGGGGCATCGTCATTGACGATTACTGGCGACGGAGCCTCGAGTATTCGCCCGAAGAGCGCTCAAGCGAATTCTCGTCCTGGTTGCCGCTGGTCCATCCCGAAGATCTTGCGAATATCCGAAAGCAACTGGTCCGTCATTTTCACGGCGAACTGGAGTATTTCGAAGCACAGTTCCGGGTTGCCCCCAAGTCGGGGGGCTGGCGCTGGATGCTCATTCGGGGCCGGGCATCGAGTCCTGGGCCGGATGGGCGGTGGACCCGTATGGTGGGCACCTATTGGGATGTCACCCATACCAAGGAGTCGGAGCTGGAGCTCCTCAACGCCAAAGAGCAGGCTGAGGCTGCGAATCGAGCCAAGAGCGACTTCCTGGCCAACATGAGCCACGAGATCCGTACCCCGATGAACGGGATTATCGGGATGACGGAGCTTGCGCTCGACACGCAACTGGACGGCGAGCAGAAGGAGTATCTGCTGACCGTCAAGCGTTCGGCCGATTCGCTGCTGCGCATCATCAATGACGTCCTGGATTTCTCGAAGATCGAGGCGGGGCACCTCAGTCTCGAGCGGGTGGAGTTTTCCCTGGCAGATCTGCTGGGCGACACGATGAAGTCGCTGGCCTTGCGGGCTTACCAGAAGGGCGTGGAGTGCTTTTATGCCGTGGGGCCTGATGTGCCGCCTGTCCTGATCGGCGATCCCACCCGTCTTCGACAGGTGATGACGAACCTGGTCGGCAATGCCATCAAGTTCACGGATAGCGGAGAGGTTGAGCTCCGCGTTGATCGTGGCCGGGAGGATGGTGGCGAGCTGACCGTGCAGTTCTCTGTGCGTGACTCCGGTGTCGGGATCCCCGCGGAGAAGCATGCCACGGTGTTCGAAGCATTTTCCCAGGCGGACGAGTCCACGACCCGAAAGTATGGAGGAACAGGCCTTGGCCTCGCCATCAGCCGGCGGATCGTCGAGTTGATGGGCGGCCTCATATCGCTGGAGAGCGCACCAGGGCAGGGCAGCACCTTTCGGTTCGGCGTCCGCGTGGGGGTCGGGAAGGGGCAGCCTGCGTGCGCGCCGGCCCTGGGCCATCGGCGGGCTTTGCTGGGGGTTCGTAACCGGGCTCTCCGGAGCTGCCTGGCCGACCAGCTGCGCGAGATCGGGCTGGAGGTCAGGGAGGCGGATGGCGGGGCTCAGCTTGAAGAACTGCTGGCCGCTGCCGGCAAGGCGAACACGCCGTTCGACTGGGTTCTCATGGAGACGGCGATGCCGGCTCCGGGGGGGTATGCGCTGGCCGAGAAGTACTTCCAGGGGTGGCCCAGGCTGGATCGGGTGATCATGATGCTGGATGCAAATACCCAGCGGGGTGACGCCGTGAAGTGTGAGCGCCTGAAGGTGGGGGCCCGGCTGATCAAGCCGTTCTCGCGGAGCGATCTGGTTGAGGCGCTGAATCTGTCGCTGCATGGCACTGCCGTGGAGGAGGCGCGCTTCTTGGCCTTCGAGGCCGAGGTGACCCATGCGTCCCGGTTGCCCTTGTCCAAGGCCGCCCAGCGTCTGAAGATCTTGCTGGTCGAGGATAATCCCGTCAATCAGACGGTTGCCGTGAAAATGCTCGAGAAGGTTGGGCATGTCGTGACGGTGGCTGGCAACGGGCAGGAGGCGATCGAGTTCTTCGACCGGGATCGCTTCGACCTGATCCTGATGGACGTGCAGATGCCGGTGATGGGGGGGCTTGAGGCCACCCAGGCCATCCGGGCACGGGAGGCGCGCAGAAGCTGGGCGGCCGGAGGGCAGTGGCGGGCGACGCCGATCGTCGCCATGACCGCCCATGCCATGCAGGGCGATCGTGATCGATGCCTGATGGCGGGTATGGATGACTACATCGCCAAGCCGATCAAGCCCGCCGAGCTGTATGGCGTGGTCGACCGGGTCGCGGGCGGTGCGGATGACGAGGCTCACGAAGCCGCGGGCCGTGAGTCCGTGATCGATTTCGGCGCCGATGCCTCCATTGCGGATCTGCAGGCTACGCGGGAGCTGCTGGATGGCGACGAGGTGGCGCTTCAGCAACTGATCGGACTGTTCTTCGGCGACCTGGATCGGAACCGGAAGTCCCTAGAGGTGGCGGTACGGACGGAGGACTTCGCCGGTGTGCGCAACGTGGCGCATTCGATCAAGGGGGCGGCAGGGGTTTTCAATGCAGTGGCGGTCGTTGCCTCGGCGCAGCGCCTCGAGATTGCAGGGAAGGAGTCGGACCTGGTTGCAGTGCGCCGCGAGTTTCCGGTGTTGCTGGAGGAGCTGGGAAACCTTGCCGGCGTGCTGCGCAGGGCCAGGACCTCTTGAGTGCGGCTGTCAGCTTCCTGTCAGCGAAGCAGTGACCGGTTTGCCGGAAAGCGCGTCTCAGGCTATAATTAGAAAGTTTCTCAGCGGGATAGCCACAGCGGCTGATCCCGTTTTTCATGTGTAGTCCGGCGCAGTCCGGCGCGCATGTCTGACGTCCAATCACAAGATTCGAGGAGTTCGCCGTGTCAGCTTTCCCGCCCGCCATTCTTGCCCTCGCCGACGGGACGGTGTTTTACGGTAAAGGCATCGGGGCGGTAGGAGCGACGACCGGTGAGGTGGTGTTCAACACCTCCATGTCCGGTTATCAGGAAATCCTCACCGACCCGAGCTACTGTCGCCAGATCGTCACGCTCACCTATCCCCACATCGGCAACACCGGTATCAATGCCGAGGATGGAGAGGCCGGCAAGGTGCATGCCGCCGGCCTGGTGATTCGTGACCTGCCGCTGGTGGCGTCCAACTGGCGTTGTGAGCAAAGCCTGGATGCCTACCTGAAGTCCGAGAACATCGTCGCCATCGCGGGAATCGATACCCGCAAGTTGACCCGCATCCTGCGCGAGAAGGGTGCCCAGAGTGGCTGCATCGTCACCGCGGCGACGGCCGCCGAGCTGAACGTCGAGGCCGCGCTGGCCCAGGCTCGCGCTTTCCCCGGCCTTGCCGGCATGGATCTGGCCAAGGTCGTTTCGGCCACCGAGTCCTATCCCTGGACCGAAGGCGAATGGCAGCTCGACAAAGGCTATGTAGAGCAGAGTGCGCCGCGTTTCCACGTGGTCGCCTATGATTTCGGTGTCAAGCGCAACATCCTGCGCATGCTCGCCGAGCGTGGCTGTCGCCTGACCGTCGTGCCGGCCCAGACGTCGGCCGCCGAGGTGCTGGCACTCAATCCGGATGGTGTGTTCCTGTCCAACGGCCCGGGCGACCCGGAGCCCTGTGACTACGCGATCACGGCCATCCAGGAGATCCTGGCCAAGCGTATCCCGACCTTCGGCATCTGTCTGGGCCATCAGCTGCTGGCCCTGGCCTCCGGCGCCAAGACGCTGAAGATGAAGTTCGGTCACCATGGCGCCAACCATCCGGTCAAGGATCTGGACTCCGGTCAGGTGCTCATCACCAGTCAGAACCACGGTTTCGCGGTGGATACGGCGAATCTGCCGTCCAACCTGCGGGCCACCCATGTGTCCCTGTTCGATGGCAGCCTGCAAGGCCTGGCGCGTACCGATGTGCCGGCCTTCTGCTTCCAGGGTCACCCGGAAGCCAGCCCCGGTCCCCATGACGTGGCCTACCTGTTCGATCGATTTATTGCGCTGATGGAGGCGAAGGGCTGAAGCAGATCGTCGCTCGGGCGCGCCAGTGCGCGCCTTTCCCCGCTCATCCGCTTTCCTGCCCCTGAAGAACCATGCCCAAACGTACAGACATCAAGACCATCCTCATCATTGGCGCCGGCCCGATCATCATCGGCCAGGCCTGTGAATTCGACTACTCCGGAGCCCAGGCCTGCAAGGCCCTGCGCGAGGAGGGCTACAAGGTCGTGCTGGTTAACTCCAACCCGGCAACGATCATGACCGACCCGGAAACGGCCGACGTCACCTACATCGAGCCCATCACCTGGCAGGTGGTCGAGCGCATCATCGAGAAGGAGCGTCCCGACGCGGTGCTGCCGACCATGGGTGGCCAGACCGCGCTGAACTGTGCCCTCGACCTGGCCCGTCATGGCGTGCTGGCCAAGTACAACGTCGAGCTGATCGGTGCCAAGGAAGAGGCCATCGACAAGGCCGAGGATCGCCTCAAGTTCAAGGATGCGATGACCAAGATCGGTCTCGGTTCCGCCCGTTCCGCCATCGCCCACAGCATGGAAGAGGCGCACCAGGCCCAGGTCGAGATCGGCTTCCCGGTGATCATCCGCCCGTCCTTCACGCTCGGTGGTACCGGCGGCGGCATCGCCTACAACTCCGAAGAGTTTGTCGAAATCTGCAAGCGCGGTCTGGAAGCTTCCCCGACCAACGAGCTGCTCATCGAAGAGTCCCTGATCGGCTGGAAAGAGTACGAGATGGAGGTGGTCCGCGACCAGGCGGACAACTGCATCATCGTCTGCTCCATCGAGAACCTCGACCCGATGGGGGTGCATACCGGTGACTCCATCACCGTGGCCCCGGCGCAGACCCTGACCGACAAGGAATACCAGATCCTGCGTAATGCCTCGATCGCCGTGCTGCGCGAGATCGGCGTGGATACGGGCGGCTCCAACGTGCAGTTCGCCATCAATCCGGCGGACGGCCGCATGATCGTCATCGAGATGAACCCGCGGGTGTCCCGTTCCTCCGCCCTGGCGTCCAAGGCCACCGGCTTCCCGATCGCCAAGGTCGCCGCCAAGCTCGCTGTCGGCTTCACTCTCGACGAGCTCAAGAATGACATCACCGGCGGCGCGACCCCGGCGTCCTTTGAGCCGTCGATCGACTACGTGGTCACCAAGATTCCCCGCTTCGCCTTCGAGAAGTTCCCGATGGCGAACGATCGCCTGACCACCCAGATGAAGTCGGTGGGTGAGGTGATGGCCATGGGGCGCACCTTCCAGGAGTCCTTCCAGAAGGCGCTGCGCGGTCTCGAGACCGGCGCCTACGGCCTCGACGAGGTCGAAGCCGATCAGGACGACCTGGAGCGTGAACTTGGCGATCCGGGCGCCCAGCGCATCTGGTACGTCGGCCAGGCCTTCCGTGAGGGCATGAGCCTCGAGCAGGTGCATGCGCTGACCCGTATCGACCCGTGGTTCCTGGTCCAGATCGAAGACATCATCAAGACCGAGAAGTCCCTGACCGGCCGTTCCCTCAAGGGCATCAACGCCGCCGAGCTGCGCGAACTGAAGCGCAAGGGCTTTGCCGACCGCCGTCTGGCCAAGCTGCTGGGCACCGACGAGACTTCGGTGCGTCTGCATCGTCATGCGGCGGGCGTGCGCCCGGTGTTCAAGCGCGTTGATACCTGTGCGGCCGAGTTCGCGACGTCCACGGCCTATCTGTACTCGACCTACGAGGATGAGTGCGAGGCCCAGCCCACCGGCAACAAGAAGATCATGGTGCTGGGGGGGGGGCCGAACCGGATCGGCCAGGGCATCGAGTTCGATTATTGCTGTGTCCATGCGGCCATGGCGATGCGCGAGGACGGGTACGAGACCATCATGGTCAACTGCAACCCGGAGACCGTGTCCACCGACTACGATACTTCGGACCGCCTGTACTTCGAGCCGCTGACCCTCGAGGACATCCTCGAGATCGTCGCCGTCGAAAAGCCGGTGGGCGTGATCGTCCAGTTTGGTGGTCAGACCCCGCTGAAGCGTGCGCGTGAGCTGGAGGCCAACGGTGTGCCCATCATCGGCACCAGCCCCGACATGATCGATGCCGCCGAAGACCGGGAGCGTTTCCAGAAACTGCTGTTCGAACTGGGCCTCAAGCAGCCTCCCAACCGGACTGCCCGCACGCCCGAGGACGCAGTGCGTCTGGCGGCCGAGATCGGCTATCCGCTGGTGGTGCGTCCGTCCTACGTGCTGGGCGGGCGGGCGATGGAGATCGTCCACGAACAGAAGGATCTCGAGCGCTACATGCGCGAGGCTGTGAAGGTCTCCAACGACTCCCCGGTGCTGCTCGACCGCTTCCTCAACGATGCCACCGAGGTGGACGTGGATGCTCTCTCCGACGGCAAGCGCGTCATGATCGGCGGCATCATGGAGCACATCGAGCAGGCTGGCGTGCATTCGGGCGACTCTGCCTGTTCGCTGCCGCCCTACACGCTTTCGCCCAAGTTGCAGGATGAGCTGCGCCGTCAGACCGAGGCGATGGCCCGTGCGCTCAATGTCTGTGGCCTGATGAACGTGCAGTTCGCGATCCAGGGTGAAGGCGACGACGCCGTGGTGTATGTGCTCGAGGTGAATCCTCGCGCTTCCCGCACCGTGCCCTTCGTCTCGAAGGCGTGCAGCCTGCCGCTGGCCAAGATCGCAGCCCGCTGCATGGCGGGTCGCAGTCTGGACGACCAGGGGGTCGTGGGTGAGGTCGTGCCGCCGTATTACTCGGTCAAGGAAGCGGTCTTCCCCTTCGTCAAGTTCCCGGGTGTTGATACGATCCTGGGGCCGGAAATGAAGTCCACCGGTGAAGTCATGGGCGTCGGCCGTACTTTTGCCGAAGCCTTCGTGAAGAGCCAGCTGGGGGCGGGTGTGCGTCTGCCGACTTCCGGCAAGGCCTTCATCAGCGTCAAGCACACCGATCGTCCGAAGGCGGTCGAAGTGGCGCGGGAGCTCGTCGAGCTCGGCTTCTCCGTGGTGGCGACGCGTGGCACTGCAGCGGCCATCTCGGCTGCCGGATTGCCCGTGTCTGCGGTCAACAAGGTGAACGAAGGCCGCCCGCACATTGTGGACATGATCAAGAACAACGAGATCAGCCTCGTCATCAATACCGTGGAAGAGAAGCGCCAGGCGGTTACCGATTCGCGCTCCATCCGTACCAGCGCCCTTGCGGCCAAGGTGACGGTCTATACCACCATCGAAGGGGCCCGTGCTGCCTGCATGGGTATGCGTCACCTGTCCGGGTTGGAGGCCTATTCCCTCCAGAGCCTGCATGCGGAGCTGGTCAAGGCATGAACAAGGTTCCCGTTACTGTTGCCGGCGCTGAAAAACTGCGGCAGGAACTCCAGCGTCTGAAAGCCGTGGATCGACCCAATGTGATCGCGGCGATTGCCGAAGCCCGCTCCCATGGCGACCTGTCCGAGAACGCCGAGTACGATGCGGCCAAGGAACGCCAGGGCTTCATCGAAGGGCGGATCCGCGAGGTGGAAAGCAAGCTTTCCAATGCGCAGATCATCGATCCCAAGCTGCTCGATGCGGACGGTCGCTGCGTGTTTGGCGCGACCGTCGAACTCGAGGATCTGGATACGGGTGAAACCGTGACCTACCAGATCGTCGGCGATGACGAGGCGGATGTGAAGGAAGGCAAGATCGCCATCAGTTCACCGATTGCCCGGGCATTGATCGGAAAGTTTGCCGGTGACGTCGCCGAATTGCAGGCTCCGGGGGGTGTTCGTGAGCTTGAGCTGATCGACGTCCGATACGTCTAGTGCAGCACCGGGCGATCTGATGATGCAGCGGCTGGCAGAACATCTTTACGCCATCTTCATCACCCTGTGGGTGGGTGCCCTGTGGGCCATTGGCTACCTCGCGGCACCCACGC
Organism: Zoogloea sp.; assembly: GCA_009026175.1. Lineage (GTDB taxonomy): Bacteria > Pseudomonadota > Gammaproteobacteria > Burkholderiales > Rhodocyclaceae > Zoogloea. The sequence goes on along the minus strand of WBTZ01000075.1, from coordinate 453 downwards.
TGTTCCATGTGCTGGGCGACCGTGCGCTGGCCGGTCGGGTGGCGGGCGAGATGTTCGGCTACGTTGCCTGGATCGGCATGGTGTCAGCGGCCTACCTGCTGGTCTTCGTCGCCTTGAGGAAGAACGCCGGGGCCTTCAGGAGCCTGGTTTTCTGGTTGGTGTTGCTGATGCTGCTGCTGACCGTGGCGGGCTATTTCGGCGTCCAGCCGATCATGGCCCAGCTGAAGGCTGACTCCCTGCCGCGGGAGGTGATGGAAAGTGCCTTGAGGGACCGCTTCGCGGCATGGCACGGTGTTTCGAGCGTGATCTACCTGGTGCAAAGCCTGCTGGGACTGATGCTTGTGGCCGTTCAGTCCCGCGGTCTGCGCTAGGCTTGCCCTCTGCGGCTCTGCCGATCCCGATGGATGGCGAGGCCGGGAGGGTCAGTCGTCGGAGCGGCGGGGGGTCTTGGAC
>WBTZ01000074.1 GCA_009026175.1 Zoogloea sp. | reverse complement strand
GCCCAGCTCGGCGGCGGGTGCCGCCGCCGAGCTGGGCAGGGCTGAGGTGGGTGGGCCCGAAGGCGTCGGATTCGATGCGGCGGAAGGCGACGGGGGCGCGTCCGTCGCCCGCCGCGCCGGTGTCCTCGATGTGCAGGCTGGTGGCGTCGTCGGCATCGGCGGGGGTGAGTACCACGTAGTAGCGCAGGGTGTCCTCGCGGGCCTCCAGATTCAGCTGGAAGGCCTGGCCGCGGCTGACGTGGTCGTTGCTGGCGGTGAGCTGCAGGAGGCCCCAGGGCGCGGTGTCGGCCAGCCCGCTGCTGCGGCGCAGGGGGGCGCCGCGGGGAATGCCGCGCGGCGCGGCCAGGCTGTCGGGGGCGTCGGGGGCATTGGCGTAGAGCGGAATCTCGTCCGCGGCCAGGGCGGGGGAGCGGGTGTACAGGGCGAAGCCGCGGTGCCGGGGGACGAGGCCGAAGAGCAGGCTGCGGCCGATGCAGTCGCCCAGCGGCGCGCCGAGTTCGTCGGTGGCGATGATGACCTGCAGCCGTCCGTCCCGCTGCCTGAGCACGGCCTGCATGGCGGCGAGGCTGTTCTCCGCGGAGGAGGCCGGCACGAAGTCGAACTCGTCCGCGGCGCCGCCCCGGAAGGCGTGGTGCACGGTGACTTGCCAGAGAAGGTGGAAGTGGCTGTTCATCGCGGCCCCGTGCGGGTGTGGATGTGGGTGACCGGCATGGCCACCTGCTCGGGCTCGCTGTCCTGCAGGATCAGCATGCGGACCCGGTACACCACCGAGGGCAGGTGGCGGGCGCCCAGGCAGGCCCACATCTGGTTGGCCTGCTCGGGCCCGTAGTTGACCAGCTCCACGGACAGCCGGTCGACCCCCGCCGGGAGCCCGGGATGGGTCGCCGGCGTGAACAGCGGGTTGGCCTGGAAGTGGGTGAGGACCAGGGCCAGCATGCGCAGCCCTTCGTGGTACTGGCTGAAGCGCGCGGCGATGAGCACCACCAGGTTGATCGTGAGGGGCGGCGGCAGGATGACGTGGCGGCCGTCCACCAGCATCTGCTGGGGCACCGGGGCGCGGGTGATGCGCTCCTCCTCGATCTGGAACAGGCTCAGGCGCAGGCTGTCCTCGGCGAGTATCCAGTTGCCCTTGTCATCGACCAGGGCGCCCAGGGCGGCCTGCCCAAAGGTGGAGTCGAGGCGCCGCTGCAGGTAGCCGTTGAGTTCGTCGATCAGGAACTTCAGCGATACGTCGATCACTTTGTCTCCCCGTTCCCATGTGCCGGTCATGCCGGCTTGTGTTGTTGAATCTTAGGTGCCGGTGGGGAGGGGAGCGATAGAAATGTCGATGCGTTTTGCGTAAGCGTGAATGTCTGCAGCTATGAAGGCCGCCGTCCCCCGGAGATTCAGGGCAAGGCCGGACGCGGCTCAGCGTTCCCGCAGGGTCAGGCGGCTGCCACGCTTGCGGGTGCCGGCCCCGGTCATGGCGGCCAGGCCGCTGCTGCCGTGGGCATGACAGATGGCACAGCCGAGGGCGTCGGCAGCGTCGGCGGAGGGGGCGCCGTCGAGGCTCAGCAGGCGCTGCACCATGTGGTTGACCTGCTCCTTGGCGGCCTTGCCATGGCCCACCACGGCCTGCTTGACCTGCAGGGCCGTGTATTCGGCCACCGGCAGGTCGCGCGAGACGGCGCCGCAGATGGCCGCGCCGCGGGCCTGGCCGAGGAGCAGGGTGGACTGGGGGTTGACGTTGACGAAGACGATCTCCACCGCCACCTGGTCGGGGCGGTAGGTGTCGATCACCTCCTGGATGCCCGCCAGGATGATCTTGAGGCGTTCCGGCAGGCTGCCCTCGCCGGTCTTGATGCAGCCGCTGGCCACGTAGCGCAGCTGGCTGCCGAGGGTGTCGATGAGGCCGAAGCCGGTGATGCGCAGGCCCGGGTCGATGCCCAGGATGCGCGTGGCGACGGTGGCCGAGGCGGCGGGGCCGTGAACCTTCACTTGCGTGCCAGCCAGACGCCGAAGACGCTCAGACCCATGCCCGCCAGGGCCAGCCCGGTGAGGGTCTCGCCGAAAGCAGCCCAGGCGATCAGGGCGGTGGTGGGCGGCGTCAGGTAGAACAGGCTGGCCACATTCACTGCGCTGCCGCTGCGGATCAGCAGGTTGAGCAGGCTGACCGCGCCCACCGACAGCACCAGCACCAGCCACAGCAGGGCGAAGACGAACTGGCCGGACCACTCGATGGCCATGCTCTCGGTCTGGCTGGCGACCAGGGCCGACAGGGCCAGGGTGGGCAGGAACTGGATCACCGAGCCGGTGCGCAGGTCGAAGCCCGGGCAGAAGCGCTTCTGATACAGGGTGCCGAGGGTGATGCCAAGGAGGGCGACCACCGCCGGGAGCAGCATGGCGCCGAGCTCCGGCAGCGCGGTGGCGGCGGCGACCTTGTGGGCGACCACCAGCCCGACCCCGGTGAAGCCGGCCACCAGGCCCATCCACTGGCGTGGCAGCACCCTTTCGCCGAGCACGGCGCCCGCCCCCAGGGCGGTGAGCAGCGGTTGCAGGCCAACCACCAGCGCGGCGATGCCTGCCGGCAGGCCGTGGCGAATGGAGGTGAACACCCCGCCCAGGTAGACCGCATGGACGAGCACCCCGGTGAGTGCGATGTGAAACCACTGGCGCGGGTCCTTCGGCCACGGCGCGCGGGTGGCCAGGGCGACTGCGCCCATCAGGGCGATCACCAGCACATAGCGGGCGCACAGGAAGCTGAGGGGCTCGGCGTAGGGCAGACCGTACTTGGCGCCGATGAAGCCGGTGCTCCACAGGAGCACGAACAGCAGCGGATAGAGACGGGTTGCCAGCGGGGTCACCAGGGCTTACCGCGGGATGTGCTTGCTGCGGTAGATGCGGGCAGCGGCGGACACGATGACCTGCACCTCGGCCGGCGAGATGTCGGGCAGGTTCTCGCGGACCACCCGGTAGGCCAGGTGCTCCAGCGATTGGCCGTTCCAGGCGTTGGCCGGGTCGAAGAAGGGCTCGATGATGAGGTAGGCCTCGTCCACCAACTCACGCAGGCTGAGGTTCTTGCGGCGCTCTGGGAATGTACTCATGAGGGGTTCCGGAGGCTGTCATTGGGCAGCCCGGAATCATACCCCAGGGGGTCGCCGATGCAGTGCCCGTGGCGTGGCGCATGCACCTCATGTGTCCGGTTTGTGGGCGGGCGAGGGGTACCAGCGTCCGGGAGGGATCACCTTTCCGGATTCGGGGTCGTCGATGTAGTGGGGCGACATGATCTGGACGCCGTATTCATTGAAGACGTCCTGGATGCTGGCATGCAGGCGGCTCAACACCTCGGCCCGCGGCGCGGCGCCGAGCGGGGTGGCCTGGGCCACCAGGCAGTACTCGGGATAGAAGTCCGAGAGTGCGGTCTGGAACACCCGGGGAGCGGGTTCGGCCAGGATCCCGGGGGTGCGCCGGGCCGCCTCCTTCAGCATGGCCTCCACCTGGCGCCACGGAGTGTCGTAGCCGATGGTGACGCTGGTATCCAGCATGAAGCCCTCGCCATTCACGGTGCGTGAGTAGTTGCGGGTGGCGCTGCCCACGATCATCGCGTTGGGCAGGGTGATCTCGGCGCCGCGGCCGGTGCGCAGGCGGGTGGTGAACAGGTTGATGCCGACGATGGTGCCTTCGTGTTCGCCGATCTTGACGTACTCGCCGGTGCGCAGGGTGCGCGAGTACATCAGGATGAGCCCGCTGGCCCCCTGTCCGACGATGCTCGAGGCCCCCAGGGAGACCATCAGGCCGATCAGCACCGACATGCCCTTGAAGGCCTCGGTGTGGGAGCCGGGCAGGTAGGGGTAGGCCATCACCAGGGCGAAGATCCAGATCAGGATGTTGGCGATCTTGCGGGTCGGCTCGACGGTGTCCTGGTCCAGCCAGCCAATGCCGGCCTGGCCGGCGGCAATGTGGTCGAAGAGGGGCTTGAGGACACCCACCACGCCGCGGGCGATGAGGAACATCAGGCCGGCGATGAGGAGGTTGGGCAGGGTGGTCAGGATGCCCCCGCCCAGGTCGGCGATCACCCCCAGCAGGTATTGGCTGAGTCGCTCGCCCCAGGCCCGGGTGTAGGGGAAGCGGGCCAACACCACGCCGAGCCAGGCGTGGACCAGCAGCACCACCAGCAGCCAGTAGAGGGCATGGGTGAACCAGCCGGCAACGGCCAGGATCCGGTCCCGGCGGATCAGCTCCGCGCCGGCCAGCCGCAGGCGCTGCACGCCCCGCTCGACCGCGGTGATCAGGTGCTGGCCGATCCAGCGACGCAGGCGGGTCAGGGCGTAGATCAGCAGGAGCAGCACGGCCGTGGCGGCCGCGCTGACCGCGAGCCCCTTCAGCAAGGCCTCGCTGTCCCGGCTCTCGCGGGATTCGGCGATCACCGTGCGCAGGGCGTCCAGGGTCTTGTCGGTGAGGACAGGCAGGGTCTCGCCTGACAGCTTGTCGGCGTCGTCGGGCGACAGGATGAAGGCGAGCTGGTCGCCCACCATGATCAGGTTGCCGATGTCGTTGGGGTCGGCTCTGACCTCGCTGCTGGCGTCGCGGGCCAGAATCGACGCCAGGTTGCGGGCGCCTCGCTCGGCCCGTTGGGCCGGCGGCGAGCCGAGCACGCTGGCGCGGAAGCGCACGACGTTGCGGTTCATCAGCACCAGGTCGGCCTCCTCGGGGGCCGCGGCGGTGGGCGTCGCCGCGAGGGCGCTTGCGGCGGTGCCCAGCAGCAGGGTCAGGGCCGCCAGCAGCCGGCCCAGGGCGAGAAGCAACTCGACGGGCATCGGACGCCGCCTGCCGGCAAAATGGGTAGAACGCATGGATCCGGCCTTTCGGATGTGCACGTGCCGCAATGGCGGCGCAGATAGCCGCCGCATGTATGCCACAATTTCAGGCACTGCACACTACCGGACAGGCAAACAGGAGGCTCCCATGCGCTACTGGCTGATGAAGTCCGAACCGGACGACGTATCCATCGACGACCTGCAGGCCCGGCCGGGCCAGACCGTGCCCTGGTACGGGGTCCGCAATTACCAGGCGCGCAATTTCATGCGCGACCAGATGCGGGTGGGCGACGGGGTGCTGTTCTACCATTCGGGCTGCGCCGAGCCGGGCATTGCCGGGATTGCCCGGGTTGCCTCGACGGCCTACCCGGACGAGACCCAGTTCGATCCGGCCCATCGCTACCACGACCCCAAGGCCTCCCGCGAGAACCCGCGCTGGATGCACGTGGACGTGGCCTTCGTGCGCAAGACGCGGCTCCTGGGTTTGCCCGAGTTGCGCCGCCATCCGGAACTGGAGAACATGCGCGTCCTTGCGCGTGGCAACCGCCTCTCCATCACCCCGGTGGAGCCGGCGGAATGGCGCTTCATCGTCGGGCAACTGCTCGGCGCGACTGATCTACTGGATTGAAACGATGGGTATCGAATGGTTGGTGGCCTACCTGGCCCTGGGGGCCTTCGTGGGCTTTTTTGCGGGACTGCTGGGGGTCGGCGGCGGTGGCATCATGGTGCCCATCCTGACCACCCTGTTCGCTGCGCAGGGCGTGCCGCGGGAACACCTGGTGCACCTGGCCCTGGGGACGTCCATGGCGGCCATCGTGGTCACCTCGGTGGCCAGCTTGCGGGCCCACCACAAGCACGGGGCGGTGCGCTGGGACATCGTCCGGGGGGTGGCGCCGGGGGTGCTGCTGGGGACGTTCGGCGGGACCTTCATCGCCTCCCGCGTGCCGACCACGCCGCTGGCGATCTTCTTTGGCTGCTTCATGGCCTACGTGGCCCTGCAGATGATCCTCAACGTCAAGCCCAAGCCGTCCCGCGAGCTGCCCGCCGGGGCCGGGCTGGCCGGCGTCGGCGCTGCGATCGGGGTGATCTCGGCGCTGGTGGCGATCGGCGGCGGGTCCCTGTCGGTGCCCTTCATGACCTGGTGTAACGTCAAGATGCAGAACGCCATCGGCACCTCCGCGGCGATCGGGCTGCCCATCGCGGTGGCGGGTGCGGTGGGCTACCTGATCAATGGCTGGGGTTCGGGCGGGCTGCCGGAGTGGTCGGCCGGCTATGTGTACCTGCCGGCCCTGGTCCTGCTCAGCGCCCTGTCGAGCTTTACCGCGCCTATCGGTGCCAGGCTGGCCCACAAGCTGCCGGTGGCGACGCTCAAGAAGATCTTTGCCGGGGTGCTGGTGCTGCTGTCCACGAAGATGCTGCACACCGTGTTGAGCACCTGACGGCGGTCTGGCCGGGCGTCAGCCCCCAAAGAAGCGCTTCAGGGATCGGGACAGCCAGCCGCCCGGTGCCTGCGTCTCGGTGAGCACTTTCATTTTGGGGCGGACCGCCGCCACGTAGGCCGAATCGTCGTGGCGGATGTGGCTGAACAGCCAGCGGTGCAGCAGGCTGTGCAGCTCGTGGCTGATGTCCTCGCCCTTGGCCAGGCGCTCCACGAAGCCGTTCACGCGCCGCACGAAGAGCTCATGCACCTTCTTGTGGCCGCGCACGAATTCGTAGCCGGCGTCCTCCATCAGGCATTCCTCGAAGGCAAAGTGGGACAGGGTGTATTCCACCAGGTCATCCACCACCGCGACGATGTTGCTGCGGTCCGCGTTCTGGCGGGCGTCGTGGAGGCGGTTGATGAAGTCCATGATCTGCTTGTGCTGATTGTCGATTTCGACAATGCCGGTATCCAGGTCGGATGACCAAGAGAGATATGCCATTGCTGTCCTTCTGAAGGGACCAGCCGATTGGTTGGGGGCGCACGGCCGGCAGTGCTGCGGATTTGCGCAGAAGTCAGTGATTATTCTATTGTCATTCGCTTGCGAGAGCGAGACCCGTATTCTGCCCGAGTTACGTCCCGCGGGTGCTCCGCGTAATACCGATGCGTCGATGGTGAGGCGTGGGGAAAGGACTAGTGCCCGGTGAAGCGGGGCGCGCGCTTGGCCAGGAAGGCGTCCAGTCCCTCCTTGTAGTCGGCGGTGGCGAGGAAGTCGAAGGCGGCCCGTTTCTCCTCGAGGGACAGGGGCTTGCCCTGCATCAGGCGGTGCACCCACTGCTTGTGCCAGCGTGCGACGAGCGGCGCGCCCTTCATGATCCGGGTGGCGGTGGCGGCGGCTTCGGATTCCACTTCGCCGTCGGCCACCACGCGGGTCAGCAAGCCCTTGGCGAGGGCTTCGGTGGCCGACAGGATGCGGCCCTCGAGCAGGATCTCGAGCAGCACGGCCGGGCCCACCAGGTCCAGCAGGCCGGCCATTTCCCCGGGGTACATGGAAAAGCCCAGCTTGTTGATGGGGGCGCCGAAGCGGCTCGATTCGCCGGCAATGCGCAGGTCGCAGCAGCCGGCGATCTCCAGTCCGCCGCCCACGCAGGCGCCCTGGATCTGCGCCACGGTGGGGACCGGGCAGGCCCGGATGGCGTCCAGGGCAGCGGCGACGAGTTCTTCATGGTAGTGGAGGGCGTCGTCGACGGTGGCCCGCACGGTGATGAACTCCTCGATGTCACCCCCGGCGGCGAAGGCCTTGTCGCCGGCACCGCGGAGGACCACGCAGCGCACCTCGGGGTCGGCGTTGATCGCATCCATGCGGACCTTCAGGCTGCGCCACATGCCGGCATCCACGGCGTTGAGCTTGTCGGGGTTGTGCAGGGTCAGCGTGGCGAGGCCAGCATCCTGGCTGAAAAGGATCTCTCCGGGCATGGCGTGGGGTCCTGGGTTTGTCGGGGAAATGTAGCGGAGTTGTTGCGTCGCAAAAAGACGACCGTACGTTATGGTATGGAGTCTTGTATATGTTATATCATCGGGGTGGGCGTTCGTACTGGCGCAACGCCGCCCGCCTGGCTGAATGCCGCATCAGAAGCACACATAAATATTACAAGCTGTTCCGATCGCCTTTTAACAACACCAACAGGCAGATCGCGCCAAATCCACTGACTTTCTCTAGGGAGGGAAATCATGTCGAGCACTTCATCGCAGAGTGCGGTTTACGCACGCATCCGCAAAAATCCGCGTTTCGCCGAACTTGTCTCCAAGCGCCAGGGCTTCGCAAGCCTGCTGTCGGTCGTCGTTCTGACGATCTTCTATGGCTTCTTCATGGTCGTGGCCTTCAACCCCAAGTTGATCGGCCAGCGCCTGTCCGAAGGCTCTTACGTGACCGTGGGGATCGCGGCCGAGCTGTTCATGTTCATCTTCTTCTGGGTCCTGACTGCCGTTTACGTCAAGCGCGCCAATGGCGAGTTCGACGAGATCACCAGTGAGATCGTCCGTGATGCCGCCAAGGAGGTGAAATAATGCTTGCCCGTCTGAACCTTGCCCTGCTGGGCCTGCTTGCTCCGGCCCTGGCGTTTGCCGGTGATGCGATTTCCGCCACCGAGAAGCAGCCCCTCAACCTGCACGCCATCGGGATGTTCGTGCTGTTCGTGTCGATGACCCTCGGCATCACCTACTGGGCGGCCGGCCGCACCAAGTCGGCGTCCGATTTCTATACGGCCGGCGGTGGCATCACCGGCTTCCAGAACGGCCTGGCCATCGCCGGTGACTACATGTCCGCCGCCACCCTGCTGGGCCTCACCGCGATGGTGTATGCCAAGGGCGTGGATGGCTACATCTACATGATCGCCTTCTTTGCCGGTTGGCCCATCATCCTGTTCCTGATGGCCGAGCGCCTGCGCAACCTGGGCAAGTTCACCTTTGCCGACATCACCTCCTACCGCCTCAACCAGAACAAGGTGCGCACGATGGCGGCGGTGTCTTCGCTGACCGTGGTGTGCTTCTACCTGGTGGCGCAGATGGTGGGTGCCGGCCAGCTGATCAAGCTGCTGTTCGGCCTCGACTACACCATCGCCCTGTTCGTCGTCGGCGCGCTGATGATGGTGTATGTGACCTTCGGCGGCATGGTCGCCACCACCTGGGTGCAGATCATCAAGGCCTGCATGCTGCTGGCCGGTGGCACCTTGGTGATGATCCTGGCCATGTCGCAGTTCGGCTTCAGCTTCGAAACCCTGATGAGCAAGGCGATCTCGGTGCACAGCCTGGGCGAGAAGATCCTGTTCCCGGGCTCCCTGCTGCCGGATCCGGTGACGGCGCTGTCCCTCGGTCTCGGCCTGATGTTCGGCACGGCCGGCCTGCCGCACATCCTGATGCGCTTCTTCACCGTGACCAACGCCAAGGAAGCACGCAAGTCGGTGCTCTATGCGTCGGGCTTCGTGGCCTACTTCTTCAACGTGATCCTGCTGATGGGCCTCGCCGCGATCATCATCGTCGGCCAGAACCCCGATTTCTTCGAGGGCGGCAACATCGCCGGCAAGATCATCGGTGGCGGCAACATGGTGGCCATGCACCTGGCCAAGGCGGTGGGCGGCAACCTGCTGCTGGGCTTCCTGTCGGCGGTGGCCTTCGCCACAATCCTGGCGGTGGTGTCCGGCCTGGCCCTGGCCGGCGCGGCGTCGATCTCCCATGACATCTATGCCCGCGTGATCCGCAAGGGCAAGGCCACCGAGACCGAGGAGCTGCGTGTCTCCAAGCTGTCCTCGGTGGGCCTCGGCATCGTCGCCATCGTGCTCGGCATCGCCTTCGAGAAGATGAACGTGGCGTTCATGGTGGCCCTGGCCTTCGGCATTGCAGCCTCCGCCAACTTCCCGGTGCTGATCCTCTCCATGTACTGGAAGGGCCTGACCACCCGCGGTGCGGTGGCGGGCGGCTATCTTGGCCTGGTGGCGGCGGTGCTGTTCGTGCTGTTCTCCAAGTCGGTGTGGGTGACGGTGCTGGGCAATGCCCAGGCCCTGTTCCCCTACGACCAGCCGGCCCTCTTCTCCATGCCCCTGGCCTTCCTGGTGACCATTGTCGTGTCCTTGCTCGACAACAGCGATGAGGCCAAGGCGGAGCGTGCCCTGTTCGACGACCAGTACGTGCGTGCCCAGACCGGCTTTGGTGCCGCGGAAGCCAGCGCGCACTGAGTTTTCTGCCGCGCATTGTGAAAGGCCCCGCCGGCTCATGCCCGCGGGGCCTTTTGTATGTGGACTCAGGGTCGAGTCCGCGTAAGTTCATGCTTTCCGTGGGCGGGCATCAATCGGGTCGACTGCTCGGTCGTGGTCAGCCATGGGGCTTGCCGGACATCCCGATTGCCGCGATCTTCCTCGCGAAGGGCTCGTCCGCCATGTTCCGGCCGGTGTCCGCGATGCGGGCTGCCTTCGTGGAGGATTCGGACATGCCCCGGCCTGGGCCGGCAGCTGTCAGACCGCGGCTTCCTTCCTCGCGGCGATCTTCGCCAGGGCCTTGCGGCCGCTGGCGATGTGTTCCCGCATCGTTCCCTCGCTCAGTGCGGCATCCCGGCGGGAGATGGCATCCAGGATGGTCCGGTGCTCGGCCAGGGATTGCTCCAGGCGCCCCTCGATGAACAGCGAGTGATGGCGCGACAGCTTGATCACTTTACGCAGGTCGGTGATGGCCTGGGTCAGCCAGCGGTTGTCGGCGATCAGCTGGATTTCCTGGTGGAAGGCCTGGTTGGCCTCGAAGTAGCCGTCGATGTCCTTCGAGCTTGCAGCCCGTTCGAGTTCCTCATGCACGCTCCGCAGGCGGGCCAGGTCGGCATCGCTGGCCTTGCGGGCGGTGTCGGCTGCGCACTGGCCCTCGAGCAGGGCCATGACCGTGAAGATCTCGTCCAGGTCGCGCTCCGAGATCTCCGTCACATAGCAGCCACGGCGCGGCTTGAGGGTGACCAGGCCTTCGGCGGCAAGCACCTTCAGCGCTTCCCGCAGGGGGGTGCGCGAAATGCCGTACTGGGTCGCCAGGGCCTGCTCGTCCACCCAGGTGCCAGGCGGCAGCTCATGGGAAAAAATGCGCTGACGCAGGCGTTCCGCCACCTCCTGGTAGAGCGCAAGGGGGGCGATCCGGCCGGCATTCATGGTTCTGGCTGACAAGGTCGGGAAAGTATCGTCTTCTGCTGTTGCATCCATAATTATGGATAAAGTATTATCTACCGGATAGCAAGTCAAGTTCCTGCGCAGGTACGTAACCCTTGTGCCGATCCTGCCGCCCACGGCGGCCGGGTCACAAAAAACAGAGGGAGGGAGAAAACTGCCCTGCGCAGGGCACGGCAGCCGGCCGTGGCCAGGGGTCACGGCCGGTTCTGGCGTCACTAATTATCAAGGGCTGCACAGCGGCCCCGCATCGTGAGGGTAGAAAAGCCATGGCGAACACCAACGAACCGACCTTCCCCCAACCTGATCTGGCCGCCTGGAACAAGGCCGCCTCCAAGTCGGCTCCTGAAGGCGATGTCGCCAAGCTGAACTGGGTGACGCCCGAGGGCATCACGGTCAAGCCGCTGTACACCGCGGCCGATCTCGAGGGCCTCAAGTACACCAACACCCTGCCGGGCTTCGAGCCCTTCCTGCGCGGCCCCCAGGCCACCATGTACGCGGCCCGTCCGTGGACCATCCGCCAGTACGCCGGCTTCTCCACCGCCGAGGCTTCCAATGCCTTCTACCGCAAGGCGCTGGCCGCCGGCGGCCAGGGCGTGTCGGTGGCCTTCGACCTGGCCACCCACCGGGGCTACGACTCCGACAATCCCCGCGTGGTGGGTGACGTGGGCAAGGCCGGCGTGGCCATCGACTCCGTCGAGGACATGAAGATCCTCTTCAACGAGATCCCCCTCGACAAGGTGTCCGTGTCCATGACCATGAACGGCGCCGTGCTGCCCATCCTGGCCGGCTACATCGTGGCCGCGGAAGAGCAGGGCGTGTCGCAGGACAAGCTGTCCGGGACCATCCAGAACGACATCCTCAAGGAGTTCATGGTCCGCAACACCTACATCTACCCGCCGACGCCGTCGATGAAGATCATCGCTGATATCTTCAATTACACGTCGACCCACATGCCCAAGTTCAACAGCATCTCGATCTCGGGCTACCACATCCAGGAAGCAGGCGCCAACCAGGCCATCGAGCTGGCCTTCACCCTGGCCGACGGCGTCGAGTACGTGCGCACCGGCATCAAGTCCGGCATGGACGTGGACACCTTCGCCGGCCGCCTGTCCTTCTTCTGGGCGGTGGGCATGAACTTCTACCTCGAGATCGCCAAGATGCGCGCTGCGCGCATGCTGTGGTGGCGCCTGATGAAGCAGTTCGAGCCGAAGAGCCAGAAGTCCATGATGCTGCGGACCCACAGCCAGACCTCTGGCTGGTCGCTCACCGAGCAGGACCCTTACAACAACGTGGTGCGCACCACCATCGAGGCGATGGCGGCCGTGTTCGGCGGCACCCAGTCGCTGCACACCAACGCGCTGGACGAAGCCATCGCGCTGCCGACCGAGTTCTCGGCCCGCATCGCCCGCAACACCCAGATCATCATCCAGGAAGAGACCCACATCACCAGTGTGGTGGACCCGTGGGCCGGCTCCTACATGATGGAGAAGCTGACCCAGGACATGGCCGACAAGGCCTGGGCCCTGATCGAGGAGATCGAGGCCATGGGCGGCATGACCAAGGCGGTCGAGTCCGGCTGGGCCAAGATGAAGGTCGAGGAGTGCGCTGCCGACAAGCAGGCCCGCATCGACTCCGGCAAGGACGTGATCGTCGGCGTGAACAAGTACAAGCTCGCCAAGGAAGACCCGATCGAGATCCTCGACATCGACAACCATGCGGTGCGTGAAGCCCAGGTTGCCCGCCTCGCCCAGATCCGCGCGACCCGTGACAGCGCTGCCGTCACCGCTGCCCTGGCGGCCCTGACCGAAGCGGCCAGGACCGGTGAAGGCAATCTGCTCGACCTGGCCGTCAAGGCGGTGCGCCTGCGCGCCACCGTGGGTGAAATCTCCGATGCGCTGGAAGAGGTCTTCGGCCGCTACCGCGCCAACCCGCAGGCGGTGACCGGCATCTACAACGCGGTGGTCGAAGGCAACGACGACTGGCAGGCCCTCAAGGCCGACATCGAGGCCTTCGTGGCCGAGGAAGGCCGCCGCCCCCGCATCATGATCGCCAAGCTCGGCCAGGACGGTCACGACCGCGGCTCCAAGGTGGTGGCTTCTGCCTTCGCCGACCTGGGCTTCGACATCGACATCGGCCCGCTCTTCCAGACGCCTGAAGAGGCCGCCCGTCACGCCGTCGAAAACGACGTGCACGCCGTGGGTTGCTCCAGCCTGGCCGCCGGCCACAAGACCCTGGTGCCGGCGATCATCAACGCCCTCAAGGCCCAGGGGGCGGACGACATCATCACCTTCGTCGGCGGCGTCATCCCGGCTCAGGACTACGACGCGCTCTACGCCGCCGGTGCCAAGGGCATCTTCGGCCCGGGCACGCCGATCCAGACCTCGGCCCGCGAGGTGCTGAAGCAGATCCGCGCGGCCCGCAAGGTCGCCTGATCCATCACCCGAAGCCCATGCGCGCCGGAGCGATCCGGCGCGCCGTGTCTTGATGAGCCCCATGAACATGCCTGCCGACCTGCCGCAACGGGACGCTGTCGACCAAGCCCTGGTCGACGGTGTGCTCGCGCATCAGCTGCGTCCCCTCGCCAAGACGATCACCCTGATCGAATCCCAGCGGCCGGACCACAAGCAGCGTGCCCGCAGCGTGTTGGAGGGGCTGCTGCCCCATACCGGCAAGTCGATGCGCGTCGGCATCTCCGGGGTGCCCGGGGTGGGCAAGTCCACCTTCATCGAGGCGCTGGGGCTGTACCTCATCGAGCAGGGCCACAAGGTGGCGGTGCTGGCGGTCGATCCGTCCTCCAGCGTGACCGGCGGCTCCATCCTCGGCGACAAGACGCGCATGGAGATGTTGTCCCAGCGTACCGAGGCCTTCATCCGGCCGAGCCCGTCGGCGGGAAGCCTCGGCGGTGTCGCCGAGAAGACCCGCGAGGCCATGCTGGTGTGCGAGGCGGCCGGCTTCGACGTGATCATCATCGAGACGGTGGGGGTCGGTCAGTCGGAGACCGCGGTGGCGGGGATGACCGACATCTTCTGCCTGCTCCAGCTGCCGAATGCCGGTGACGACCTGCAGGCGATCAAGAAGGGCATCATGGAGATTGCCGACCTGATCGTCATCAACAAGGCCGACATCAATCCCCAGGCGGCCAACGTGGCCCGCTCGCAGATCAAGAGCGCCCTGGGCATGCTGCGCCATGCATCCCCCAACTGGACGCCGCCGGTGCTCATGCTGTCGGCGCTGCAGAAGCAGGGTATTGCGGAGTTCTGGAAGACCATTGGCGACTACCGCTCCGCCATGCAGAAGAGCGGTGAATTCGATGCCCGTCGCCGTCATCAGGCACAGGCATGGATGTGGGAACTGATCGACCAGGGCCTGCGCGCCCGCTTTGCAAGCCATCCCCGGGTCCAGCAGGACCTGGCCGGCTTGCAGGCGGCCGTGGAGGCAGGCCGGACGACGCCATCGGCCGCCGCAATGCGGCTGCTGGGCTATCTCGGCTGAGACCAACGAACCGGATTTTTACTGGAGGTTGTAAATGCACGACATCATCCACCAGCTGGAAAAGAAGCGCGAAGCGGCCCGCCTGGGTGGCGGCCAGAAGCGTATCGACAGCCAGCACAAGAAGGGCAAGCTGACGGCCCGTGAACGTATCGAGCTGCTGCTCGACCCGGACTCCTTCGAAGAATGGGACATGTTCAAGGAGCACCGTTGCGTCGACTTCGGCATGAACGAAGCCGAGAAGACCCCGGGTGACGGTGTTGTGGTCGGCTATGGCACCATCAATGGCCGCCTGGTCTTCGTCTTCTCCCAGGACTTCACCGTGTTCGGCGGTTCCCTGTCCGAGACCCATGCCGAGAAGATCTGCAAGGTGATGGATCAGGCCATGAAGGTCGGCGCGCCGGTGATCGGCCTCAACGACTCGGGCGGCGCCCGCATCCAGGAAGGCGTGGCCTCCCTGGGCGGCTATGCCGACGTGTTCCAGCGCAATGTGATGGCCTCCGGTGTCGTGCCGCAGATCTCCATGATCATGGGCCCCTGTGCCGGTGGCGCGGTGTACTCCCCGTCGATGACCGACTTCATCTTCATGGTGAAGGACTCCTCCTACATGTTCGTGACCGGTCCGGAAGTCGTCAAGACCGTGACCCACGAGGATGTGACCGCCGAGGAACTGGGCGGCGCGGTGACCCATACCAGCAAGTCCGGCGTGGCCGACCTGGCCTTCGAGAACGATGTCGAGGCGCTCTCCATGCTGCGCCGCTTCATGAACTTCCTGCCGGCCAACAACCGGGAGCAGCCCCCCGTCACGCCGACCAACGATCCGGTCGCCCGTTACGACTACTCCCTCGACACCCTGGTGCCGGACAACGCCAACAAGCCGTATGACATGAAGGAGCTGATCGTCAAGGTTGTGGACGACAGCGACTTCTTCGAGCTCCAGCCCGACTACGCGAAGAACATCATCATCGGCTTTGGCCGCATCGACGGCAGCCCGGTGGGCATTGTCGCCAACCAGCCGCTGGTGCTGGCCGGCTGCCTGGACATCAAGTCCGCCATCAAGGCCGCCCGCTTCGTGCGCTTCTGCGACGCCTTCAACATCCCCGTCGTCACCTTCGTGGATGTGCCGGGCTTCATGCCGGGTACCGCCCAGGAATACGGCGGCATCATCAAGCACGGCGCCAAGCTGCTCTACGCCTACGCCGAGTGCACCGTGCCGAAGGTCACCGTGATCACCCGCAAGGCCTACGGTGGTGCCTATGACGTGATGTCCTCCAAGCACCTGCGCGGTGACGTGAACCTCGCCTGGCCGTCCGCCGAGATCGCGGTGATGGGCCCGAAGGGCGCCGTCGAGATCATCTTCCGCGAGGAGAAGAACGATCCGGCCAAGCTGGCCGAGCGCGAGGCCGAATACAAGGAGAAGTTCGCCAACCCGTTCGTGGCCAGTGCCCGCGGCTTCATCGACGACGTGATCATGCCGCACGCCACCCGCAAGCGGATCGCCCGCTCGCTGGCCATGCTCAAGGACAAGCAGCTCGACAACCCGTGGCGCAAGCACGGCAACATTCCGCTGTGATTGCCGAGGACGCCAAGAACATGTTTACCAAGATCCTGATTGCGAACCGCGGCGAGATCGCCTGCCGCGTCATCAAGACCGCCCGCAAGATGGGCATCGCCACTGTCGCCGTGTATTCCGAGGCCGACAAGGATGCCCTGCACGTGGAGCTCGCCGACGAAGCCGTCTGCATCGGACCGGCCGCCTCGAAAGAGTCCTACCTGGTCATGGACAAGATCATCGCCGCCTGCAAGCAGACCGGCGCCCAGGCTGTCCACCCCGGCTACGGCTTCCTGTCGGAGAACGCCGAGTTCTCCCGCCGCCTCGAAGAGGAAGGCATCAAGTTCATCGGTCCGAAGCACTATTCGGTCGCCAAGATGGGCGACAAGATCGAGTCCAAGAAGCTCGCCATCGAAGCCAGGGTCAATACCATCCCGGGTTACAACGACGCCATCGCCGGCCCGGATGCAGCGGTCGAGATCGCCCGCAAGATCGGCTACCCGGTGATGATCAAGGCCTCCGCCGGCGGCGGTGGCAAGGGTCTGCGCGTGGCCTACAACGACGCGGAAGCCCACGAAGGCTTCTCCTCATGCGTCAATGAGGCACGCAACTCCTTCGGCGATGACCGCGTCTTCATCGAGAAGTACGTGCTCGAGCCGCGCCACATCGAGATCCAGGTGCTGGGCGACTCCCACGGCAACTACGTGTACCTGAACGAGCGCGACTGCTCCATCCAGCGCCGCCACCAGAAGGTCATCGAGGAGGCACCGAGCCCCTTCGTCGACGCCGAGATGCGCAAGGCCATGGGCGAACAGGCCGTGGCCCTGGCCCGCGCGGTGAACTACGAGTCCGCGGGTACCGTGGAGTTCGTGGTGTCCGGTGCCACCAAGGAGTTCTACTTCCTCGAGATGAACACCCGTCTCCAGGTGGAACACCCGGTCACCGAGCTGATCACCGGCCTCGACCTGGTCGAGCAGATGATCCGCGTGGCCTACGGCGAGAAGCTGCCCCTGACGCAGGCCGACGTGGGTATCAAGGGCTGGGCGATGGAGTGCCGGATCAACGCCGAGGATCCGTTCCGTGGCTTCCTGCCTTCCACCGGCCGCCTGGTGAAGTTCCAGCCGCCGCAGGAAGTGCCGGGCCAGGTCCGCGTGGATACCGGCGTGTACGACGGTGGCGAGATCTCGATGTTCTACGACTCGATGATCGCCAAGCTGATCGTCCACGGTGCCACCCGCGAGCAGGCGATTTCCCGCATGCGCGACGCCCTGAACGGCTTCGTGATCCGTGGCATCTCGTCCAACATTCCGTTCCAGGCTGCGCTGATGCAGCATCCGCGCTTCCAGTCCGGCAACTTCAACACCGGTTTCATCGCCGAGGAATACCCGAAGGGCTTTGATGCCTCGATGGTGCCCCACGACGATCCGGCGCTGCTGGTGTCCGTGGCCGCCTACGTCTACCGCGCCTTCACCGACCGTTCGGCCTCGATCTCCGGCCAGCTGCAGGGCCATGAGCGCCTGGTCAGCGACAACTGGATGGTGATCCGCCTGGGCAAGGGTGGCAACGAGCATCACCCGGTGGTGGCCAAGCCGATCGCTGGCGGCTACCACGTGGAGTACAAGGGCGAGCACTACGAGATCAAGTCCGACTGGAAGCTCGGCGAGTCCCTGTTCAACGGCACCTGCAACGGCGAGCCCTTCACCCTCCAGGTGGAGCGCCACAAGACCCGTTACAGCCTGTTCCACTGGGGCACCCGTGCCGACTTCATGGTCATGAGCGCCCGCGCCGCCGAACTGCTGGCCCTGATGCCCGAGAAGCTGCCGCCCGACCTCTCCAAGTACCTGCTGTCGCCCATGCCGGGCCTGCTGCGCGAAGTGTCCGTGCAAGTGGGGCAGGAAGTGAAGGCCGGTGAGAAGCTGGCGGTCATCGAAGCCATGAAGATGGAGAACATCCTCAAGGCGGAGCAGGACTGCAAGGTCAAGAAGATCGTCTCCACGGCCGGCCAGAGCCTGGCGGTGGACGAGGTGATCATCGAGTTCGAATAAGGTTTGCAAGGACTGCGCCGGTTTTCTCCGGCCCGGCGCAGTGGCTACAGTTTCGTTCGATGGGGAGGGAGACCCGTCCTCGTGGCGGGTTCCTGTCGAGGGAGTGGGGTCGTCCTAGGACGGCCCCTTTTTTTCTTGTGCGCCGGAATGCAAGGTGCTCCCCGGGGCCGCGATGCACGGTGGTATTTCTTCATCCGCTGAATGGGGCGTCCGGCAGGATGGGAGGCGGTTCAAGGCCGGAGCGCCGGGTTAGAATCTGTTAAATACCCAGAGAGACCTACTTCAACGTGGCGCGAAACGCGATTTTCCACATTTTCCTTGCGTTGGCGCTGGCGGGCGGCGCCTTGCCGGCGCATGCTGCGGAACCCGTACTCCGGGTGGCCGTGCTGAACCATTCGCCGCCCATGTCCTACACCGATCCGGCGGGGACTCTGACAGGTTTCAACGTGGAAATCATGCACGCCCTGTGCGAAGCGATGAATGTCCGGTGTGACCCGGTCTCGGTGACCCTCGAGCGGGTCGTGGATGCCGTTGCGGCAGGGGAATTCGATTTTGCCGCGGTCAGCCTGCTGGCCACCCCAGAGCGCCGCGCCCGGGTGCTGATGACCCGGCCCTACTACCGGTCCATCAGTGTCTGGTTCGCACGCCCCGGTGTCCGGCCGGGAAGCGGCCGGGTGGCCCTGGTCAAGGGGGGTGTCCAACATCGTTACGGTACCGCCCACGCATGGTCGGTGATTCCGGTGGAGAACCACGATGGCATCGCGGCGGCGCTCCAGCAGGGGACGGCGGATGCCACCCTGCTGCCGATGGCGACGGCCCTCGCCTTGCAGCAGGACCCCCGCATCAGGAGTCTGGGTCTCACCACCGCCGTGCTGAGGGACCCTGATCTGGCCGGTGATGTCTGTCTCAGCGTGAATCCGCGCTCACCGGAGCTGGCGGACAGGCTCAACGAGGCGATCGACCTGATCAAGCGTGATGGCCGCTTCGATCGCATCAACAGCCGTTTCATTCCCTTCCGCCTGCAGTGATGCGCGAGGACAGCCCCCGCTCCCCCGAGCCGACGAGCGGCACCGCGCAGCCGGTGATCGCCGGGGAGCGGGTCCGGCACTGGCCGGCGGGGACGGTGCTGGCCGGGCTCGGTCTGGTGTTCGCGGCCATCGCGGCGATCCTGGTCATGTGGCTGGCGGTGGATCAGCGCCTGGTCAAGGATGTCGCCCTCCAGCTGCATGATCAGACCGTGCCGTGGACCATCGAGCGCCAGCGTCTGGCGCGCAACCTGGAGGAGCTGCGCTTTGGCGGTCAGTCCGTGTTGACGGCCCGCGACCAGGGCGGGCGGGAGGAAGCCTTCTTTCTGATCCGCGTTCTGGCGGCGCACCCGAGTATGGGGGACGATCCGCGGGTCGCCGTGCTGGTGGCCGAAGTGGAGAGTTTCCTGGCGCAGATCGTGTCGGGTGCCAGCAAGCCGGACCTGGCCCGCTGGGAGGCCATGTCCAACCGCCTGCGCCTGCTTGCCGATGACCTCTCGGTGGAGGGCGGGCAGCGCATGACCGTGGAGCTGGCACGGATGACCGACGCCATGCACCAGGCCCGCTACAAGCTGTTCTTCAACATGATCCTGGTCGGCGTGTTTCTGGCCAGTTTCCTGGTGATCCTGCAGCGCTTCCTGATCCGCCCCCTGCAACGCATCCATGCGTCCCTGATGACCCTCGACCCCCACGGGCCGGTGCCGCAGCCGGCGCCCCTCGCGATGGCGGAGATCCACGTGGTGGAGAAGGCCATCGTGCGCTTCCACGAGACCCTTCGGGAGAACGAGGATGTGCGCCGCAAGCTGGAGCGGCTGGCCACCACCGACAGCCTCACCGGCCTGCCCAACCGCCGTCATTTCATGGGCCTTGCCGCGGCGGAGATGGCCCGCGCGGCCCGCTACGGCCGGCCGATCACCGTGGGCATCGCCGACCTCGACCATTTCAAGCAGGTGAACGACCGCTTCGGACATTCGGTGGGCGATCATGTGCTGCAGGTCTTCGCCGCGCTGCTCTCCGAAACCCTGCGCCAGACCGATCTGGTCTGCCGCTACGGGGGGGAGGAGTTCGCCTTCATCTTTCCGGAGACGGCCCCGGACGAGGCCATGCGCCTGGCGGAGCGCTTGCGCTTGAGGCTGGCCGACCGGCCGGTCGTGCTGGCGGATGGACAGGTGCTGCCGGTGACCGTCAGCCTGGGCTTGGCGGATGGTGCGGGCAGGGGGCTCGAGGAATGCCTGGCGCGGGCCGACCAGGCGCTCTACGAGGCCAAGCATCAGGGCCGCGACCGCATCATCGTCGCCGAGGCCGGCCACGAGGACGCCCTGACCCCGCCCGAGCCGGTGGCGGGGCTTCTTCAGCCGTAGCGGCGCAGGGCCTCCACGGCCAGTCCCGCCCCGATGCTGCCGAACAGGTCGCCTTCGACCCGGCGTGCCTTGGGGAGCACGGCGGCAATGCGCTCGCGCAACTGCGGCACGCCGCTGGCGCCCCCCGTGAAGTAAAGCGTGTCCACCTCTTCCGGGCGGACGCCGATACGCTGCAGCAGCTCCGCGACGGTGCCCGCCACCCGTTCCACCAGGCTCCGGGTGGCCTGCACGAAGGCTTCCGCGCTGATCGGGTGTTCCAGCCCGGCTTCCAGCCTGTCGAGCTGCAGCCCTGCCACCGCCTGGGTGGACAGGTCGATCTTGGCCTGCTCGACCTGCAGGGCCAGCCAGTGCCCTTCCCGCTGGCCGATCAGGCGGCCAAGCCGGTCCAGTTCGCGCCGGGCGGTGGAGTCGCGGTAAATGTGCTGGAAGTCGGCAAAGGCCTGCCGGGTGTAGGCGAAGTTGATGGTGTGCCAGGTGGCCAGCTGGAAGAACAGGTTGGAGGGGATCTCCGCCCCGCTTTTCATCAGTCCGCGGTAGCCGAGCAGGGGCATCACGCACTCCAGGCTGAGGGCCCGGTCGAAGTCGGTGCCGCCCACATGGAGGCCCGCGTTGCCCAGCAGGTCGTCGCGCCGGTCGTCGCGGCGGGCCCGCTCCGGCGACAGGCGCACCAGCGAAAAGTCGGCTGTGCCGCCACCGATGTCGGCGATCAGCACCAGCTCCTCCCGCGTCAGGCCGGACTCGTAGTGCAGGGCCGCGCCGATCGGCTCGAACTGGAAGCTGACTTCACGAAAGCCCACCTGGCGGGCGATCGCTTCCAGGGTGTCCTGGGCGCGCTGGTCGGCCGCCGGATTGTCATCGACGAAGAACACCGGCCGTCCGAACACGGCCTGCTCGAAGCGCCGTCCGGCGGCTGCTTCGGCGCGGGCCTTGAGCTCGCCGATGAAGCTGGCCAGCAGGTCGCGGAAGGGCAGGGCGCGGCCGGCGACCTCCGTGCTGCCGTCCATCAGGTTGCTGCCCAGCAGGCTCTTGAGCGCCCGCATCAGGCGCCCCTCGTAGCCCTCCAGGTATTCCTGCAGGGCGTTGCGTCCGAAATGGGTGGTCTCCTCGTCGGCATTGAAGAAGATCGCCGAGGGCAGGGTCGGCTTGCCGTCTTCGAGGGGCAGCAGGCTGGCTTCCACGCCGGGACGCAGCCAGCCGACGGTGGAGTTTGAGGTGCCGAAGTCGATACCGCAGGCGCGGGCAGGCGAGGTACTCATGGGGTAGTGCAACGGAACGGGGGGCGAATGCTACGCCGGATCGGCCCGCAGCGGAATCTTCCTGCACGCTGCGGGGAGGGCGGCCCGGGCGCAAAAAGGGAGTGCCGCGGCACTCCCTCATGACCCTGTCCAGGACGTTGCGCGATCAACGCTTGCGGATCAGGCTGGAGATCTGCTTGTCGAGGGGCAGGGCGTAGTCGTGGGCCGCGATGATCACGTTGGTGGCGGGGTTCACCACCTTGAGATTCACGTGCACCAGGGTCGCGCTTTCGGCGTAGGTGCCGACGATCACGGCCTGGGCATTGTGGGTCGAGGCCACTTCCTTGATCTCCCGGGTCAGCAGCAACTCACCCTCGTTGCGCTTCATGTACACCCCGTTGCGCACCTTGAGCTCCAGCACGCTGTAGCCGAGCTGGGTCATGCGCGAGGCAACCTGTTCGGAGATCAGGCGGCCGAGGGTGGACGACTGCTCCAGCTGGTCGATATTGACCAGGGTGGCCACCACGAAGGGGGCGCCGACGCTGCTGTCGGCGGTGTTGCTGGCCGAGGCCGGCGCACTTGCCGACGGGTAGCGCTTCAGCAGTTCGGCCACGGCATTGTAGTTGGCCTGGTTGAAGGCGCTGTTCTGGGCCTGCTCGTAGGTCGGTTCGTTGCTGACCACGCGGGGCGCGGTTTCGCAGGCCGACAGCAGCACTCCGGCAGAGGCCAGCGCGGCGATCATCAGCGGGCGCATAGCTTGCTCCTTTCGCCGCAGTCGCCCATCACCGGGATCGTGTGGGTACGGGCAGGACGGGCCCAGTAGAGGTCCTTGTCCTCGTCGGCGGCGTAGTAGATGTTGCTGCGCCGGCTGACGATGCGGCTGCCGTCGGCCACCGAGGCGGTCAGCAGGATCTCGGAGCGGGGAACCGGGCCGGAGGCGTACTGGCCGCGGCCCATGGCCTCCTGGGAAACCCAGGCGAAGCCCTCGATGCCGGAAACCGCCGCCAGGGTCTTGACCCCAGCGGAGATGCCGGCATTCGGCGAGATGTTGGAGGCGGCCACGGCGCCGATGGCCCACAGGCCGGCGGTGATCGCGGTGGCGTCGCCGTAGTAGTAGGTGCTCTTGGCGCGATCGGGCTGGAAGCGGTAGATCGAGTAGCGCACATCGACGCTCAGGGCGTTGCGCGGCTCGGTGCTGACCGGCAGGCCCTGGGCGACCAGGGCGGTGGTCAGCAGCTCGCGGAAGCCGTCCACGAAGGGCTGCTCGCCGCCGGGCAGGGGCACGTGGATGGCACGGCCGCCAAGCTTGTCGCGCAGGTCGGTGGCGAGCTGGCCGGCGAAGTGCTCGGCGATCTTGTGCCAGTGTTCGGCGGCCTGCAGCTTGTCCTGCTTGGTGTTCTCGAAACGCGTCGGTGCCGGGACATCCGCGTAGCGCGGCGCGCAGCCGATCATCATGCCGGCCAGTGCGATCGCAATGCCGGACTTTGCAAGTCTATTCACGACAACCCTCTCTAAACGCTCGCTCTGGGCGGGAGCTGTTCGAAAAGTGCACCGGACGGTTCAATGACGAATGCCGATCCGGCGCATCCCTGATCTGAATGCGCCAAGCCCCGTCCGTCATGCTGGACGGGCATTTGCTTCATGAAAGGGAGCTTAGCACCGGATCGTAAGGAGATGTTGCGCCAGCGCGGGAATATGCGCGGCAAGCATGTCATCAGCGCTTCTTGAGCAGACCTTCGAGGGCAGCAAAAGGCGAATGGGTGGCCGCGGCGGCGGGCTGCTTGCCGTCCACCTTGCCCTGGCTGGCTTCGAGCTGACGCTGGTGTTCGTTGTCGTGGCAGTACAGGCAGAGGAGTTCCCAGTTGCTGCCGTCCGACGGGTTGTTGTCGTGGTTGTGGTCCCGGTGATGGACGGTCAGCTCGCGCAGGTTGGCGTGGGTGAAGGTGCGTGCGCAGCGGCCGCAGATCCAGGGATAGATCTTGAGGGCCTTCTCCCGGTAGCCCTCGGCGCGCTTGTCGGCGGCGCGGCGGGCTTCGAGGACGAGGCGGTCGAGTTTTTCGCTCATGGGGTGACTCCGGCGGGAAAGCGCTGGGCGAGGTCGGCAAGGGCCTCCTCGATGCTCAGCGCGGCTGCATCGAGTTCCGCTTCAGTGATGACGAGAGGGGGGGCAAAGCGTAGCACCTTCTCGTGGGTGTCCTTGGTCATCAGGCCACGGGCGAGCAGCCATTCGGCGGCGACGCGCGCGGGCACCCGATGGGTGTCCAGCTCCAGGCCGATCAGCAGGCCGCGGCCGCGGACTTCGCGGATCAGAGGGTTGTCGATGGCCTGCAGCCGGGCCAGGAAGCGCGTGCCCAGTCTTGCCGAGCGCTCGATCAGCTGTTCCTCGGCGAGGAGGCTCAGGGCTTCGCTGGCCACCGCCGCGGCGAGCGGGTTGCCGCCGAAGGTGGAGCCGTGATCGCCCGGCTGGAAGACCTGCATCACGCGGTCGTCGGCCAGGAAGGCGGCCACCGGCAGCAGGCCGCCGCCCAGGGCCTTGCCGAGGATGACACCGTCGGGGCGCACGCCCTCGTGTTCGCAGGCCAGCAGGCGGCCGGTGCGGCCGAGCCCGGTCTGCACCTCGTCGGCGATCAGCAGCACATCGTGGTGGCGGCAGATCTCGGCGCAGCGGGCCAGCCAGCCAGCAGGTGGGATCACGATCCCGCCTTCGCCCTGGATGGGCTCGAACAGGAAGGCGGCGGTGCGCGGTGTGATGGCGGCTTCGAGGGCGTCGGCATCGCCGTAGGGAATGCTGCGGAAGCCCGGTGTCAGGGGGCCGAAGCCGTGGCGGTACTGGGCTTCGCTCGAAAAGCTGACGATGGTGGTGGAGCGGCCGTGGAAATTGTTGTCGCAGACAATGATCTCGGCCTGGCCGTCGGGCACCTGCTTGATGGTGTGAGCCCACTTGCGGGCGGCCTTGAGCGCTGTTTCGACCGCTTCCAGGCCGGTGTTCACGGGCAGCACACGGTCGTAGCCGAGGAGGGCGGACAGCTGCTCCAGCAGCAGGGGCAGCCGGTCGTTGGAATAGGCCCGGGAGGTGAGCGCCAGGCGCCCGGCCTGTTCGGTGAGGGCTTTCACCAGGCGCGGATGGCTGTGGCCGAAGCTGACCGCCGAGTAGGCGCTCATCATGTCCAGGTAGCGATGGCCCTCGACGTCCCACAGCCAGACGCCTTCGCCGCGGGTGAACACCACCGGCAGGGGGGCGTAGTTGCGGGCGCCGAAGAGCTCTTCCCGCTGGCGCAGGCCCAGGGTGGTCGGGCCGAGGGCGGCGGCGGCCAGCTCGATGACCCGGCGCGCACCGCTACCGTCACGGTCCCGCTCGGGCACGTACTCGACGATTTCCAAGGCCAGCAGGTCGGCGCAGCTGCGCAGGCAGTGCAGGCTGTCGGTGAGCACCTCGGGGTCGAGCCCGTCGGGCACCAGGCAGGTGGTGGCAGGCAGGCTGGCGCAATCCATGCTGTCCAGGTCCACGGACACCCCGAAGCCGGCGGTGCCCTCGCGGGCGATCGACAGTGCGTCGGCCAGCACGGCGGGCAAGCCGCGCCGCTTGACCTCGGGCATGTAGAAGATGCGTACGCCGAGGCGCTCGAGCAGCGCTTTCTCTTCCGGCTCCCAGGAGCGCGCGCCGACGATGGCGACGTGGGCCGGGTTCAGGTGGGGGCCGGGCAGGCCGGTGAGGTTTTCGTCGCCGACACCGAGCAGGGCCGCCAGCGGCATGCCGTGGATGTTGCCACTGTGGGTGGTCCGGTCGGTATGAGCGTCCAGGTGGGCGTCGATCCAGACCAGGCCCAGCTTGCCCCGGGCGCCGAGGGCGCGGGAAACGCCGCGCCAGGTACCGGCCGCAATGGCGTGATCGCCACCGAGAACGAGGGGCACCTGGCCTGCATGGCAGATGGCCGCCACCTCGTCGGCCAGGTCGTGGAGCAGGGCGCTCATGGTGCCGAGGCGTTCCTGGAGGGGGGGTTGCGGCGGCTTCGGGGCGGAGGGCTCCAGCAGGGCCTGCCATTGGGCGGGGATGCCGCGCTTGCGCAGGTGCTCGTCGATGCGGCCCTCCTTGAGGG
>WBTZ01000073.1 GCA_009026175.1 Zoogloea sp. | reverse complement strand
CCCCAGGCTACACAGCCCCCCGCTGGCTGCCCGGCGGCCACGCCCAGACCATCTGGCCCCTGCTCTGCAAGGGGGCGCCCCCCAGCTTCCTGAGAGAACGCTGGACCACACCCGACGGTGACTTCATCGACCTGGACTGGCTGCCCCACCAGGCCGGCAAGCCGCTGGTGATCCTCTTCCACGGGCTGGAAGGCTCCAGCGATTCACCCTACGCCCGCAGCCTGATGCGCCTCGTCGCGGCACAGGGCTGGAACGGCGTCGTACCTCATTTCCGTGGCTGCTCCGGCGAACCCAACCTGCTTCCCCGCGCCTACCACTCGGGTGATGCAGATGAGATCGGCTGGATCCTCGAACGCCTGGCAAGCCGCCACCCGGGCGCCGCCCGCTACGCAGCCGGCGTCTCCCTGGGTGGCAACGCCCTGCTGCTCTGGCTCGGCACACGTGGCGAGACAGCCCGCTCCATCATCAGCGCCGCCGCCGCCATCTGCCCCCCCCTGGACCTCACCGCTGCCGGACATCACCTCGGCCGGGGCTTCAACCGCCTGTACACCCGCCACTTCCTGGCCACGCTGAAGCACAACGCGGCCATCAAGCTGGCCCGCCACCCGGGCCTCTTCGATCGCGGCGCCATGCTGCGCAGCCGCAACCTCTACGAGTTCGACAACGTCGTCACCGCGCCGCTGCATGGCTTCAGGAACACGGACGACTACTGGCGGCGCGCCTCCAGCAAGGCGCACCTGCAGGGCATCCGGGTTCCGACCCTGCTGATCAACCCCCTCAACGATCCCTTCCTGCCGGCCCGCCACCTTCCCGGCAAGCGGGACGTCTCGGCCTCGGTGACCCTGGAGCAGCCCACCGAGGGCGGTCATGTCGGTTTCGTGTGCGGCCCTTGGCCCGGCCACCTGGATTGGCTTCCACAGCGGCTCGTGAGCTTTTTCACGGACAGCCCGGAATGTTAAACAACATCACAAAGGCACACCGACGTGTCATTGTGCACCGCGTATAATCCGTTCATCATTAACCTCGCACCGGAGCTACAGCATGTTCGTCCCCGCCCCAGAGATCTTCAAGGCCTATGACATCCGCGGCATCGTCGACAAGACCCTGACCGCCGAAGCCGTCCGCGCCATCGGCCATGCCCTGGGCTCCGAAGCCGTCGCACGCGGCCAGAAGGCCATCGCGGTAGGCCGTGACGGTCGCCTCTCGGGCCCCGAACTGGCGGGCGCCCTCTCCGATGGCATTCGCGCGGCTGGCGTCGACGTGGTCGACGTGGGCTGTGTGCCGACTCCGCTGACCTACTTCGCCGCCTACGAACTGGGCACGAACTCCTGCGTCTCCGTCACCGGCAGCCACAACCCGCCCGACTACAACGGCCTCAAGATGGTTCTGGGGGGCCAGACCCTGTTCGGCGAGCTGATCCAGGGACTGCGCCAGCGCATCATCGACGGCAACCTGGTCACCGCCGCGCAGCCCGGCAAGCTGACCCAGGCGGACGTCGTCCCGGCCTACATCGAGAAGATCGTCGGCGACGTGAAGCTGTCCCGCCCCATGAAGGTGGTCATGGACTGCGGCAACGGCGTGGCCGGTGCCGTGGCGCCGGAGCTCTTCAAGCGCCTGGGCTGCGAGCTGGTCGAGCTGTTCTGTGAGGTGGACGGCAACTTCCCCAACCACCACCCGGACCCGTCCAAGCCCGAGAATCTGGCCGACGTGATCCGGGCCCTCAAGGAAACCGATGCCGAGATCGGCCTGGCCTTCGATGGCGACGGCGACCGCCTGGGCGTGGTGACCAAGGATGGCGAGATCATCTTCCCCGATCGCCAGCTGATGCTGTTTGCCGAAGACGTGCTGACCCGCGTGCCGGGCGGCGAGATCATCTACGACGTCAAATGCACCCGCAACCTGGCCGGCTGGATCAAGGCCCGCGGCGGCAAGCCCACCATGTGGAACACCGGCCACGCCCTGGTCAAGGCCAAGCTCAAGGAGACCGGCGCCCCGCTGGCCGGCGAGATGAGCGGCCACGTATTCTTCAAGGAGCGCTGGTACGGTTTCGATGACGGCCTGTACACCGGCGCCCGCCTGCTCGAGATCGTCTCGCGTCTGCCGGATGCGAACCCCGTGCTGAAGGGCCTGCCCAATGCCACCAGCACGCCCGAGCTCAACATCAAGATGAACGAGGGCGAACCCTTTGCCCTGGTGGACAAGCTGAAGGCCGAGGCCACCTTCGAGGGCGCCGAAAGCCTGCTGACCATCGACGGCGTGCGGGTCGAGTACGCCGACGGCTTCGGTCTGGCCCGGCCCTCCAACACCACCCCGGTGGTGGTCCTGCGCTTCGAAGCCGACAACGAGGCCGCCATCGAGCGCATCCAGGCCGACTTCCGCCGCGCCATCGAAGGCGTGTGGCCGGGCGTCAAGCTGCCGTTCTAACGCATGATCGCTGAATGAAAAGGGCCACCTTCGGGTGGCCCTTTTCACATCGCCGTCCGCTCAGGCCCGCTACAGGTCTGCGTGGGCGAAAAGGTTGCCCTCGACGATCTCGGGCAGGACCATCCCCCGCGACAGCATCCAGTCGCGCACGGCCTGACCGGTGGCCTGCGGCCACGGCCGCAACTGCTCCGGCCGCAGCAGCCGGTATTCGGCCAGCTCTTCGTTGAGCACGACCTCACCCCGCGCCTGTACGTGGTAGCCAATCAGGATCTCGTTCTTGCGGAAGAACGGGTAGGCCCCGAGCAGGCGCACCGACACCGCATCGAGATTGACCTCCTCCTTCACCTCGCGGGCCACGGCCTCCTCGGGGGACTCCCCCTTTTCGAGAAAGCCGGTGACGAGCGCGAACATCTTCTCCGGCCAGGCATGGTTGCGGGCCAGCAGGATGGCACCGTCCCGGTCCACGCACTCGATCACGGCCGCCACCACCGGCAGCGGGTTATCCCAGCGCACGAAGCCGCAGGACGGGGTGTAGCAGGCCTGGCGCTCGGCACCCGCCACCTCACCCCACTCCAGCGGACTGCCGCACTGGGGACAGAAACGCCAGGAAGGGCCGCTCATCGCCTTCAGCCCAGCTTGCCGCCGACCCAGCCGGCGACGCCAGCCAGCGCGGCCGGCAAGGCCGCGGCATCGGTACCGCCGGCCTGTGCCATGTCGGGACGGCCGCCCCCCTTGCCGCCGACCTGCTGGGCCACGAAGTTGACCAGCTCGCCGGCCTTGACCTTAGCGGTCAGGTCGGAGGTGACACCGGCGATCAGGCTGACCTTGCCGTCACTGACGCTGGCCAGCACGATGGCCGCGCTCTTGAGCTTGTCCTTGAGCTTGTCGAGGGTCTCACGCAGGGTGGCCACATCGGCCCCTTCCAGGGTCGCCGCCAACACCTTGGCACCGGCCACGTCGGCCGCCTGCCCCACCAGGTCGTCGCCCTGGCTGGCGGCCAGCTTGCTCTTGAGACGTGCAAGCTCCTTCTCGAGGGCCTTCACGTTGTCCATCACCTGGGCGACGCGGGCTAGCACTTCCTGGGGCTGGGCCTTGAGGACGCCGGTCACGCCATCCAGCAGCGCCTGCTGTTCCTGCACCAGGGCCACCGCCACGTCGCCGCACACCGCCTCGATACGGCGCACACCAGCCGCGACGCCGCCTTCCAGGGTGATCTTGAACAGGCCGATGTCGCCGGTACGGGTCACGTGGGTGCCCCCGCACAGTTCCTTGGAGGAGCCGATGCTCAACACCCGCACCTCGTCGCCGTACTTCTCGCCGAAGAGCATCATCGCCCCGGTCTTCTGGGCCGACTCGATGTCCATCACCGCCGCCTCGGTGGCCACGTTGGCGAGGATCTCGTCATTGACGATGCGCTCGATGCGGGCGATCTCGGCGGCCGTCACCGGCTGGGTATGGGCGAAGTCGAAGCGGGTCTTGTCCGGGTCCACCTGCGACCCCTTCTGCTGCACATGGCTGCCCAGCACCTCGCGGAGGGCCTTGTGCATCAGGTGGGTTGCCGAGTGGTGGCGGGCGGTGCGGGCACGCGCCGCCACATCCACCCTGGCGGTCACGCCATTGCCGACGGTGAGCTTGCCGGTACTCACCACGCCATGGTGGCCGAACACCGTGGCCTGGATCTTCTGGGTGTCTTCCACCGCGAAGATGCCATGCACGGACCGCAGCTCGCCCCGGTCGCCCACCTGGCCGCCGGATTCGGCGTAGAAGGGGGTGTCGTCCAGCACGACGACGCCCATGTCGCCTTCGTTGAGTTCATTGACGGCCACACCGTCCTTGTAGAGTGCCAGCACATTGCCCTTGGCTTCCAGGCTCTCATAGCCATGGAAGGTGGTCGCCGGGCCTTCGTATTCCAGGTTGGCGGCCATCTTGAACTTGCCGGCGGCACGGGCCTGCTCCTTCTGGCGCGCCATGGCGGCGTCGAAGGCGGCGCTGTCCACGGTCACGTTGCGCTCGCGGCACACGTCGGCGGTCAGGTCGAGGGGGAAGCCGAAGGTATCGTGGAGCTTGAAGGCCGTTTCGCCGTTGAACACGGCATTGCCCGCAGCCGCCATGGCCGCCAGTTCGCCTTCGAGGATGGCCATGCCGTTCTCGATGGTGGCGAAGAAGCGATCCTCTTCCTGCTTGAGAATCTCGGTGACGCGCTGCTCCCCGGTCTTCAGCTCGGGATAGGCCTGCCCCATCTCGGCCACCAGGTCGGGCACCATCTTGTGGAAGAAGGCCGCGCGGGCGCCCAGCTTGTAGCCATGGCGGATGGCGCGGCGGATGATCCGGCGCAGCACGTAGCCACGGCCTTCGTTGCCGGGGATCACGCCGTCGGCGATCAGGAAGGAACAGGCGCGGATGTGGTCGGCCAGCACCTTGAGCGACGGACTGTCCATGTCGGCAGCGCTGGTCTCCCGGGCCGCCGCCTTGATCAGGGCCTGGAACAGGTCGATCTCGTAGTTGGCGTGCACGCCCTGCAACACCGCGGAGATGCGCTCCAGGCCCATGCCGGTATCCACGCTGGGCTTGGGCAGCGGATGCATCACGCCGGCCTCGTCCCGGTTGAACTGCATGAACACGTTGTTCCAGATCTCGATGAAGCGGTCGCCGTCCTCCTCCGGGGATCCCGGAGGACCGCCCCAGATGTGCTCGCCGTGATCGTAGAAGATCTCGGTGCAGGGGCCACAGGGGCCGGTGTCGCCCATCATCCAGAAGTTGTCGGAGGCATAGCGGGCACCCTTGTTGTCGCCGATGCGGATCACGCGCTCGGCCGGGACACCGATTTCCTTGGTCCAGATGTCGTAGGCCTCGTCATCCTCCGCGTAGACGGTGACGGTGAGCTTGTCCTTGGGCAGCTTGAAGACGACGGTGAGCAGCTCCCACGCGTAGTTGATGGCGTCGCGCTTGAAGTAGTCGCCGAAGCTGAAGTTGCCCAGCATCTCGAAGAAGGTGTGGTGGCGGGCGGTGTAGCCGACGTTCTCGAGGTCGTTGTGCTTGCCGCCGGCACGCACGCATTTCTGGGAGGTGGTGGCGCGGGTATAGGGGCGCTTGTCGAAGCCGAGGAAGACGTCCTTGAACTGGTTCATGCCTGCGTTGGTGAACAGCAGGGTCGGATCCTCATGGGGCACCAGCGAACTGGAAGCCACGATCTGGTGGCCCTTGGAGGCGAAGAATTCAAGGAACTTCTGGCGGATTTCGGCGCTTTTCATCGGCGTGGGGTCTCCGGGTGACGTCGCCTGGCGACGTTCAGGGGAACGCAATTATCAAAGCTGCAAATTGTAGCATCCAACCCTGCTGCCCCTCGCTGGCTATAATCGCCCCTCCAATAACATCAACTCCTGCAGGAGACAGCGCTCATGGGCCACCGCCTTTCCAAGATCTACACCCGCACCGGCGACGCCGGCACCACCGGCCTCGGCAACGGCAACCGGGTGTCCAAGAACAGCCTGCGCATCCACACCCTCGGCGAGGTGGACGAAGCCAATGCCGCGATCGGCGTGCTGTTGTGCGAGGAACTCCCTGATGAGGTGCGCACCCTCCTCACCAACGTGCAACATGATCTGTTCGACCTGGGAGGCGAGGTCTGCATCCCGGGCATGGAGATGATCACGGCAAAGCAGGTGCAATACCTGGAAGACGAGCTGGACCGGTTCAACGACGACCTGGAACCGCTGAAGGATTTCATCCTGCCCGGCGGCACCCGCGCCGCCGCGCTGGCCCACCAGTCGCGCACCATCTGCCGGCGGGCCGAGCGCATGATCGTCGCCCTGGCCCAGGAAGAGGCCGTGAATGACGCACCGCGCCAGTATCTGAACCGCCTGTCGGACCTGCTCTTCGTGCTGGGCCGGGTGCTCAACCGGGCCGGTGGCCGCGGTGACGTGCTGTGGCAGAAGCGCAAGAACGCCTGAGCACTGCAGGCCGCCTCACCATGGCGGCCGTTCCAGCACACAAACTTACCAATCGACCTTCTCGACGGTTCCCAACGAACGGCCGAGGAAGCGCTCGCCAATGGTCTGGAAGCGCAAGGGGATGTCGGTAACGGTGTAGGCGTAGGTGGACAGGCTGTCGCCCGGATTGGCAATGCCCAGCTCGTTCAGGGTGCGCGCAGCCTGCTCGGCCACCGTGATGGCAGAGTCCACCAGCCGCACGTCGGGCCCGACCACGTCCTGCAGCAGCGGCTTGATCAGGGGATAGTGGGTGCAGCCCAGCACCAGGGAATCCACGTTTTCCACCAACACCGGCTTGAGATACTCCTGGGCCGTCAGGCGGGTCACCTGATGATCCAGCCAGCCCTCCTCGACCAGGGGCACGAACAATGGACACGCCTGGGAATACACCCGCACGTTGGGGTCGAGGGCATGCATGCGCCGGGCGTAGGCATTACTGTTGATGGTCGTCGGCGTACCGATCACACCGATGGCCCGTGACGGGGACTCTGCCACCGCCGCCCGCGCCCCGGCATCGATCACGTCCAGCACGGGAATCCCGCCAGCCTTCTGCTTCACGACATGGGAAGCCACCGCCGCCATGGTGTTGCAGGCGATGATCAGCATCTTCACCCCCTGGTTCAGCAGGTGATCGGTGATCTGGCCGGTGAAATGCTCGATGGTGGCCACCGACTTGACCCCGTAGGGCACACGGGCGGTGTCGCCAAAATAGATGATGTTCTCGAGGGGCAGGCGCTCCATCAGCGCACGCACCACGGTAAGGCCCCCCACGCCGGAATCGAAGACTCCGATGGGCAGCTTGCCAGTGTCAGACATGATCGAAGGGAAGGACAGGGGGAGGCGAATTCTACGCCACTCGGGCCGGCAACGCCCCGTCCCTCAATAACCGAGGCGGGCCACCAGCTCCGCCTCTTCCTCCGGCGTGAAGGCGAACTTGTAGATGGATTTTTCGTCGGGCAACTCCCGCCACTTTCCACCGATCTCCCTCAGACGCTGCTCGATGGTCGCGCAGGAGAGGTGCATCAGCAAGGCGGGCGCCTTGACCCGCTCGCACAGGCGCTCCCCGCCCAGCTGCTTGAACTCCAGCAGGTGCTCGTAGAAGCTCCGGTGCCGGGGATTGATCTCGATGAGGATGTCGGTGCACCCCTTGACCCGATAGGAGTAGATGTACAGCAGGTTGAACAATGAGGCGATCAGCCGCTTGGAGCGGGCCGAAGGGTCAATCGCGAAGCGCCCGAACTCGCACAGCTTGCGCCCCTGGGCCCGGAGCCGGGCAGCCTCCGGACCGTAAGTCTTGTCGAGCGCCAGCCCGGCAGGAGAATCCACGTTGACCGTCAAAGTCGCGTAAACCCGGCCGAACAGCTCTGCGTTCATCGTAAGCTGGTTCGGCTCATCCATCGAGCCAAGCTGCCCATAACCCCGCCAGGCATAGCGCTGCTCGATCAGGAGTTCCGTTTCACGGCGGCGGTCGCCGTCACGCATGAGCATCTTGATGCGGAACTTGCTGGGACGATCACTCGGGGCATCGACCTTCGGATCATCCTCAGCGATGCACAGGGGATCGAAACGCCAAAGCTCCATGGCGGTCACCTCCGCAAGCGTCTGCGGAGGACGGCCATCGTCTGCGGGAGTCTTGGGCACTTTGCGTGACATCATTGCGTAAATATAACTTGCCTCAGGAAGCACGGGGGCTATGTTGTCCGAGAGCCCAGGCCACATGCTCCCGGACCAGTGGCGACGGGTCATCCCTGCGGGCTTCCAACGCCTCGATGACCCCCGCCTCGCCCCTGGCATTGCCGAGCGCCACGGCCAGATTCCTGGACCAGCACTCGAAGCCGATCCGGTAGATCGGGCTCCCCGCCATGCGCGCCTCGAAGGTCATCTTGTCCCAACTGAATAACTCTACCAGCCCCACCGCGTCAAGCCCATTACGGGGCGTGAAATCCTGCACACTCGAGAGGCGGGCGAAGCGGTTCCAGGGACACACCAGCTGACAGTCATCGCACCCATAGATCCGGTTGCCGATCAGCGGCCTCAATTCCACCGGAATAGCCTCCCGCAACTCGATGGTCAGATAGGACACGCAGCGCCGCGCATCGACCTGATAAGGCGCAACGATCGCCCCGGTCGGACAGGCATCGATGCAGGCGGTGCAATGACCGCAATGAGCGCTCACAGGCGGGTCGGGCGGCAAGGGCAGATCGGTATAGATCTCCCCGAGAAAAAAGAACGACCCCGCCTCCCTGGACAGCAGCAGGCTGTGTTTGCCCCTCCAGCCCAGGCCGGCCTTTTCGGCAAGCGCAACCTCCATCACCGGCGCCGAATCCACAAAAACCCGGGTCGCTACAGGCCCCGCCTCGGCAATCTGTGTGGCCAGGCGCTGCAGCCTGGTGCGCAGGACCTTGTGGTAATCGCGCCCGAGCGCATAGCGGGAGACATAAGCCCTGCCCGGCTCAGCCAGCACGGCAGCCGGGTCTTCGCCCGGCGCCAGGTAGGACATGCGCGCCGAAATCACCCGTACCGTCCCCGGGATCAGCTCGCCGGGGCGCGTCCGCTTGGCACCGTGTTTGTACATATAATCCATCTGCCCGTGGAATCCGGCCTCGACCCAGGCCGCCAGCCCCGCCTCGGACGCGCTCAGGTCCGTATCGGAGATACCGACCTCGTCAAAGCCGAGCGCCTTGCCCCAAGCTTTTATTTGTATCGCCAGGGATGCCCAGAGCTCCCCGTCGCCAGAAGGATTATCGTGTCCAACGTCCATTCCGTTGATGATAGCGGTGTCGCCGGCCCCATGCATCTACCCGATGAAGCCGCCACCCTGACCGCCGGGGAAATCCTCGCCGGCAGTCTGCCGAACGAACTCACCGCCTACCTCGTAGGCGACCTGGGGGCAGGCAAGACGACCCTCACCCGCGGCCTGCTGCGGGGCCTGGGTTACACAGGAAAGGTGAAGAGTCCGACATATACCTTGGTTGAACCGTATAAAGATTCTAGAATAGTCGTATATCACTTTGATTTTTATCGCTTCACCGATGCACATGAGTTTCTCGAAGCAGGCCTGGACGAGTATTTCGAAGGCCCCGGCATACGCCTGGTGGAGTGGCCGGACCGCGCCCAGCCCTTCCTTCCTCCAGCCGACCTCGAAATCCGCCTCCAGGTATCGGCCTCAGGCGGACGGGATCTCGCCCTTCGGGCGCTGACTGGAGCCGGCCAACAATGTCTTCAAGATTTCCTGATGGCAAGTCGCTGACCCGCCGACGCTTCCTCGGCTCGGCCGGAGCCAGCCTGCTGCTGCTGGTCAGTCGCAGCGGCCAGGCCGCCGCCAGTACCGTGCTGGCCGTCCGGGTCTGGCCGGCCAAGGACTACACGCGGATCACCATTGAAAGCCGGGAGTCCCTGGTGTTCACCCACCAGACGGTACACAACCCCGAACGCCTGGTCGTAGACCTCGAAGGCATCGAGCTGAACGAGGTCCTGCAATCCCTGCCCGCCAAGATCACCGGCCAGGACCCTTACATCCAGCTGATCCGGGCGGGCCGCAACCGGCCGGGAGTCGTGCGCCTGGTGATCGACCTGAAGAGCGAGGTCGTGCCCCAGGTCTTCACCCTCAAGCCGGTTGGCGAATACGGCCACCGCCTGGTCCTCGACCTCTACCCGACCGAGCCGGTCGACCCCCTGCTGGCCCTGCTGGAAAAGCTCTCCCCGGAAGAAGCTGCGGCAGGCGGTGCCACGCCCCCGGCCAAGACCGACAGCAAGCCCGGCAGGAAAGTGGCGGAAGCGGAACGCAAGCCTGCCGAGGCGGCCCGTCGGGAGGCCCCCGTGGAGCCCCCTGCGGCACAAGCACCACCGAAGGATGACCAGGGCGTCACCCGCCTGATCACCATCGCCATCGACCCGGGTCACGGCGGCGAAGACCCGGGCGCCGTCGGCGCCGCCGGCAGCTTCGAGAAGCACGTCACCCTCTCGGTCGGCCGCCGCCTGAAGGCACGCATCGACGCGGAGCCCAACATGCGCGCCATGCTGACCCGCGA
Source organism: Zoogloea sp. (assembly GCA_009026175.1). Classification (GTDB taxonomy): domain Bacteria; phylum Pseudomonadota; class Gammaproteobacteria; order Burkholderiales; family Rhodocyclaceae; genus Zoogloea. The sequence continues at coordinate 15,587 of WBTZ01000073.1, read as the reverse complement.
TGCCGACTACTTCGTACCGCTGCAGCAGCGGGTCTCGAAGGCCCGCCGGGTGCAGGCCGACCTGTTCGTGTCGATCCACGCGGATGCCTTCATCAGCCCCACCGCACGCGGCAGCTCGGTCTTCGTGCTGTCGGACAAGGGCGCATCCAGCACGGCCGCCCGCTGGCTGGCACAAAAGGAAAACTCCGCCGACCTGATCGGCGGCATCAACCTCGGGATCAAGGACGACCACCTGGCCCGCACCCTTCTCGACCTGTCACAGACAGCGGCGATCAACGACAGCCTGAAGGTGGGCAAGGCCGTGCTCGGCGAACTGGGCGGCATCAACCGCCTGCACAAGGGCGAGGTGGAGCAGGCCAGCTTTGCCGTGCTGAAAGCCCCCGACATTCCCTCGATCCTCATCGAGACGGCCTTCATCTCCAACCCCGAAGAAGAGGCACGCCTGAATGACGAGGCCTACCAGGACCGCATGGCCGACGCCATCCTGAGAGGGCTCAAGCGCTACTTCGCGAAAAACCCGCCCCTGTCCAAATCCAAGCTGGCCCGCCTGGACTGATCGTTTCGGGATGGCGGGGCCTGGCTTTCCGCCTAGTCGCCCGCCGCCGAATACACCACGAAGCGGTCGCCACCTTCCTTCTTCGCTTCATACATCGCCTGATCGGCATGCTGGAGCAACGGCCCGCCCTCCCGGGCATCCGAAGGATAGAGGCTCACACCGATGCTGGCCGTCACCCGGCACCCGGGGCACGCATCAAGATCCTGGCTGACCGCAGCCAGCACCCGCTTCATGATCTCGAACAGCTGCCAGTCGGCAGCAACCCCCTCCAGCAGGAGGACGAATTCATCCCCACCCCAGCGTGCCACGGTGTCACCATCCCGCAGGGCTGCGCTCAACCGCCCCGCCACCTCGCGCAGAACCATGTCACCGGCGTGGTGGCCCCATTGGTCATTGATTGGCTTGAACCCGTCCAGATCAAGCAGGCAGACGGCAATGCGCGTACCGCTGCGCTGCGCCTTGGCCAGCGTGAAGGCCAGGCGGTCATCCAGCAGATTGCGGTTGGGAAGCCCTGTCAGCGCATCGCTGTGCGCCATCTCGCTGAGGGTCTGCCGCGAACGCTTCAAGGCGACGTTGAGCCGGTGGGTCCTGACGTACAGCACCACCAACGCCAGGGATAAGGCCAGCACACCGGCCAGGATGGGGACCGAATACTCCCGCAGCACATCCGACAGGGGAATGGGCTCCCTGCTGTCGTAGGGATAGATCCTGTGGCGGCGCATCAGGGCCTGGACCCGTTGATACTCCAGCGGCGTCGACCAGCGGTAATAGCGCGCGCTGCGCGCGGCAGGCCCGTCGGGGGGCATCAGGAGAAGTGCAGCAACCACCTTGTTGGTGATGTCGATGGAGACATGTGGCGCAGCGGCCAGAGGCCACTCCGGATAGAGCTCGGTGCTGATCAGGAACGGAAAATCCTGCGCGGAAAGCGGATTGACGACGGCAAGACTGGCCAGATCAATCTTCCCCTCCTGGGCCATCGCCTCCAGCACCCCCGTCCTCACAAACCCCACATCGGCACGCTTGTCCAGGACGGCCCTGACGACCAGATCCTGCGGAAAACCAAAGAAGCCCAGCTGACAATCCCGGTCAATATCCACACCGGCAACTTTCAGCAGATCGTACTGCAGCAGGAAGGCCGCAAAGGACGTGCGGTCCACCGCAGCAATCCTGTGCCCCCTGACGTCCTCGAGCCGCCGGATGTCGCGGCGGTCGCTGCGGGTAAACACGACACCGCCAAACTGCTTGACCAGCTTGCCGTTCTCCCGCTTGACCAGCGTCGCCACCCTCGACACGCCGAAGCGCGCCTCCACGACGATGTAGTGCTGGGGGTTGGTCAACACGAAATCCAGCTCCCGGCGGGCCAGCGCGGCCTCGAACTCCGGCAGGGTCAGCGGCACCACCTCGAAGCGGGCATCGGCTACCTGGGCAGACAGGAAGGCCATGGTCGGCCCCCATTCCTGGAGCGTGACCGCCTTGTCGCGAAAGGACGTGACCCCGACCCGGTAAACCTGTTCGGCGCACGCCACGGAGGCCATCAAACACAACAGCACCCAGGTCAGGCTGCGCAACACAGCCATCCCGCGCACGCGGCACCTCATCGGCCCCACACGCCTCCAGGCCTGCATGCAGCCTCCATCGAGCATGGACACAAAAGATCACTGAATCTGTGCATGAGGGCTTTATCGGCCCGCCTGGCGGAATCTGGATAGCCACACGGGGCCGCGGCAGGCCCTCGCCTGACGCCACCCCAAATGCGATAATCAAAAGCAACAATACACGTTACAATAAAAACAAAATCTTCAGGAGAAGGCCATGCTCGCTGTCCCGGCCCAGCCCGGCGAAGCCATTGACCGAAAGGCGATCGCCGGCATGTTGATGAAGCTCTTCGACCATTGGCAACTCAGCACCGAGGAACAACTCGATGCCCTTGGATTCGCCACCAGCAATCGGGCCGTCCTGGCCCGCTATCGGCGCGGCGAAGCCATTTCGGGCAGCCGGGACACCCTGGAGCGTGCCGGACACCTGCTGGGCATCCACAAGAACCTGCGCCTGCTCTTCCCCCACGACCGGGACCTCGCCTACCGCTGGATCAAGACCCGCAACCTGGCCTTCGACAACCGCAGCCCGATCGAAGTGATCCGCGAATTCGGCTTCGCCGGACTGTTGATGGTCCTGGCCTACCTCGACCGGGCGCGCGGCCAATGATGCAGGTCTTCGAACACGTGGGGCTCGCCGACACACACACCGACCTGATGCGCAACATCGTCTCCCTGCGCATTTCCCAGGATCTCTTCGACGACCTCAGCGACACACCCGCGGAGTGGGATGCTGCCGTCGCCCTCGAACTGGCCACCAAGCCGCGCCTGTTCGCCTCCCCCCAACCCGTCATCCAGCGCCCCTTCGAGGAGGCCGCCTGGAACGAGGCCGTGCGCTACCCCTTCACGCACTGGATGCGCAGCCGCTACTCCGACGGCAGCTTCGGAGTCTGGTATGGCGCCGACACCGTTGAGACCAGCGTCCACGAAACCGTGCATCACTGGCGCACCGGCCTGCTGGCCGACGCCGGCTTCAACCGCCCCGATATCCGCATGGAGCGGAAGCTCTACCGGGTCCATTGCGACGCGGCACTGGTGGACTTGCGCCCGGCCATCGCCCACGAACCCGGACTGCTGGCCCCCGACGACTACACCCTCACCCACCAGATCGGTACGAAACTGCACCGGGAAGGGCACCCTGGCCTGGTCACCCGCTCCGCCCGCTGCGACGGGGAGGTCTTTGCCGTCCTCAACCCCCGGGTGCTGTCTTCGCCGAGGCAGGCATGCCTGCTGACCTACGTCACCACCGGAGATGGCGGAGTGAGGGTAGAGCGGGAACCTGGTTCGACCTGGATGCACCTCCCGTGATTCACGGCGTGAAGCAGGCACGGCGCCGCTGCAAGCCAGCAAGGCTCACGCAGGCCACATCGGGGGAAAGGCAGGGGATGGTGGAGGGGGAAGGATTCGAACCTTCGAAGGCAGTGCCGTCAGATTTACAGTCTGATCCCTTTGACCGCTCGGGAACCCCTCCACGGGGCGCTGCAGGATATGCAGATTGAAAAGGCCAGCTGAACAGCTGACCTTGCAAGACTTGGTGGACCGAATGAGGATCGAACTCACGACCTCCGCATTGCGAACGCGGCGCTCTCCCAGCTGAGCTATCGGCCCACGTAAGGCGCGCATTATAGCGGCGTTTTCCAGGGATGCAAAGCCTGAACGCTTCGAACCCGTCTCCGCCTTCAGGTTTCGTCGTCCTCCCCCGACCCCACCGCGGCACGCCCGAGGCGGTCGGCCACCGCGGCCCACCCGGGCGCGGCAGGAGGTGCCTCCACGAGGATGCGCCGGCTCGGCGACTCATCCAGCTCCCGCAGCCGAGCGTAGAGGTCGTGACCATAGGCAGACGGATCGGCAGGCGCGACCACCCACACGACGCCATCGACCAGGCCGGCAGGCGCGGCGCGGCGGGCCAGCACCACATCCCCCTCGCCCATCCGCGCGACGATCTCGTCAAGCGGCAGCAACTCCAGCGGAGTACGCGGCGCGTAGTGGGCCGCCAGCGAACCGGACACCCTCGGCGCATGGCCGTGCTCCGAGGCCTGCCCCACCTCATCCTTCAGGCGCGGACGGCGGCCGATCACCCGGGCGATGTCATCCACACCAATGGCGCCCGGCCGCAGGATCACCGGCACATCCCGCGACAGATCGAGGATGGTGGACTCCAGGCCGACCTGGCAGGGGCCACCCTCGAGGATCAGCGGCACCCGCTCGCCGAGCTCCTGACGCACATGCTCGGCCGTGGTCGGGCTGATGCGGCCGAAGCGGTTGGCGGACGGGGCGGCCACGCCACCACCGAAGGCACGCAGCAGCTCCAGGGCGACGGGATGGTTCGGCACCCGCAGGCCGACGGTATCCTGCCCACCGGTGACAAGGTCGGGAACCCCCTCCTCCTTGCGCAGGATGAGGGTCAACGGGCCAGGCCAGAAAGCCCGCGCCAGGGCGATCGCTTCACGGGGAACATCCCGCGCCCAGTCGAGCAACTGCTCTGCATCCGGGAGATGGACGATCAATGGATGGTCGGACGGACGCCCCTTGGCGGCGAAGATCTTTGCCACCGCGGCAGGGTTGAGCGCGTCGGCGCCGAGGCCATAGACGGTCTCGGTGGGCAGGGCCACCAGCTCCCCCTGGCGCAGGAGCGCTACCGCGCGCTGGATGTCGTTCATCCCGTGGATCTTTACTCGTCGCGGATACCGATGGCCGCGCGGGCAGCCATGGCCTTGGCGAGCACCTCGGCAGGGTCGTCGCCGACCACCGTGAAGTGCCCCATCTTGCGACCATGACGGGCGTGGTGCTTGGCATACAGATGCAGGCGCAGGCCCGCCACCGCGTGCAGCAAGGACCAGTCCGGCTCACGGTAGCGGCCGTGGGGGTCGCCGCCCTCGAACCACAGCTCGCCGAGCAGGTTCACCATCACCGAGGCGCTGTGCTGGCGCGGCTCGCCCAGCGGAATGCCGCACAGGGCGCGGACCTGCTGGTCGTACTGGCTCACCGCGCAGGCATCGATGGTGTGGTGACCGCTGTTGTGGGGGCGCGGCGCCATCTCATTGACATAGAGCTGACCGCGGCTCACGAAGAACTCGACCGCCAGGGTCCCGATGAAACCCAGGCGCTCGGCGATCCGCTCCGCGTACTCCTGGGCCGTATCGCACTGGCAGGCCGGGATGCGCGCCGGCGCGATGGACACATCGAGGATGCCGCGGCTGTGCTGGTTCTCCACGGTGGGGAAGCACTTCACCTTGCCGCCCTCGTCGCGGGCCAGCACCACCGACACCTCGTAGTCGAGGCTCAGCATCTGCTCCAGCACGCAGGGCTCACCCTTGAACTGATGAAAGGCATGCAAGGCCTCCGCGGCATTGGTGACACGGGCCTGGCCCTTGCCGTCGTAGCCGAAGCGGGCCACCTTGAGGATCGCCGGGTAAAGGCTGGCCTCTGCGGCGGCGATGTCGGCCTCGGACTGGATGACCGCAAAGGGGCCGTGCGGCAGGCCGTTGTCGCGCAGGAATGACTTCTCGACGATGCGGTTCTGGCACACCGCCACGGCGGGGGCGCCGGGACGCACCGGGATGAACTTGGCCAGGTAGTCCAGGGTCGCCGCCGGCACGTTCTCGAACTCGGTGGTGACGGCGGCACATGCTTCGGCCATCGCATCCAGCGCGGCAAAATCCTCATAGCCGGCCTGCAGGTGACGATCGGCGATGAGGCCGGCCGGGCTGTGGGGATCCGGATCGAGCACCCAGACCTTGAAGCCCATTTCGTGGGCTGCGGCAACGAAGAAGCGGCCAAGCTGGCCGCCGCCGAGCATGCCGAGGGTAGCGGGCGGGAGAATCATCGCTTCAGTCCTGCGCAATCAGTGGGTTCAGACCGGATCGAGGGTCATGGCCAGCACACTGGCGGTCTGCTCGGAGCGGAACGCCTCGAGCTTGTCGGCCAGGGCCGCGTCGGTGCCGGCCAGCAAGGCCACGGCGAAGAGACCCGCGTTGGCGGCACCGGCCTCACCGATGGCAAAGGTCGCCACCGGAATGCCCTTGGGCATCTGCACGATGGACAGCAGGGAGTCCTTGCCGGACAGCGCCTTGGACTGGACCGGCACACCCAGCACCGGCACGGTGGTCTTGGCGGCGATCATGCCCGGCAGGTGGGCGGCACCACCGGCACCGGCGATGATCGCGCGCAGGCCGCGGGCACGCGCTTGTTCGGCGTACTCGAACATCAGGTCGGGGGTGCGGTGGGCCGACACCACGCGGGCCTCGAAGGGCACGCCGAAATCCTTCAGCACCCTGGCCGCAGCCTGCATGGTGGGCCAGTCGGAGTTGGACCCCATGACAATGCCGATGACGGGTTGTTGCTCGCTCATGGTTCAGGCCTTCCGGGCAGCGCGGGTTGCCGATTCGACGGTATTGGCAAGCAGCATGGTGATGGTCATGGGGCCGACGCCGCCAGGCACCGGGGTGATGGCACCCGCCACTTCCTTGGCGGATTCGAAATCCACGTCGCCGCACAGCTTGCCGGCATCGGGGCCGCTCGACAGGCGGTTGATGCCCACGTCGATGACGATGGCGCCCGGGCGGATCATGTCGCCAGTCACGAACTTCGGCTTGCCGATGGCGGCCACCAGGATGTCGGCGCGGCGGGTGTGGAAATTGAGATCGCGGGTGCCGGAGTGGCAGACGGTCACCGTGGCGCCCGCCGCGGTGAGCAGCATGGCCATGGGCTTGCCGACGATGTTGGAGCGGCCGATCACCACGGCCTCGGCCCCGCGCAGGGGGGCCTCGATGCTCTTGAGCATCTCCATGACCCCGTTCGGCGTGCACGGCACGAAGGCTTCCTGCCCCTGGGACAGGCGCCCGACGTTCTCGGCATGGAAACCATCCACGTCCTTCTCGACGGAAATGGCCTCCAGCACGGCCTTCTCGTCGAAGTGCCTCGGCAGGGGCAACTGCACCAGGATGCCGTGCACCGAAGGATCGGCGTTCAGCTCGGCAATCCGGCCCAGCACGTCGGCGGGCGAAGCATCCTGCGGGTATTCGAACTTGAGCGACTTGATGCCGGCCTTCTCGCAACCGGCCACCTTGTTGCGCACATAGACGGCAGAAGCGGGGTCGCCGCCGACCAGGATCACCGCGAGGCAGGGCTGGGTGCCCTGGGCGGTCAGTTCAGCCGCCTTCGCGGCGAGTTCCCCGCGCAGTTTCGCGGAAAGCGCGTTGCCATCGATAATGCGAGCCGTCATGTCGCTGCCCCTCGGGAAAAACCCGTGAGTTTACCACGGCTTGCGGGCCCATGCCGCGCCCGCAGCGGCGAAGCTCAGTTGCGGCCGCTTTCGATGGCGATGACGTTCTGAACCAGCTCGGCCAGGGACTGGGCGGCCATCTTCTCCATGACCCTGGCGCGATGCACCTCCACCGTCTTGATGCTGATGCCGAGCACGTCGGCGATCTGCTTGTTGAGCTTGCCGACGATGATCAGATCGAGCACCTCCCGCTCCCGCTGGGTCAGCTGGTCGAGGCGCCGCGACACTTCCGCATCCTGGCGCCGCCGGGCCCGGCTGTCCTGCTCCTTGGCCAGGCACTGGGTGACCAGGCGCAGCAGTTCGGTGTCGTCGAAGGGCTTCTCGATGAAATCCACAGCGCCCTTCTTGAGGGCCGCCACCGCCATCGGCACGTCGCCGTGGCCGGTGATGAAGATGATCGGCAGGGTGCAGTACTGGGCCCGCAGGCGCTCATGCAGCTCCAGTCCGCTGAGGCCGGGCATGCGCACATCGAGCAGCAGGCAGCCGTTGAAATCGGGCCGCCAGGCCCGCAGGAAATCTTCGGCGGAGGCGAAGGCCGCCACCCGGAACCCCTGGGATTCAAGCAGCCAGACCAGGGAGTCCCGGAGGGCTTCGTCATCATCAACGAGATAGACGGTCTGTTCAGACGTCGAGGCTTGCGGTTTCAACGGCGGTCTCCAGGGGCAGGGTGAAGCGGAAGATACATCCTCCGGCCGGATTGGGGTCGACCCAGAGATGACCTTCATGGAATTCCACGATCGAACGGCAGATGTTCAAGCCCATCCCCATGCCCTCCGACTTGGTGGTGTAAAAGGGCGAGAACAGCCTCTCCCTGGCCTCGTCCGACAGGCCATGACCCCGATCCGCGATGGAGACCTCCACCTGGTTCGCGTCGGCCAGGCGGGCCGACACGGTCACGAAACGGTCGTCGGCCGGCGTCTCGGCCATCGCCTCGATCCCGTTCTTGACCAGGTTCAGCACCACCTGCTCGACCATCACCGCGTCGGCGAACACCGGCGGCAAATCGTCCGGCAGCTGGCTGAGCACCTGGGCGCCATGGCGGCGGGCATCGATCTCGACAAAGCCGATGGCGTCATCGACGATGCCCGCGAGGGACACCGGATGCCGGCGCGGCTCGCTCTTCTTCACGAACTGGCGCACCCGGCGGATGATCTTGCCGGCCCGCTCGGCCTGGGCGCTGGCCTTGAGCATGGCGGCCAGGATGTCGTCCTGCCGGTAATCGCCGGACTGCAGGCGATTGACGCAGCCCTTCGAATAGTTGGCGATGGCGGCCAGGGGCTGGTTGAGCTCATGGGCCAGGGTCGACGCCATTTCGCCCATGGTGATCAGGCGCGAGGTACGCTGCAGGCGCTCCTGCTGGGCCCGGTTTTCCTCGTCCACCCGCTTGCGGTCGGTGATGTCGGTGGCGATCGCCATGCGCACCACCCGGCCATCCACCCAGCGGGTCGCGCGCTCACGGATGTGATACCAGCGGCCCGACATCGCATTGCGCAGCTCTCCGTCGTAGAGCTCCCGCGGCACCTGCTCGGGCGACAGGCGGCGCGGGTCCACGTCGTACCACAAGGTGTCCGGCGGAGTCGGCAGGGCGTAGATCCCCACCCGCTGCCCCACCGCGTCAAAGCCATAGATGCTCTTGAAGGCCCGGTTGGCGAAGAGGATCTCGTCGGTGGCCGCGTCCGCCACATATACCGCGGCATCGAGCCCATCGAGAATCGCCACGAAGCGCTCATGGGCCGCCTCCAGCTCGGCCCGCACCCGCTTGGGCTCGGTGATGTCGGTGATCGACGCCATCCAGCCGGTCTGCCGCCCCTCACCGTCGATCAGCGGTGACAGATAGAAGCGGGCATCCAGGCGCTCCCCGTTCTTGCGCCGGATGCTCATCTCAAAACCGGTGGCGGGCGCATCCCCCGACAGGGTCAGCTCCAGGTTGTGCTGCAAGACCTCGTAGTTGTCCTGCGGCCAGTAGGGAAAAGGCGCCCTCACCCCGACCAGCTCTTCCCGCGACCAGCCGGTCATGCGGCAGAAGGCCGGGTTCACGTAAATGATCTGACCCGTCAGGTCGATGGCCCGCAGGCCGGTGACCAGGGACTCCTCCATCGCCTTGCGGAAGGCGTACTCGGCGCGCAAGGCCTCCTCGGCGGCCTTGCGCCCGGTGATGTCATGAGCCACCGCGTACATGAGGCGCTCCTCCGGCACCGAATTGACGCTCCAGGCCAACCACTTGTAGCTGCCGTCCCGGCAACGGCAACGGTTCTCGAAGGAGCCCGGCGTTCCCGACGCCAGGCTGCGCAGCTGGTCGATGGTGGGCGCCACATCCTCGGCGTGGATGAAGTCGATCATCGGCCGCCCCGGCAGGTCATCCGGCGCATGCCCGAGGATCCGCTCGAAGGCCGGATTGCAGCGCCGGAACACCCCGTCGAGCCCGAGGATGGCCAGCATGTCGAGGGACAGGTTGAAGAGCCGGTCGCGCTCCTTCTCCACCCGCACCCGACGCTGGGTGTGGGCCCTCAGCAGCCACAGGCTCCACAACACGAAGAAGCTCAAGCCCACGATGACCACGATCGGAAAGGCCCGCGGCAGGTCACTCTCGGTGTGATACGCGGTCGCCTCCAGGGTCAGGCCGTTGCCCGGCGGGTCGAGGGAGACCGAGAAAGCCAGGCTCTCGTCGAGCGGACGCGCCGCCGAATTGGCGGCCAGCACATCGCCCCGCCCGCCGGTGAAGGCGAGCCGGTACTTCTCCCCGAACCAGCTCGGCACCAGGTAGGCCACCATGCGCTCGATCGAATACACCGCCACCACCGCCCCCAGCGGACTGCGCCCCTGCTGCACCGGCACATACACTTCGAGCACCGACATGTTGCGGGCGTTTACATAGGCATCTCCATAGACGGGCCGTCCCAGCTCCCGGGCCCGGTTCAGCACCACCGCCTGGATGCCGGACAGGGCATCGCCCACCAGCCAGTCGGTGGTATCGAAGGGCGCCGTCCATTTGACACGCTGATCGGCCACCCACACTACGTTGACCAGCTCGGGGTTGTTGGCGATGTGCTGGTTGGCCCGCACCTGGAAGCCGTCCGCGTCGAGCGTGCCGGCCGCCAGTTCGCGGGACAGCTGCCCGAGGAACTCCTCGGTGCCCTGCATGTGCAGGCGCATGGTCTGCTCGGCCCACTGCACATCGCGGGCCAGGGCATTGCGCTGGGTCTCACCCTCCTGGCGCTGCAGGATCCACACCAGGGTCAGCATGACCAGGGCAAACACCAGGACTGCGAGGTAGGGCACCGTCCAGTACCAGTTGGCACGGACACGGGAAGGGGGAAGATGGTTCTCGTTCGGCATTTGCTCCCATCCTGCTAGCGTCGCCGCTCAGCGGGCATAGGGAGATACCCTTATCCGCCCCGGCCCCGCCCCTCGGGCCCCGCATACGGGTTGATACGGGATTGACGCCCTTCGCCTGGCGGGCGTAGGGTAGTCCCGGCATTGCGAAGGAACGACCGAGAGCCGACACACAAGCGGCCCGCCACTGATGGAGAAGACACCTTGCTTCGACTCCTGCGCGTCGCGACAGCGGCGGCACTCTCCCTTTTCGCAGCAGGTAGCGGAGCCATCGAACCCATCCGGGTAGGCGTCTCCGGCCCCTTCACGGGGGGCTCGAACCCGATGGGAATTGCCATGCGCGACGGCATCCGCCTCGCCGCGCGGGAGATCAACGAAGCCGGCGGCATCCTTGGCCGCCCCATCCTGCTCATCGAGCGCGATGACGAAGCCCGGCCCGAACGTGGCGCCCAGGTCGTCCAGGAGCTGATCAACCAGGAGAAGGTGATCGCCGGCCTGGGCATCGTCAACACCGGCGTGGCCCTGGCCAGCCAGCGTTTCTACCAGCAGGCCCACATCCCGATGATCACCTCGGTGGCCACCGGCACCGTGATCACCCGCCAGTTCCTGCCGCCCCAATACCCGGACAACTACATCTTCCGCGTCTCCGCACCGGACTCGATCCAGGCAGCCATGATCGTCGAGGAGGCCGTGGTGCGCCGCCGCCTGCGCAAGCTGGCGATCCTCCACGACAGCACCAACTACGGCCAGTTGGGCCGCGAAGACCTGGAGCGGGCACTCGAACGCCACAGCCTCAAGCCGGTGGCCATCGAGCGCTTCAACATCCGTGACGTGGACATGACCCCGCAGCTGACCCGTGCCCGGGCCGCCGGCGCCGAGGCCATCCTCACCTACGGGCTCGGCCCCGAACTGGCCCACCTGGCCAACGGCATGGTGCGCATCGGCTGGAAGGTGCCGCTGATGGGCAGCTGGGCCCTGGCCATGTCCAACTTCATCGACAACGCCGGCCCCAATGCGGAAGGCACCCGCATGCCCCAGACCTTCATCCAGGACGGCAACACCCCGCGGCGCAAAGCCTTCATCGAAAAGTACCAGCAGGCCTTCGGCGTCGAACGCATTCCGGTGGCGCCCGCCGCCGCCCAGGGCTACGACTCCATGCTGCTGCTGGCAACCGCCATCCGCCAGGCCCGCAGCACCGACGGTCCCCGCCTGAAGGACGCCCTCGAGTCCCTCAGGGAGAAGGTGGAAGGCATCGTGATGGTATATGATCGCCCCTTCTCCAAGACCGACCATGAGGCGATCGACACGCCCCGCATCCCGGTCATCGGAGAGGTACGCAACAGTCAAGTGGTCTTCGCCTATGACGAAGACCGAAAGCGGGACGCGCAGTCCAAATGATCCCGCAACGCGGAACTCACATTTCCGCACACGGCCGGGGGTTTTCTCCCTCCCTCCCTCGCCCCCGGCCGTTTTTTTTCCCATTCCCCTCGAACGCAAACCCGCCGACCGGCGCCCCAGGCCCGGTCGGCGGGACTGCTCTTGCGCAATCTGCCCAGCACCATCCCAAGCCCCCGCACGCCCGTCGCGCATGCAGGTCGGTCCAGCCACGTCCACCGACTTGAAATGCATGAATTGCGGGAACCCCGTATTGCACGATACGAGATTTGGTTTTATATTGCGAAATATCAGGACCGCGATCCGGTCCACGCAGGTTTTGCAGTGACCCCCCGCCGCCGTTACCCACGGTGGTCATCCACAACCCGCAAGTCATGAGGAGACAAGACCATGGCCGCGAATACGCAGAACACCCGGGCAGACATCGACGCTCAGGAAACCAAGGAATGGCTGGACGCTCTCGAAGGCGTCGTCGCACAGGAAGGCGCCGAACGCGCTCACTTCCTGATCGAAAAGCTGATCGAGGCAGGCCGCGAGGAAGGGATCGACATCCCCTACTCCGCTAACACCCAGTACATCAACACCATTCCGGCCGACCAGCAGCCCAAGTACCCGGGCGATCCGGACATGGAGATCAAGCTCCATTCGTACATCCGCTGGAACGCCATGGCCATGGTCGTGCGCGCCAACAAGCACACCAACGTCGGCGGCCACATTGCCTCCTTCGCCTCCGCCGCAGCCCTCTATGACGTGGGCTTTTCGCATTTCTGGAAGAGCATCAACCATGACACCGGCGGCGACCTGATCTACTTCCAGGGCCACTCCGTGCCCGGTGTGTATTCCCGCGCCTACATGCTCGGCCGCCTCACCGACGAGCAGATGGACAGCTTCCGTCAGGAGTCCGAGGGCCAGGGCATCTCCTCCTACCCGCACCCCTGGCTGATGCCGGACTTCTGGCAGTTCCCGACCGTGTCCATGGGCCTCGGCCCCCTGTGCGCGATCTACTCCGCCCGCTTCATGAAGTACCTCGCCAGCCGCGGCCTGATCGACGCCGCCAAGGCCGAGCAGCGCAAGGTCTGGGCCTTCCTGGGCGACGGCGAGACCGACGAGGTCGAATCCCTCGGCGCCATCGGCATGGCCGGCCGCGAGAAACTGGACAACCTGATCTTCGTGATCAACTGCAACCTGCAGCGTCTGGACGGCCCGGTGCGCGGCAACGGCAAGATCATCCAGGAACTCGAAGCCGAATTCCGCGGTGCCGGCTGGAACGTCATCAAGCTGATCTGGGGCACCCACTGGGACGCCCTGTTCAACCGTGACAAGAAGGGCATCATGAAGAAACGCATGATGGAACTCTGTGACGGCGAATATCAGACCTTCAAGGCCAAGAACGGCGCCTACGTACGCGAGCACTTCTTCAACACGCCCGAGCTGCGCGAGCTGGTGGCCGATTGGACCGACGACGAGGTGTGGAACCTCAACCGCGGCGGCCACGACATCTTCAAGATCTTCACCGCCTACAACGCCGCCGTTAACCACAAGGGCGCCCCGACCCTGATCCTGGCCAAGACCATCAAGGGCTTCGGCATGGGCCAGTCCGGCGAGGCCATGAACATCTCCCACCAGCAGAAGAAGCTGGACATCGAGTCGATCCGCCGCTTCCGCGACCGCTTCGGCATCCCGGTGCCCGACGACAAGCTGGCCGAGCTGCCCTACCTGCGCTTCCCGGAAGACTCCCCCGAATACAAGTACATGATGCAGCGCCGCGTCGACCTGGGTGGTTTCCTGCCCCAGCGCCGCCGCAAGGCCGAGCCGCTGGCGGTGCCGGGCCTGGATGCCTTCGGCGCCCTGCTCAAGGCCTCCGGCGAAGGCCGCGAGCTGTCCACCACGATGGCCATCGTGCGCATCATGAACACCCTGCTGAAGGACAAGCAGATCGGCAAGAACATCGTCCCGATCGTGCCCGACGAGTCCCGCACCTTCGGTATGGAAGGCATGTTCCGCCAGTACGGCATCTGGAACCAGGAAGGCCAGAAGTACGTTCCTGAAGACCATGACCAGCTCATGTTCTACAAGGAAAGCCAGACCGGCCAGGTCCTGCAGGAAGGCATCAACGAAGCCGGCGCCATGGCCGACTGGATCGCCGCCGGCACCGCCTACAGCGTGCATGGCGTGCAGATGGTGCCCTTCTACATCTTCTATTCGATGTTCGGCCTGCAGCGCACCATGGACCTGTGCTGGGCGGCAGCCGACCAGCGCACCCGCGGCTTCCTGATCGGTGGCACGGCCGGCCGCACCACGCTGAACGGCGAAGGCCTGCAGCACGAGGACGGCCACAGCCAGGTCATGGCCAACATGATCCCCAACTGCATCAGCTACGACCCGACCTTCCAGTACGAAGTCGCCGTGATCGTGCAGGATGGCATGCGCCGCATGTTCGCCGAGCAGGAAGACGTCTACTACTACCTGACCGTGATGAACGAGAACTACGAGCACCCGGAGATGCCTTCCGGTGCCGAGTCCGACATCATCAAGGGGATGTACGCCTTCCGTAAGGGCGGCGCCGGGGATGTGCGCGTCCAGCTGCTGGGCTCCGGCACCATCTTCAACGAAGTCATCGCCGCCGCCGACCTGCTCAAGAACGACTGGGGTGTCGAAGCCGACATCTGGGGCTGCCCGAGCTTCAACGAACTGGCCCGCGACGGCCAGGACGCCTCCCGCTGGAACCTGCTGCATCCGCTCGAGGCCCCGCGCAAGAGCCACGTGGAGCAGAAGCTCGAAGGCGCCGTCGGCCCGGTGATTGCCGCCACCGACTACATCCGCCTGTTCTCCGAGCAGATCCGTCCCTACGTCAAGAGCACCTACGTGACGCTGGGCACCGACGGTTTCGGCCGCTCCGACACCCGCGAGAAGCTGCGCCACTTCTTCGAAGTGGATCGCCACTGGGTCACCCTGGCCGCCCTCAAGGCGCTGGCTGACGAAGGCAAGATCGAACGCGACAAGGTTGCCGCCGCCCTGGTCAAGTACAAGCTCGACCCGTCCAAGCCCAACCCCATGTCCGTCTGATTGCCCAGGAGACTGCAAACATGAGCCAACTCATCGAAGTAAAGGTTCCGGACATCGGCGATTTCGACCAGGTGCCGGTGATCGAACTGTTCGTCAAGGTCGGTGACACCATCAAGGTGGACGACGCCATCGCCACCCTCGAATCCGACAAGGCCACCATGGACGTGCCCTCCTCGGCCGCCGGCGTGGTCAAGGAAGTGCTGATCAACCTTGGCGACAAGGTTGCCGAAGGCACCGTGCTGATCCGCGTCGAAGCCGCAGGTGCCGCCGCCGCGGCCCCCGCTCCGGCACCTTCACTTCGACGATGCCGCCACCGGCGGCGGCCGGGGCTGCCGCCGGTGGCGGCATCGTCGAAGTG
>WBTZ01000072.1 GCA_009026175.1 Zoogloea sp. | reverse complement strand
CGGCGAGGGCGGGAAGGGCAAAGCCGAAGGGGAATGCGGCAGCAACCGCAAGGGCGGTGGCGGAAAGGCGGATGGTCATCAAAGGGGTCTCCCTGGCCCGGCGGCGTCCCCGCCTCCGGGTGGATTGCGTCTGGAGGCACCGGGGGAGACAGGGAGAAAGGCCAGGAGGACACACCATGACCGCGCTCGTCGCCACCACCCCGTGGCACTTCCGCTTTTGTGTGGTCAAGGCCGGTATCCGGGCTCACAAGCTGTGCCGGCGCGGCAAATGCCGGACCGGACGCGGTGGGTCGCCTTCCCAGGCCGGAGGCCCAGTGGCGGAGTGACTCACCTTGCGCTTGCTTACCGTTGCGGGGGCAGCACAGGTATTGCGGCTTGCATGAAGCAGCGCGCGCACCTGTTTCCCGTTTAACTCCTGGGCCGGAAGGCCCGTGGAGCACCTGGAGCACGTTTGCCTGCAGCGAAATGCTCCGCTGACAGACAGGCTGCGATAATACCACCAAAATCATGGACTTCCATGATTCGGTTAACGTGCACGGAACTTGTGAGAACCCCTTATGCCTTGTGAATTGATACTGGGTGGCGCCCGCTCGGGGAAGAGCCGTCATGCCGAGAGCCTGGCCACTGCGGCGGGAATGGCGGTCAGCGTGATCGTCACCGCCGAGGCACTGGACGAGGAGATGGCGGCCCGCATCGCCCGCCACCAGGCCGATCGTCCCGCCGGCTGGCGGGTGGTCGAGGCACCCCGGGGGCTGGCCCGGACGCTCGCCCGGGAAGCCCGGGCGGATCGCTGCGTGATCGTGGATTGCCTGACCCTGTGGCTGGCCAATCTGCTGGAGGGCGCCGAGACCCTGCCCCCCGGCGTGGGCGGCGAAGGCCTGCCACAGCTGCTGGAGGAACGTGCGGCCCTGCTCGAGCTGATCCCCGCGCTGCCGGGCCGGGTGATCTTCGTGGCCAATGAAGTCGGCCTCGGCCTGGTACCCGAAACCGCGCTGGGCCGCCTGTTCCGGGACGAGGCGGGGCGGCTCAACCAGGCGGTGGCGGCGGCCTGTCCGCGGGTGACTTTCGTGGCTGCCGGGCTGCCCCTGATGCTCAAGTCATGAGCGGCGGGCGGGGAGGGCGGAACTAGGTCACACAGACCGGATGGTGCAGTTCATGGCGATGAATGGGCTTGGCGCGGAGGGTAAACGCGAGATACAAAAAGTCAGATTCAGGGAGCCTCTTGCCATGAACACCCAGCGCCTCGCCAGCCATATCGGCCAGCCTTGCCGGATTGTCCTGCCTGCCACCGCAGGTGCCACCTGGTACGTCGATCCGGCAGGTGCGCCGGTGCGGGTCAATCTCGAGCAGTCCGGCGGGATGGGGGCCGACGGTCAGCAGACTTTCGTGCTTGTCGGCGAACTGCCCGGTGCCCACGAACTGCGTTTCGTCCTCAAGCGTGCCTGGGAGACCCGGGTACGCAACAGCCACCGCGTGGTCCTGCATGTCCAGTCCAAGGGGCGTCAGGCCCGCGCCCACTAAGGGTTTCCAGCGGACTGCCCGCCTCCGGGATGCGCTGTCCGGAAACCCCGGGCTGCCTTGGCGGGCTTGTGTTTGGCGCATCCGCACCCTAGCATCCGCGGCCTTGATACCGTCTGCGGATGCCTTTCCCCATGTCCTTCGCCATCGCCCGTCCTGATCAGAACCTGGCCGCCGCCCTGCAGCGACGCATCGACACCAAGACCAAGCCGCTCGGCGCCCTCGGTCGTCTCGAGGCGCTGGCACTGCAGATCGGGCTGGTCCAGCAGAGCCTCTCCCCGACCCTGCAACAGCCCCACATGCTGGTGTTCGCCGGGGATCACGGGGCGGCGAAGGCCGGTGTGTCGGCCTATCCCCAGGACGTGACCTGGCAGATGGTGGAGAACTTCCTGGCCGGTGGCGCGGCGATCAATGTCTTCGCCCGCCAGATGGGCATGGCCCTGTCGGTGATCGATGCCGGGGTGGCCCATGACTTCGGCGAACGCACCGGCCTGGTGTCGGCCAAGATCGCCGCCGGCACGGCCAATTACCTGGAGGCGCCGGCCATGGACGCGGCCCAGCGCGACCAGGCCCTGGCCCGCGGGCGCGAGCTGGCCAGCGGCCTGGCGCGCCAGGGATGCACCGTGATCGGATTCGGCGAGATGGGGATCGGCAACACCGCCGCTGCGTCGTTGCTGACCCACTGCCTGAGCGGTGTCGATCTGGACAGCGTGATCGGCCGCGGGACCGGGCTCGACGATGCCGGCCTGGCCCGCAAGCGCGAGCTGCTGGCCCGCGCCGTTGCCCGCGGCGGCCGCCCGGCGGATCCCCTCGAGGCGCTGTCCCAGTACGGTGGCTTCGAGATCGCCATGATGGCGGGGGCCATGATCGGTGCGGCGCAGGCCGGCACCCTGTTGCTGATCGACGGCTTCATCGTCACCAGCGCGCTGCTGGTGGCCCATGCCCTCAGCCCGGAGATCCTCGACTATTGCGTGTTTGCGCACCGCTCCCACGAGCAGGGCCATGCGGTGCAGCTGGCCCACCTGCGGGCCGAACCGCTGGTCGAGCTCGACCTGCGCCTGGGCGAGGGCACCGGGGCGGCGCTGGTCTATCCCCTGGTCCAGGCGGCCGTGAACTTCCTCAACGAGATGGCCAGCTTCGAGTCGGCCGGCGTCAGCGGCAAGGCCTGAGCGGCCAGGTCAGCGGCGGACTATCCCGTGATCCGTTCCCAGTTCGAACTCTTCTTCATCGCCCTCGGCTTTTTCAGCCGCCTGCCGGTGCCCGGCTGGGTCGAATTCAGCCCGGACAAGCTGGGCCGGGCGGCCCGCTTCCTGCCGCTGGTGGGGTGGCTGATCGCGGCCATCGGTGCGGCCGTGTTCTGGCTGATGGTGCAGGTCCTGCCCGTTGAGCTGGCGGTGGTGCTGTCCATGGCCGCCACGATCCGCGCCACCGGCGCCTTCCACGAGGATGGCTGGGCCGACACCTGCGATGGCCTGGGGGGTGGCTGGACCCGTGAGCAGGTGCTGCAGATCATGAAGGACTCGCGCATCGGCAGCTATGGGGCCATCGGCCTGGTGCTGATGCTGCTGGCCAAGTATCTGGTGCTGAGCGCCCTCGGGGCCGACGAGGATTACCCGGTGCTGGCAGCCCTGCTGGTGGCCCATCCTCTCTCCCGCCTCGCCGCGGTGAGCATCATGGCCGTGCTGGATTACGCCCGCACCGACGACAGCGCCAAGTCGGCGCCGGTGGCGCGCCGTCCGGATGCCGGCGAGCTCGGCATCGCCACCCTGGCCGGCGTGCTGCCCCTGCTGCTGCTGCCGGCGGCGGCGGCCCTGGTGGCGCTGGGGGTGACCGTGGTGGTGGTCCTGATGGCCCTGCGGACTTTTGCGCGGCGACTGGGCGGCTACACCGGAGACGCCCTGGGGGCGGTCCAGCAGCTTTCGGAAATCGCGATCTACCTGGGAGTCCTCGCCGCATGGAGCTCTACCTGATCCGCCACCCCCGGCCCGCCGTGGCGCCGGGGATCTGCTACGGCCAGACCGACCTCGCCCTGGCCGAGTCCGCCGTGGAGGTGGCCCGGCGCCTGCGCCCGCTGCTGCCCGCGGACTTCAGCCTGCATGCCAGCCCCCTGGCCCGGGCCCGCCTGCTGGGCGAAGCCCTTGGGGTGCCGCGTCTTGATCCGCGCCTGAAGGAGATCCACTTCGGCGAGTGGGAGGGGCGCAGCTTCGAAGACATCGGCCAGGCCGCGCTGGATGCCTGGGTTGCCGCGCCCCTGGATTTCTCGCCGCCCGGTGGCGAGTCGCCCCGCGCGATGGCCGGACGGGTGCTGGAGTTCCTGGCCGCCCTGCGCGACGAGGCGCCTGCCGCGGCCGTGGTGGTGGCCCACGGCGGCCCGCTGCGGGCCATCGCCGGACACCTGCTGGGCCTGCCGCCGGAACGCTGGCTGGGGCTCGACTTCGCCTGCGGCGAGGTGTCCCGCCTCGATCTGCATGACTGGGGCACGGTGTTGCGCTGGTTCAACCGGCGGGACGCGGGCAGCGCGGCTTCCGCCTGATTCCGGTGCGGACTCTCCGGTAGACTGCGGGCCTTCGAAGCCATCAGCCCGACACCATGGACCACTTTCTCGCCGACGACGGCGAAAAAATCCATCTCCGCATCTCCGGCCAGGGGCGTCCCCTGGTTCTTCTGCATGGGTGGACCTCCACCCATCGGGACTGGACACCCTTCATGCCGCCCCTCGAGGCGGGCTGCCGCGTCTTCCGCTGGGATGCCCGCGGCCATGGCGGCCACGCCTCCCGGGTCGGGGCCGTGCCGAGCGTGGCGCGCATGGCCCGCGACCTGCACAACCTCATCCGCCATTACGGGCTGCAGGACGTGGCGATCGTCGGCCATTCGATGGGGGCCTTGACGCTCTGGCAATACCTGCGGGACTGGGGTGAGGAGGGCGTGTCCCACCTGGGCTTCATCGACCAGTCGCCGCGCCTGCTGACCGACGTCGGCTGGCCGTTTGGCATCTACGGGGATTTCGACGCCGACCGCAATGCAGCCTTCATGCGCGAGCTGGAGGAAGATCTGGCCGAGGCTGTGCTGCGTCTCGCGGCCTTCGGCAAGAACGCCCGGGCCCGCGACAAATACCTGGAGAACGGCACCGGCATCCAGCTCGCCCGCCAGCGCCTGCGGGCCCTCGATCCGAGGCCGCTGATCGACTGCTGGGCCAGCCTGACGGCCGCAGATTACCGGGATGCGCTGCAAACGATCACCCGGCCGAGTTTTCTCGTCTATGGTGACGAGAGCAATTTCTATTCGGTGGAGACAGCCCGCCACGTTGCGGAGCGGATCGCAGGGTCCGAACTGCGGCTGTACGCCGGGCAGGACCATGCCCCCCACCTGGGCGAGCGGGAACGCTTCGTGCAGGAGTTGCGGGCATTTCTTGCCCTTCCCGAAGGCGGTTCCGACGCTCCATAGAATGGGTCAAGAATCGTGAAGACCGGCTGTATGTGCAATGTCGAGGTGTTACGGTAGCGCTCTCGAAGCGATCAACGATGACTTTCCCGCGGTCTGCCTGGCCGTGGTCGTGCAGGGAGTGACTATTCATGGCTGGATTCGACGTGGCCCGTTTGCAGCGCGCATTGCTGGGGCTGGGTGCGCTGGTTGTGGTCGGGCTATGGACCGCCGAGGAGTTCGGCATCCTCCATGTCGCCCCCCAGCCGGGCAGCCCGTCGCTGCAGGTCTTGCCGCCGCCGCCGGGGCTGGTCCTGCAGGCCACCATCCCGGCCAGTGGTGCCGCGCCGGGCATGGCCATCCTGGCCGATGGAGAACACCCGCCCGTGCTGGTGCCCGAAGGGGCGAGCTTCAACGACCAGTTGCGGGTCGACCGGGTGCTCAATGACCGGGTCGTCCTGCGTCATCGCGGGCTGGACGCGCCGATGATCCTCATCGTCGGAGCCGCCCCGGTGCCGGCGCCCACCCCCGGAGCGGACCGTTCTGCACGGCCGGCGCGGCCGGACGCTCCCGCTGTGCGCTGACGCGCCGGCCACCGGGGAAGGGGGCCGCTGCGGCGCCGATCTGCTTGCAGCGGCGGGCACTGCACCGCACAATTGGCTGTCATCCTCCGGGCCACGCCATGACCGACCCCGACGCCCATGCGCCTCTCCCCGCCGATCTGCTGGCCTGTCACGAATGTGACCTGCTCCAGACCGAGCCTGCGCTTGCGCCGGGCGAGACGGCGCGCTGCGTGCGTTGCAATGCATTCCTGGCCCGCAACCCGCCCGACAGCCTGGACCGGACCCTGGCGCTGACCTTTACCGCCGCCGTGCTGTACCTGATCGCCAACCTGCATCCCCTGGTGGGCCTCGAGATGCAGGGGCGGCGCGTCGAGGTGAGCCTGCTGGAGGCCGTCCATATCCTCTGGCGCAATGGCGTGGAGCCCGTGGCGGCACTGGTTTTCGTGACCGCCCAGCTGTTTCCGGTGCTGGAGCTGAGCATGATCCTGATCGTGCTGCTGCCGCTGCGCCTGGGCCGCGTGTCACCCCGGCTCGCCACCTTCTACCGCCTGGTCCGCTCGGTGCAGCCGTGGGGCATGGTCGAGGTCTTCCTGCTGGGCATGCTGGTGTCCCTGGTCAAGCTGTCCCACCTGGCCACCGTCATCCTGGGTACGGCCTTCTGGGCTACCGCCGCCCTCATCGTGGTCCTCACCCTGGCGGCGCGCGCCTTCGATACGCGCCTGCTGTGGCAGCTCGCGCCAGCCGAGGAGGGGGCGAGGTGACGCGCCCGCTCACTGCCCGGGCAGCGGGCCTGCTGAGCTGCCATGTCTGTGGCCAGCTTGCCCGCAGTCCCCTGGTGCCGCAGCAGCGGCTGCGCTGCCCCCGCTGTGATGCGCCCATGCATCTGCGCAAGCCGGCCAGCATCACCACCACCTGGGCCTTGCTGGTGGCGTCGGTGCTGCTCTATATCCCGGCCAACCTGCTGCCCATGATGACTACCGCCTCCCTGATGGGCAGCCAGGAGGACACCATCATGAGCGGGGTGGTCTTCCTGTGGGAGTCCGGCTCCTGGCCGCTGGCCGTGGTGGTCTTCTTCGCCAGCGTGATGGTGCCGCTGCTCAAGATCCTCGCCCTGATCTACCTGACGGCCTCCGTGCAGAGCCGGTCCAGGCGGCGCCTGCTGCAGCGGGCGCGGCTTTATCGTCTGGTCGAGTTTGTGGGGCGCTGGTCGATGCTCGACATCTACGTCATCACCATCCTGGTCGCCCTGGTCCAGTTCCAGGGCATCGCCACCATCCAGGCGGGGCCCGCCGCCGTTGCCTTCGGGGCGGTGGTGGTGTTGACCATGTTCGCGGCCATGAGCTTTGATCCCCGCCTGATCTGGGACCCTCTTTCCGACTCCGCCGACCCTGCACACGAACGACCTGCCCATGACTGATCCCGCGCCGCCCGTCATTCCCGTTGCTGCCGTTGATGCGCCCCGGCGCTTCCGCATCCCGCTGGTGTGGATCATTCCCCTGGTGGCGGCCCTGATCGGCCTGTTCCTGGCGGCGCGCAGCTACTACGAGCAGGGGCCCGTCATCAGCATCGAGTTCCGTACCGGGATCGGCCTCGAGCCGGGCAAGACCCGCATCAAGTACAAGGATGTGGATGTCGGTCAGATCGTCTCGGTGACCCTCGCGGAAGATGGCAGCCACGTGGTGGCCACCGCCCGCCTGGCCAAGGAGGCGACCCGCCTGCTGGTCGATGACACCCGCTTCTGGGTGGTCAGCGCGCGGGTCTCGGGCAGTTCGGTGTCCGGCCTTGAAACCCTGTTGTCGGGGGCCTACGTGGGGATGGATGCGGGCAAGTCGGAGGAGGCGCGGCGCCGCTTCGTGGCGCTTCCCGAGGCTCCGGTGGTGACCTTCGACATCCCGGGGCGGCATTTCAGCCTGGAGGCGGAGTCCCTGGGGTCCATCAGCGTGGGTACGCCGGTCTATTACCGGCGTATCGAGGCGGGCCAGGTCACGGGATTCAAGCTCGACGAGAAGGGCAAGCACCTGGATATCCGGATCTTCATCAAGGCGCCCTACGACCGCTTCGTGACCGCCGATACCCGCTTCTGGAACGCCAGCGGGGTGGACGTGAAGCTGGGCGCGGAGGGCATCCAGGTCAATACCGAGTCCGCCACCTCCATCCTGGCCGGTGGGCTGGCCTTCCAGACTCCGGACAGCAGTGTCGACGAGCCGGCGCCTGCCGATCATGTGTTCCCCTTGCTGCGCAATCGTGAGGAGGCGCTCAAGCAGCCCAGCAGCGTGCGCCAGTACTACCTGCTGCGCTTCTCGGAGAGCGTGCGGGGCCTCTCTCCTGGCGCACCGGTGGATTTCAGGGGCATCCAGCTGGGCGAGGTCACGGCCGTCCACGCCGACATTGGCAGTGGTGCCGGAGATCTGGGCATGGTGGTCGAGGTCGCCATCTTTCCGGGCCGCATGCAGGCGCGTCCGGACTCCCGCAAGCCCACCTTCTTTGGCAAGGACTACCGGGACAAGGACTTCCGCAGCTTCATCGACCGCCTGATCGCCCGCGGCATGCGTGCCCAGCTGCGCAATGGCAATCTGGTCACCGGCCAGCTCTACGTGGCCTTCGACTTTTTCCCGGCGGCCAAGGGGGGCAAGGCCGACTGGAACACCCAGCCGCCCAGCCTGCCGACCCAGCGGGGCAGCCTGGATGAACTGCAGACGGCACTCCTGCGCATCGTCGAAAAGCTCGACAAGCTGCCCCTCGACGAGATCGGCCAGGACACCCGCAAGGCCATCGTCGGGCTGGGCCGCACCATCGACGAGCTGGAAAGCCTGGTCAAGCGCATCGATGGCCTGGTGGGCAGCGATGTGCGGGAGACGCTCGGCGGGGTGCGCGAGACCCTCGCCGAAGCCCGCACGGTGATCGCCGATTCGCGCAAGCTGGTGGCCAGCGATGCACCCCTGCAGCAGGATCTGCGAGCCACCTTGCAGGAGGTGTCCCGCACGGCCCAGGCCATGCGTCATCTGGCCGACAGCCTGGACCGCCATCCCGAAGCCCTGCTGCGCGGCAAACCCGAGGACAAACCATGAGAGCGCTTCCCCTGATCCTGAGTGTCTGCCTGCTGGCGGCCTGCGGCACGACGCCGCCCGTGCGGTACTACACCCTGGGATCCGAAGGGCCGGCCGGGACCGCCGCTGCAACGTCCGGGCCGAGCCTGGTGGTGGGGCCGGTGGGGGTGCCCGCGGCCATCGACCGGCTGCTGATCGTGCGCCAGGTGAATGGGGTGCGGGCCGAAGTGGCCGAGGGCCACCGCTGGGCTGCGCCCCTCAAGACCGAGATCGCCCGCCGGGTCGCCGTCGAGCTGGCCCGCAGCACTGGCAACGGACGCATCGTCGCGTGGCCCCAGGGCAGCATCGCGGAGCCGGACATGAGCCTGCCCATCGACGTGCTGCGCTTCGAGGCAGACGGCTTCGAGCGGGTCACGCTGGAAGCCGTCTGGACACTGCGCAAGGCCGGCAAGGAGCTGGCCAGCGGACGTTTCGCCGCCACCGAACCGATCACCGAGCCAGGCTGGGACGGCCTTGCCGCCGCCCATGGGCGCCTGGTGACGGCCCTGGCCCGGGACGTGGCCCGGACCATGCGCTGAAGCGCTCAGTCCTGCGCCGGCTTCCTGGCTGCGCGGCTGCGGGGGGCCGCTTTGGGGCGCTTGACCCGCCCCAGGCGCCGCCGGATCTCGTCCGAGTCCATCCACAGGTCGCTGCCCTGCAGGATGTGGGCAATGTCGGTGGGGCTCAGGAAGGGCGTGCACAGGCGGGTGGTCACCTTCTCGAACCAGGTGCCCAGGGCGTGCACCTCCGCCAGTTGCTCGCTGCCCTTGCCGGCAAAGCTGCTCGAGTAGGTGTGGAACATCAGCTGGCAGTTGTCATGCACGATCAACTCGTCGCCGGACAGGAAGATGAAGGCCGCCATCGAGTAAGCCCGGGCCTCCAGCACCGTCACCACCTGGGCATCGGAAGCCAAGATGTTGTTGATGATCTGCAGCCCGGTATTGAAATCGCCGCCCGGCGAATTGATGTGCAGGTAGATCAGGTCGGTCTCGGCGGCGGTGCGCAGGGTGTAGAAGAGCTCGGTGTAGAACTGGGGCGCCTGGATCTCCCCGCACAGGTAATACGACACCTGGTGGATCGGCACGTGGCGCTCGTAGCGCACCAGCCCGCCGAAGGGCTCCTCCTCGTCTTCTTCCGGCTGCGCGGCCCGGCCGAGGCCTGTTTTGTGTTCACTCATGGTGATCTCCCCGTTCTGCTGCAGACGCGGCCAGTATGCGTCCGGGAAGCGCGGCGCGGCAAGGCGCAAAGTCCGCCCCTCCCGACCCCCCTCCCTTGATGCGATAATCGCGGCTTTCGTCTTTCGGTGCCTCCCTGCGTGGAGGGCCGTTTCGCCTTCATGCATTTCCCTTTGCCGGACTTTTCCGCCTGCCGCGTGCTTGTCTGCGGTGACGTGATGCTCGATCGCTACTGGCACGGCGCGACGGCGCGCATTTCGCCGGAGGCGCCGGTGCCGGTGGTTACCGTCCGCAACGACGAGCTGCGTGCCGGCGGGGCGGGCAACGTGGCCCTCAACGCCGCCTCCCTGGGGGCGCAGGCGCGGGTGATCGGGCTGGTGGGCGAGGACGAGGCCGGCCGCCTGCTCGAGGACAGCCTGATGTCGCGGGGGGTTGCCTGCGCCTTCGAGCGGGTGTCCGACGCGCCGACGATCACCAAGCTGCGGGTCATCTCCCGTCACCAGCAATTGATTCGCCTGGACTTCGAGGAGCGTTTCGACGCCCGTCATGCGGCCCGCGTGGCGGCGACCCTCGAGGCGCACCTGGAAGGCGTCAGCGTGCTGGTGCTGTCCGACTATGCCAAGGGCACCCTGGCCGACGTGCAGGGCCTGATCCGCGCCGCCCGGGCCCGTGGCGTGCCGGTGGTGGTGGACCCTAAGGGCACGGATTTCAGCCGCTACCGGGGGGCTACCCTGGTCAAGCCCAACCTGTCGGAATTCGAGGCGGTGGTCGGCCCCTGCCCGGACGAGGCCACCCTGATCGCCCGTGGCGAGGCCCTGCGTGCCGAGCTGGACCTGGAGGCGCTGCTGGTCACGCGCAGCGAGCAGGGCGTGACCCTGATCCAGCGCGACCAGCCGGCCCATCACCAGCCGACCCGGGCGCGGGAGGTCTATGACGTGACCGGCGCCGGCGACACCGTATCGGCGGCGCTGGGCTGTGGCATCGCGGCGGGCCTCAGCCTGCGCGAGGCGACGGCCCTGGCCAATCTGGCGGCGGGCGTGGTGGTGGGCAAGCTGGGTACGGCCACGGCCAGCCTCGAAGAACTCCGCGACGCCATGGATGCCCACGCTCCGGTGACCCGCGGCCTGCTCGGTGCGGAGGCGGTGCTGTCTGCGTGGCAGCGCGCGCGCGCTGCCGGCGAGCGCCTGGCGGTGCTGCAGGGGCCGGTAGGGGTGCCTGGCGCGGCCTTGCTGGCCCGCCTGGAGGAAGCTGGCCGGCAGGCCGACCGGGTGCTGGTGCTCGAGCCCGCGACGGCCGCGCCCGACAGCCTGGCCTTGCTTGCCGCGC
The DNA here is from genome assembly GCA_009026175.1 of Zoogloea sp. GTDB lineage: Bacteria > Pseudomonadota > Gammaproteobacteria > Burkholderiales > Rhodocyclaceae > Zoogloea. The sequence goes on along the minus strand of WBTZ01000072.1, from coordinate 15,287 downwards.
TGCGCCCGGTGGATTGGGTGGTGGCCGTCGATGTGGCCGGCCGCGACGATCTGCTCGCCCGGCTGCAGCCCGACCTGCTGCTGCAGGCCTGAGGAGCCCGCCCGATGATCATGGACATCTCGACCACCAGCGGCCGCGTCCGCGCCTGGCTGGACATGCACCTGGTGGACCACGGAGCGATCCGCGCCGTGTACAACAACTTCTACGACCTGGGCGGCGGCATGTACCGCAGCAGCCAGCCCAGCCCGGCCCAGTTGCGCAAATACCGCGAAAAACTCGGCCTGCGTACGGTGATCAATCTGCGTGGTGCGCACGGCTATGGGTCCTACGCCCTCGAGAAGGAGGCCTGTGAGCAGCTCGGCATCGCTCTGCACGACATCAAGCTGTACTCCCGCACCCCGCCCGAGGTGGAGGAAGTCCACGCCATGGACGATCTCTTCAAGTCCATCGAGTACCCGGCCCTGCTGCACTGCAAGTCCGGCGCCGACCGGGCCGGCATTGGCGCGGCCCTGTACCGCATCCTGCACCTGGGCCACCGGGTGGAGGACGCAATGAGCGAGCTGGGCTGGAAGTACGGCCACTTCAAGGGGGCCAAGACCGGCGTGCTCGATTTCTTCTTCGCCACCTACGTGGCCCGCAACGCGAAGAGCCCGATCGGCTTCCTGGAGTGGGTCGACACCGAATACAACCGTCTCGAGATCCACCACCGCTTCCGGGAAGAAGGCTGGGCCAGCCTGATCGTGGACAAGGTCCTGCACCGGGAATGAAAGACTCCATCCAGCTCTACAAGCGCCTGCTCGGCTCAATCCGCCCCTACGGCCGGGTGGTGGCCCTGTCCATCCTGGCGATGATCGCCGCCGCGTCCCTCGAGCCGGTGCTTCCCGGCCTGCTCAAGCCCCTGGTGGACGAGAGCCTGATCAAGAAGAGCCCGGTGGCCCAGTGGCAGGTCCCGCTGTTCCTGATGCTGGCCTTCCTGGCCAAGGGCGTGGCCGAGTACGTGGCCAACGTGTCCAGCCAGTGGATCGCCAACAAGGCCATCACCGACCTGCGCCAGCAGGTCTTCCGCCACCAGATGCACCTGCCCATCCCGGTGCACCAGGCGGAGACCGGCGGGCGCATGCTGTCGCGCATCCTCTACGACATCCCCCAGGTGGGCGCGGCCCTGTCCAATGCCTGGATCATCGTGGTGCGCGACACCCTGATCATCATCGGCCTCACCGGCTACCTGATCTACACCGCCTGGGAGCTGACCCTCGTCATCGTCGCCATCGCCCCGGTGGTGGCCTGGCTGATCCGGATGGCCAGCCGCAAGCTGCGCGGCTCCAACCAGGAGATGCAGGAAACCACCGGCCGCCTCACCGGGATGGTCGAGGAGACCCTCGGCGGCGTGCGCGAGATCAAGCTCTTCGGCACCCACGACCACGAGGACCGGCGCTTCGCCGAGGTGGCCGAGCGCCTGCGCAGCCAGACCATGCGCACGGTGCGCGTGTCGGCCGTGAACGTGCCCCTGGTGCAGGTGCTGGCGGCGGCGGCGGTGGCCACGGTGATCTGGACGGCCAGCTCCCTGTCGGCCCAGGACAAGCTGACCCCGGGCGAGTTCGTCTCCTTCGTCACCGCCATGTCGATGCTCTTCGAGCCGATCCGCCGCCTGACCAACATCAACGCGGTGATCCAGCGCGGCCTGGCCGGCGCCCAGAGCATCTTCGAGCTGCTCGACACCCTGCCCGAGGTGGACACCGCCACCGGCACCCGCCCGCGGGCCATCGGCGAGCTGCGCTTCGACGACGTGAGCTTCAGCTACCCGGGCCAGGCCGAGCAGGCCCTGCAGCATTTCAGCCTGGACGTGCATCCCGGCCAGACGGTGGCGCTGGTGGGGGCCTCGGGCAGCGGCAAGTCCACCCTGGTCAACCTGATCGCCCGCTTCTACGAGCCGGGCAGCGGCCGCATCCTGCTCGACGGCCAGGCGCTGGACAGCCTGCCCCTGGCCCACCTGCGCGCCCAGCTGGGCTGGGTCGGCCAGCAGGTGGTGCTGTTCGACGACAGCATCGCCGCCAACATCGCCTACGGCCGGCCCGATGTGCCCGAGGCCGACATCGTCGCCGCAGCCCGCGCCGCCCATGCCCTGGAGTTCATCGACAAGCTGCCCGCAGGCCTCGCCACCCGCGTCGGTGCCAACGGCAGCCAGCTCTCCGGCGGTCAGCGCCAGCGCATCGCCATCGCCCGCGCCTTCCTGCGTGACGCGCCGATCCTGCTCCTCGACGAAGCCACCTCGGCCCTCGACAACGAGTCCGAGCGGGCGGTCAAGGATGCCCTGGTGGAGCTGCGCCGCAACCGTACCGTGATCGTCATCGCCCACCGCCTGTCCACCATCCGCGATGCCGACCTGATCGTGGTGATGGAGCGCGGCCGTATCGTCGAGACCGGCACCCACGACGAACTGGTCACCCGCGGCCAGGCCTACGCCCGCCTGCTGGCCAGCGGCGAGCAGCTCAAGGACGAGGCCTGAGGTGGCAGGCCGGGAGCGGGCCGGGCGGGTCGCCGTCTATTTCGTCGCCTCGCCGCTGCAATACCTGGCGGCACGGCGCATCGCCGAGAACTTCGAGGCCGGCGCCCGCCAGGTGTTGGTGTGGTACAAGCCGGGTGTCACGCCCATCGTCCGCGCGGAGGACTGGGACGCCGCCGCCTACATGCCGTGGCCCCGCTGGGAGCCACTGCCCGGCCCCTTCGGCCGGCTGCGCCGACAGCGCGACAACATCCGCCTGGTGGCCGGCCTGGTGGGGCCCTGCGAGAGCCTGCACATCCACAGCGCCGTCTTCGACACCGAGGCCATCAACTACTTCCTGCGGGCCCTGCCCAAGGCCAGCGGCGCGCGCAGGATGCATGCCCGCATCCTGCCCGACGGCATCATCAGCATCCGCCGCTATCCCCTGTCCCTCACCAAGCGCCTGGCCCAGTACGCCCGCAAGCTGCGCCGTCTGCTGGCGCCGGAGCTGGACTACTGGTGCTTCTCCGGCGACCGCATCGGCTCCGACGCGCCCTTCTGCGACCGGGTCTACGTGATCCCCGGCCTGCCCCACGAGTATCCCCTGGAAAAGGCCGTGGTCCTGCCGCCGCTGGTGACCCCGCGGGCTGCCAGCCGCGCCGCGTCCGGCGCTGCGCCGAGCGCCCTGGTGATCGGCCAGCCGCTGGTCGGGGCGGGCCTGATGAAGGCCGCCGACCGGGATGCGGTGAGCGCGGCCATCCACGCCTGGCTGGCCGACAAGGGGATCACGCGGGTGTTCTACAAGGGTCACCCCAAGGACCCCGAGAAGGAACTGAACCACCCCGATTACAGCGTGGTGACCCTCGACGAACCCCTCGAGGTGCATCTGGCCGGCACCGCCTACGATGCGGTGGTCGGGGTGCGTTCCAGTGCCCTGCTGTTTGCCCGCCAGACCGCGCCCGCCAGCACCCCGGTGGTGGCCTTCGGCTGGGAGCGGGTGCGCTTCAAGTCCGATGATGAACGGCGCCAGATGGAAGAGGCCTTCCGTGCCACCGGTGTCGACCTGCTGCCTGTTCCGTGAGTTGATGATGTTCCTTCCCTCCGCCCTTGCCCGGCGTCCCGCCTGGATGGCTGCGCGGCTGCCCTGGGTGCTCCCGCTCTTCTTTGCCGGCCTGGTCGTCTCCGCCGGGCTGGCCAAGGCCTGCGCCATCCTGATGGCCCTGCTCGGCGTGGTGGCGGTGTGCGTGCCCGGTTGCCGCATCGATGCCCTGGACCGCCGCTTCATGCTGGCAGCGGCCATCCTCCCGGGCGCCTACGTGCTCAACATGGCGCTGCTCGGCTGGGACTTCCGGCTGCTCGACCGGCCCGCCCACCTGCTCGCGGCCATCTTCGTCTATCTGCTGTTCCGGCGCGTTGGCGTGCCGCGGGTGTCGGTACTCCGTGGCCTCGCCATCGCCGGGCTGGGCTGCATGCTGGTGGCGCTGGCCGCCCTCGCCTGGGGCGGCGGCGAAGGCCTGCTGGCCCTCAATTCAGGGCGGCCGATGGGGCCGTTCTCCAGCCCCGGGCCCTTTGGCAACTACAGCGCGGTGGTGGCCATGGTGGCCCTGGCCGGCGGACTGGCCGCGGGGAACGGGCGGCGTCATGGTGGACCGCCCCTGCTGATCCCGCTGGCGATCATCGGTGGCACCGTGGCGGCCATCCTGTCCGGAACGCGTTCGGCCTGGGTGGCCCTGCCCCTGATGGCCTTGCTGGCCCTGCAGATGCCCGGACGCCTGCGCCTGCCGCGGCGTCCGCTGGTGTTGGCCGGCGTGCTGATCCTGCTGGTGGCGGTACTGATCGGCCAGCGGATCTGGGGGCGTGTGGCGGAGGGGGTCTTCGAGGTGCTGGCCTACCAGGCCGATCCGGCGGCGACGAGCGCCCGCGAAACTTCGCTGGGGCTGCGGCTCCTCAGTTGGCAGTGGGGGTGGGAGCAGTTCCTGGCCCATCCGCTGCTGGGCCTTGGAATGGCCAATTTCCGTGACGCGGTGGCGGCTGCGGTGGCCGCCGGGGTATTGCCGCCGATCCTGGTCAACTTCGGCGGCTTGCACAACCTGTTCATCGACCATCTCACCACCACCGGGTTGCTGGGCACCCTGGCGATGCTGGCTTTCTGGATCGGGATGGTGGGTGTCTTTGCCGGCCAGCGTCGCGCGCTTGATCCGGACAAGCGCCTCTTCGCGACCTGGGGGCTGATGCTGCTGCTCGGCGAGTTCGTGTTTGCCAACGTAGGCTCGATGTTCGCCTCGTCCCTGGGGGCCTTGACCTTTACGGTGATGCTGGCGGTGTTTGCCGCCGGTGCGCATCCGGCCACGCCGGTCCGCAGCTAGTCGTCGCTGTCCGGGCCCCGCCAGCGGCGCAGGGCCAGCATGCCGCTCAGCTTGCAAGTGTCGAGCTTCATCGGCAGGGGGCCCTCGCCGCGTACCCGCAGGATGTGGCGTGCCGCCGCGTGCTGATTGCGGCGGATCAGGTTCTTCAGCAAGCGCCGTGCCGGCACGGACATCAGCAGTGGGGCGGGGGCGGCCGCCAGCCACGCATTCAGGGCGTCGTCGGGCAGGGCACGGTGGAAGTTGAACAGGCCGTGGAAGCCGAAGGTCGGCCCCTTGGGGGTCTCCAGTTCGAAGGCGAAACGCCGGGCCATTTCGAGGGGCGCAAAGCGGATTCCGTGGCGGGTCTCGAGCAGCTCGCGGTAGCGCTCGCAGATGCAGGCATCCTCCGGATGGAGCTCCTGGATGTCCGGGTCGGCCAGGGCCTCGAGCAGGCGCCGGGAGCGCAGGGAGAAGCCGCCGTTGCCCACGGGCTCGGCGCGGTGCGGCCAGGGGGCGCCGATGTAGTCGTAGTCGAGGAAGGCCGGGTCCCAGCAGGACGAGTCGAGGATGAAGCTGTCCCACTGGATGAGCAAGGCGTGGGCGCAGGCGACCTGCGCATGCAGTTGCTTGACGATGAAGGCCGAGTAGTCGGCAACGTTCCGCAGGATGTCCACCGGGCGTACGCTGATCCGGGGGTCAGGGCTCGTGAAATCCGTTCCGGTAAGCAGCAAGGCTTCGCCGAAGTTCGCCCGGTCGAGGCATTGTCCCAGAGCGAATGCAGCGAGATTCGGGTGGCGTGTATCGAGGCAGATGAGGCTGACGTTCGGAAGGTCGAGCATCCTGGGGGCCGGTATTCGGACGGATCGGAAGCGTAGCGCAAAGTTCTGAGCATGCGCGAGGTCCGGCAATGTCCAGTGACAAAGATCACGCCCGCCTTAACGTTAGGATGTAGTTTCTTCACCGTCGATTACGGGAGAATCGGGGCAATGACTCCAGATGCACCTGTCTCGACATGGTTTCTCGCGGTCCTGCGTGCAGCCATGCCCGCAGTTCCGGTGATCGGGATTAATCTTGCTATCATCCCGCGCTTTGGGCGCCGGGGCGGTACTGCCGTGGGGCGGGTCTTCATGCATATCTTTGTCATCAACCTCGAGCGGGATGGGGCGCGTCGGGCCCAGATATTGAGTCATTTGAAAGGCCTGGGGCTGGATGCCGAAGTCCTGCCCGCGGTCGAGGGCGCGAAGCTCCCGCCCGAGGCGCTGCCGGCCGGGACTCACCCGGGCCTGTCGGGGGGCGAGATTGGCTGCTATCTCAGTCACGTGCGTTTCTGGGAGACCGTCGTCGAGCGTGGGCTTCCCCACGCCATCGTGCTCGAGGACGATGTGCATTGCCGGCCCGACATGCTCAACGTTGCCGAGGAGGCCATCGCGACAGGCCTGCCCTTCGATGCCTTGCGCCTTTCTGCCCTCAGGCCGATCCACGGGAAGCTGCTTGCAACCCTCTCCAACGGGGTCAGGCTCGTCCTGCCCACAAAGAACCCCAGCGGGACCCAGGGTTATCTGGTCAGCCTGGAGGGGGCCAGGCGCCTTCTCGAGCAATTGTCCGTGCCGCGCTGCCCCATCGACAATGCGCTCGATCTCTACTGGAAATATGGCTTGCGGATCCCTTTGGTGTCGCCCAGCGTGGTGGAGGAGGATGCCAGCCTGGCGAGCACCATTGTCGGCCGCTATGGCATGAACGAGCGGAAAACCGTATTTCGTCATCTGGCACGGGTGGCCCGCGCTGAACGGCGCAAGTGGACGGTATTTTTCATGGCCCGCAGGTTGAAGGCATCGCTGCGTGCGGCCGGCCGGGGACGCGGCGTGTCGTGATGGGGAACAGGCTGGAGGCTAGCGCTGGATTGCCCCGCACGGTGGTTGTCCACCACCGGAGCGGGATCGGCGACCTGATCTGGCACATTCCTTACCTGAGGGCGATCGCCGCTCGCAGCGAAGGGGGCAAGGTCAGCGTCATTGCCCGCCCTTCATGCAAGGCTGCGGAGGTGCTGGCAGCAGAGGACTGTATCGATGAGGTCATCGAGTTCGATCACCGCCCGCGCAAGGGCGAGGACCGGAAGGGGCGCCACGACGGGCTCGTGGCCCAGATCGGCTTCGTGCGCAGCTTGAGGGCGCGCGGCTTCGAGCGAATCTACATCTTCTCCGGACGCGTGCGCTACGCCCTGCTCGCGGCGCTGGCCGGAATCCCGCAGCGGGCCGGCTTCGGATTCTCGGTGGGCGAGCGCATGTGGCTGACCGAGAAGCCATTCATCCGCCCGTATGCAGGGCCTGGTAACTGGGTGTACCCGGAGGTCACCGCTTTTTGTGTGGCCCATGGTCTGGTTCACGGGCCGGTCATACCCCGGATGATGGTGCTGCCAGCCGCCCTGGAGGCAGCGGCGCGGGATCTGCAGGCGTTTCCCGCGCCGCGTTATGCGTTCTCGATCGGTACATCCGAGCCGCGCAAGAATTGGGGTGCGGCGCGTTTTGCGCAGCTTGCCGAAGCGTTGTTGCAGCGTGGTTGCAGCGTGGTGTTGCTCGGGGGGCCGGCAGAGGCGGAAGCGGCCCGGCGTATCCTGGACGGGCTGTCCCCGGCCGCGCGGGAGCGCATCCTGCTGTCTGCGCAGGGCTCGGTCCAGCGCTCGGCGGCGCTGCTGCGTCATAGCCAGTTTTGCCTCGGCAACGATACGGGGGTCCTCAACATGGCCGTTGCCAATGGAGTCCCCTCCTTGGGCCTGTTCGGCGCCACGCCGCCCCTGGCCCATGACCCCCTGCTGAAGGCACTGCTCGGGGACGGAATGGCCTCGATCCAGCCGGATGACGTGCTGGAACGGCTTGCCGAGCTGAAGGCTCCGGCTTTCTGAGTAGGGCGCTTCGTTGTGGACAGCTTCGTGAAGGCTATTTGAAAGACAGGGAATATTTGGAGGAATCGCCGGTTGTTTGCCGGGCCGGGCCGGTCATGAGCATGTCTTTCAGAGATAATCCTCAAAAAAGGACTCTTTGCACGGCATGGTTACCACAATATCTCCCAACGACGAACGGTTCTCTGAAGGAAAGTCAGGCAGCGCATTCCTGGCGTGCTGCTTCTACACCGACAAGTATGCCCTCGAGGCAGAGCAATTGCGTGCTTCCCTGGACGCCACGGGAATTGCTTATTTCCTGAAGCGCTACCCCAGTCGCGGCTACTGGGAAGCCAACACCCGGATCAAGCCCGAATTCCTGCTCCATTGCCTTGAGCGCTTCCCGGACCGGAACATTGTTTATCTGGACGCAGACTGCGTGGTCCGCAGCGCCATGGTGCTCTTCGATGCGTACCCCCATGACATCGGCGTCTTCAAAGCCCCGCCGGGCGGGGGCTTGTCCCACCCTTATCTCACTGGCACGTTGTTCCTGCGCAATACGCCGAGAGTCCATGATTTTGTAAGGAACTGGATCAGCGCCCAGGGCGGCATGGTGCTGGGTGTGGACCAGGACAGCTTCACCGTGGCGGTGGAGCGTGATGCCGGTCTGGATGTCGGCCTGCTGCCGGCGAGTTACGTCAAGATCTTCGATCGAGGTGACGAGGTGCCGGTCGTCGAGCATTTCCAGGCCAGCCGGCAGCGGGTCAAGCTGCAGCGCACCCTGAAGAAGCTCCGCAACGTGGGTTTTGGCCTGCTGTTCATTGCCATGATCGTCTGGCTCATGCTTCAGGCGGTTAACTGAAAGGGAAGCCGAGTGGCTGCACGTGTCCATATCCTCATGTATCACCGCATCGGTCACTTCCCTGTCCGCATGCCTTCTCACCGGGGCCAGTATTGCGATCTACCCCGATTCCGCGCCCAGATGGCGATGCTCAAGCACGCCGGTTTTAACGTTGTCAGCCTGGATGCCGTGGCGGCGGGCCTGCGGGGCGAGGCTGCCCTGCCACCCCGGGCCGTTGCACTGACCTTTGACGATGCCTACGTGGATTTTCTGGAACAGGCTGCCCCGGTCCTGCTGGAACACGGATATCCGGCGTGCGTCTATGCGGTGGCTGGAATGCTGGGAGGCCGCTCGGAGTGGGTGGCTCCGGAAGGGCTTGCGCCGGCACCGCTGATGAACGCGGCCCAGTTGCGCGAAGTGCAGGCCATGGGTTTTGCGGTCGGTTCCCACACCATGAGCCATCCGAGGCTGGCCCGGGTCGATTCGGTCGAGCGTATCGCCGGCGAACTGGGGGACAGCAAGAAAGTGCTCGAGGACGTATTGGGCCGGCGGGTGGCGCATTTCTGCTACCCCTACGGCAGTCACGATCTGCGCGCCGTCGAGGCCGCTGCAGCAGCGGGCTATGTCACCGCGACCACCTGCCAGAGAGCCGTGGCCACACCGGCGGACGATCTGCTCAGTTTGCCGCGCAAGGCCATCCACCAGGGGACGACGGCCCTCGGCCTGTGGTGGAAGCTGATCGCCCGCAACCGCCCCAAGGGTGTGCCGATCCGACGGGCTGCGGTGGCCTGAGCACGCGTCGGGCGAGGGAAAGGCTGGCGGATTGGGGCACAATAGAGCCCCTCCGCAGTTCAAGCCCTGCTCCTGTATGCCCTGGTCCCTCTCATTCCTGCTCAGTTCTCTGTGTCCCGGCGCCCCTTCGGCCATTGCGCATGACGGCGGATTGATGCAGATGGCACCGCCAGGCTCGACTTCACGCCGGTCGCAGACCGGCATGGACGCCTGATGCGCATCCTGATCGTCCGCACCTCGGCCATCGGCGACGTGGTTTTTGCTTCGGCCCTGCCGGGCGCCATCCGCCGTGCCCACCCGGATGCCCACATCGCCTGGCTGGTCGAGCCGGGTATCCACGAACTGCTGCTGCCCGATCCGGCCATCGACGAGGTCATCACCTGGTCGAAGGCCGAATGGGTGAAGCTCTGGAAGTCCGGCCGCAAGCTCGAGCTGCTGGGGCGCGTGCGCCAGCTCCGGCGCGAGCTCCGGGCGCGGCGCTTCGATGTGGCGGTGGACCTGCAGGGCCTGCTGAAGAGCGGCTTCCTCACCTGGCTGTCCGGTGCGCCGCGGCGGGTCGGCCTGGGCTCGAAGGAAGGCAGCCAGTGGTTGATGAGCGAGGTCATACCGCGGGGCGGCGAGAAGGCCCGCATCGGCTCCGAATACCAGTACCTGGCGCAGCAGATGGGGTTTGACGCCGGCGATTTCCTGCCCACCCTCACGGTGGCCCCGGAGACGGAGGCTGCCGTCGCGGCCAGGCTCCAAGCCCATGGGCTGCAGGCGGGGCGTTTCGCGGTCTTCGCCCCCTTCACCACGCGCCCCCAGAAGCACTGGTTCGAAGACGCCTGGCAGGCCCTGGCGCCGCAACTCGTCGAGGCCACCGGCCTGACCCCGGTGATCCTCGGCGGCCCCGCCGACCAGCCGGCCGCGGCCCGCATCGCCGCGGCCGACCCGCGCATCGTCAACCTGGCCGGCCAGACCCGCCTGCCCGAAGCCGCTGCGGTGATCGCCCGGGCGGCCCTGCTGATCGGGGTGGATACCGGCCTCACCCACATGGGCACGGCCCTGGCCCGGCCGACCGTGGCAATCTTCGGTTCCACCTGTCCCTATCAGAACACCGGACGGCCCACCGGCAGCGTGATCTGGCTGGGCATGGAATGTTCCCCGTGCCGGCGCCGTCCCACCTGCGGCGGCCAGTTCACCTGCCTGCGCGACATCACCCCGCAGCGGGTGCTGCAGCAGGCCCAGGCCATGCTGGCCGCGGAGCACGCCCGATGAAGATCCTCCACGTGGAATCCGGCAAGCACCTGTATGGCGGCGCCCGCCAGGTGCTCTACATCACCGAAGGCCTGGCCGCCCAGGGGGTCGATAACCTGCTGGCCTGCCCCCTCGGCAGCGAGATGGCCCGCCAGCAGCCCGCCGGCACCCGGGTGCTGCCGATGAAGATGGGCGGCGACGCGGACATCGGCCTGGCCTTCCGGCTGGCCCGCCTGATCCGCGCCGAGAAGCCCGACCTGGTGCACCTCCACAGCCGCCGCGGCGCCGACATCTGGGGCGGGCTGGCGGCCAGGCTGGCCGGCGTGCCCTGCGTGCTGTCGCGGCGGGTGGACAACCCCGAGTCGCGTCTCGCCGTGGCGCTCAAGTACCGCCTGTACGACCACGTCATCACCATTTCCGAAGGCATCCGCCAGGTCCTGCTCGACGAAGGCCTGCCGCCCGGCAAGGTCAGCTGCGTGCGCAGTGCCGTCGATCCGGCGCCCTTCCTGCCGGAGGTGGATCCGGAAGCCTTCCGCGCCGAGTTCCGCCTGCCCCAGGACGCCCTGGTGGCCGGCGTGGTGGCCCAGATGATCCCGCGCAAGGGGCACCGCTATCTCTTCGCCGCGCTGCCCGAGCTGGTGGAGCGCTATCCCGAGCTGCATGTGCTGGTCTTCGGCCAGGGGCCGCTGCAGGCCGAGCTGCGCGCCGACGTGACGGCCCGCGGGCTGGACGGCAACGTCCATTTCGCCGGCTTCCGCCACGATCTGGCCCACTGGATCGGCGGTCTCGACATGCTGGTGCATCCCGCCGAGATGGAGGGCCTGGGCGTCTCCCTGCTGCAGGCGGCGGCGGCCGGTGTGCCGGTGATCACCAGCCGCGCCGGGGGCCTGCCCGAGGCGGTGCTCGATGGCGTCACCGGCATCCTGTGCCCGCCCGGCGATGTGGCCGCCCTGGCCGAAGCCGTGGAACGCCTGGCTGGCGACCCGGACCTGCGCCGCCGCTACGGCGAGGCCGGCCGCGCGCGCATCCTGGCCGAGTTCTCCATCGACGGCATGGTCGAGGGCAACCGGCGCATCTACGAACACGTCCTGGAGAACCACCGATGAAGGTGCTGATGGTCCTGCACAGCCATGACAGCGGTGGTGCCGAGCGCCATGCGCTGCAACTCATGGGAGGCCTGCGCGAGCGCGGCCACGAGCCGGTCTTTGCGGGGCCGATGGACGGCTGGCTGGGTGACCAGGTCAAGGCGGCCGGCCTGCCCCATCACCATATTCCGCTGCACGGGCTGATCGACCTGCCCTCCCTGTGGAGCCTGGCGGCCCTGGCCCGCCGCGAGAAGGCCGACCTGATCCACGGTCACCTGACCCGCGGGGCGTATTACGCCGGCCTGGGCGGTCGCCTGGCCGGTGTGGCCAACGTGGCCACGGCCCACTCCACCAATGCCGGCAAGCACTTCGGCCGGGCCGACCGCATCATCGCGGTGGCCGGGGCGGTGGAGAGCTTCCTGATCGACCGGGGCTACGAGGCCGAACGCATCCAGGTGGTGCATAACGGCATCCCCGATGTGGCGGCCCTGCCTCACACCGGGCGCGAGCAGATGCGCCGGGAGCTCGGCCTGGGTGACGAGCCCTGCCTGCTGATGGCCGCGCGCTTCATCCACGCCAAGGGCCACGACACCCTGCTCAAGGCCCTCGCCGGCCTGCGCGAGCGCCCCTGGACCCTGCTGCTGGCCGGTGACAAGGGTAGCGAGCTGGGGCAGCGCATGGAGGCCCTGGCCGGGGAACTCGGGCTGGCCGGGCGGGTCCGTTTCCTGGGGCTGCGCGAGGACGTGCCGGCGCTGCTGGGCGCCGCCGACATCCTGGTCGCCCCGTCGCGCCGCGAGGCCTTGTCCCTGGCCCTGCTGGAGGCCTCGGCTTTTTCGCTGCCGATCGTCGCCACCTGGGTGGGGGGCACCGGCGAGGTGGTGAAGGAGGGCGACAACGGCTTCCTGGTGCCGCCGGACGATCCCGCGGGGCTGGCCACGGCCCTCGCCCCGCTGCTCGAGGACCCGCTCCTGCGGCGCGACTGCGGGGCCCGCGCGCGGGCCCGCTTCGAAGACGGCTTCACCCTGGAAGCCATGCTGGACAAGACCCTGGTGGTCTACCGCCAGGCCCTGGAGGCCCATTCCAAGTGACGCAAGTTCAGATCCTGATGTACCACCGGGTCGGCCACTTCCCGGGCCGGGTCAAGGCGCATGGCGCCCTGTACTGCCACCTGCCGCGCTTCCGCGCCCAGATGAAGATGTTCCGGGTGATGGGCTACACCGTGATCGGCCTTGACGAGGCGGCGGCCGGCCTGCGCGGCGAGCGGCAACTGCCCGCCCGGCCCCTGGTGCTGACCTTCGACGACGCCTACGTGGATTTCCTCGAGAACGCCGCGCCGGTGCTCAAGGCCCATGGCTACCCGGCCACCGTGTACGCGGTGAGCAGCCTGGTGGGCGCCACATCGTCGTGGGTGGCCCCCGAGGGCCTCGAGCCGGCCCCCCTGATGAACGCCGCCCAGCTCCGCGAGATCCAGTCCCTGGGCTTCACGGTGGGCTCCCACACGGTCAGCCACCCGCGCCTGGCCCAGGCCGACGACGCCCGCATCCGCAGCGAGCTGCAGGACAGCAAGACCGCCCTGGAGGACATCCTTGGCCAGCCGGTGAGGCACTTCTGCTACCCCTACGGCAGCCACGACATCCGCGCCGTGGATGCCGCTGCCGAGGCTGGCTACCTCACCGCCACCACCTGCGTGCGCGCCGCCGCCACACCTGCCGACGACCTGCTGACCCTGCCGCGCAAGGCGGTGTCCCGTGGCGACGATGTCTTCGGCGTGGCGTGGAAGCTGCTGACCAAGAACACCCCCAAGCACCCGCAGATCCGGCGCTAGCCGTGCCGGGGCCGAGCAGGGGTGGCTTCACCCCCGCAGGGTCCGGACCCGCGTCCGCGGGCGGCTGAAGCCGCCCCTCCGGGGACCCTGCGCGTTCCCTAGTCCTCCCGCCGCCGGAAGGCCCACCACGCGGCTGCCAGCGTGAAGCTGGCGATGATCGCCACCACGATCCAGAAGCCGTGCTCGTGCTCGGCTAGCGGAATGCCGCCCACGTTCATGCCGAGCAGGCCGGCGATCATGTTGATCGGCAGGGCCAGCACGGTGACCATGGTCAGCACGAAGACGCTGCGGTTGGTTTCCTCGGTGACCCGCGCCGCCACTTCCTCCTGCAGCAGCTTGATGCGTTCCTGCAGGGCCGTCATGTCGCCCAGCACGGCGGAGAACTCCTCCGTGGAGTGACGCAGCTCCTGCACGTCGCGGGTGGCGATCCAGGCCGGCGGTTGGTTGAGCAGGCGGAACAGGGCGCCGGGCTCGGGGGCCAGCAGGCGGCGCAGGCGCACCAGCACGCGGCGCAGGGAGCCCAGGCGGCTGCGGCTCTGGTGCACCCGGTCGGCCAGCAGGCTGTCCTCGATCTTGTCCACCCGGGCCGTCGCCGAGCGCACGATCTGCACCAGGACGTCGGCCTGGTCACGCAGCAGATGGGTCAGCAGGGCGGTCGGCGACTCGAAGGTCTCGCCGCCCTTCACGGCTTCGCGCAGGCGGTCGATGGAGCGCAGCGGCTGCAGGCGGGCGCTGAGCAGGGTACGCTGGTCCACCCACAGCCATTGGGTGGCGATCTGCGAGGGCTCGAAATCGAACTGGTAATGCACGTCGTTGACCACCGCGATCAGCGCTTCGTGGGCGTACTCGATGCGGGTGGACCGGGAGCCCTCGTGCAGGGCATCGAAGAAGGCCTCGGCTTCACCCAGGTGGTCCCGCAGCCAGCGTTCGGTGACCGCGTTGGCCAGGTTGAAGTGCAGCCAGGCAAAGCTGCCATCCGGCGCAGGGCCGCTGCCCCGCAGCCAGGCCGCGGCAGCATGGGTGTCCATGGTTTCGCCGCTGGCGCCAGGGCGGAACAGGAAGCCGGAGATCAGGCCCGAGCGGTCGGAGCCATAGGAAGCGTCGGAGGGCAGCACGGTGGAGGTGTCAGGCACAGGAGAAGGCTCGGACCGCGAGCCTGAACCATGTACATGACGCGGCCGTGACAGCCTGCTACCAGTAGGCCGGGTAGCGTCCGGGCCCGCGCAGGTTGTTGTAGGCCAGCGCCACCGTCACCAGCAGCAGGGCGCCGGCGAGGGTCGGGGTGAGCAGGAAGGCCCAGCCCGGCGTCGCCAGGAAGACGATCACCGGGTTGGAGCCGGCCGGCGGATGCACGCAGCGCAGCGCCATCATGCCCATGATGGCCAGCGCCACGGCCACGGCGGCGGCCCACCAGTGGGGGCCGAACAGGGCCAGGCAGGCCAGCCCGGTGAAGCTGCTCAGGACATGTCCGAAGACCACGTTGCGGGGCTGTGAGAAGGGCACCTCGGGAAAACCGAAGACCAGCACGCAGGAGGCACCGAAGGAGCCCAGCAGCAGGGCCTGCGACAGGCCTTCGGCGAGGCCTGCCACCACCGCGATGGCCAGGAAGCCGCCGAGGCCGGAGAGGGCGATGGCGCGGGCAGGAGGCGCCGGGGGCAGGGTGCCGCCGCCGCGGAGCCGGGACAGGAATGCAGTCATGGAGGCCTCATGGGGAAGTGGTAGACAGATCTGTCTACTTTAACCCTTTGCTGCGCCTTTGCAAGCCTCGCCGGGAGGCGTTATGGTGCGGCCATGCCCCGCCCACCC
>WBTZ01000071.1 GCA_009026175.1 Zoogloea sp. | reverse complement strand
GGGGTAGCCGCTGCTGGAAGGCACTGCGGCGGGGCTTGCGGGAGGCGCCTCGCCATCACTTGCCTGGCCGCTTCCCGCCGCGCTGCCGGCTCCGGCACCCGAGGCGGCGAGGGTCCGGTTGAGGGCGTGGTACACGAACTGGTGCACCGCCCGGGAGTCGCGGAAGCGCACTTCGATCTTGGCCGGGTGGACGTTCACATCCACGCCGAAGGGGTCCAGCTCGAGGAACAGCACATAGGCCGGGTGGCGGCTGCCGTGCAGGATGTCGGCGTAGGCCTCGCGGATGGCATGGGTGACCAGCTTGTCGCGTACGAAGCGGCCGTTCACGTAGAAGAACTGGGCGTCCCGGCTGCTGCGGGAATAGGCCGGCAGGGAGGCGAAGCCGTGTACGCGGAGCAGGCCGGACTCGGCCTCGACGGCGCGGGCGGCGGCCAGGAAGTCGTCACCGAGGAGGGCCCGCACCCGCGCTTCGCGGGTGCCGGCGGGCAGGCGCTGGCTGACCCGGCCGTTGTGGGTGAGCTGCAGGGCCACGTCCGGGCGGGCCAGGGCGACGCGGCGGAACACGTCGTCGCAGTGGGCGAACTCGGTACCTTCGCTCTTCAGGAACTTGCGCCGGGCGGGGGTGTTGAAATACAGGTCGGCCACGTCGATCACGGTGCCGTGGTTGAGGGCGGCCGGGGCCAGCTCGCGGGGGTCGGCGTCGATGCGCCAGGCGTGGGGGGCGCCGTCGGCGCGGCTGGTGATGCTCATCCGCGAGACGGCGGCGATGGCGGCCAGGGCTTCGCCACGGAAGCCCATGGTGCCGACCCGCTCGAGGTCGTCGAGGCTGGCGATCTTGCTGGTGGCGTGGCGCTCCAGGGCCAGGGGCAGTTCGTCCTTCGGGATGCCGCAGCCGTCGTCGGCGACCCGGATGCGCCGCACGCCGCCTTGCTCGAGCTGCACGTCCACCACCGTGGAGCCTGCATCCATGGCGTTCTCCAGGACTTCCTTGAGCACCGAGGCGGGGCGTTCGACGACCTCGCCGGCGGCGATCTGGTTGATCAGGTGGTCGGGCAGCAGGTGGATGGGCATGGCGTGGTCCTGGTCGGCAGGGCGCGCATTGTACTGCCCGGCGGTATCGGCTTCAGCTTTTGCGCGACAGCCAGCGCAGGATGACCGAGTAGAACTGTTCCGGCTCGAAGGGCTTGGAGAGGAAGTCGTCCATGCCGGCATCGCAGCAGCGCATGCGGTCTTCGGCGAAGGCGTTGGCGGTCAGCGCGACGATGGGGGGCTGCTGCCCCCCGGGCAGGGCCCGGATCGCCCGGGTAGCGGCGAGGCCGTCCATGCGCGGCATCTGCATGTCCATCAGGATCAGGTCGAAGTGCTGCGCACTGATCCGCTCCAGGGCGGCCTCTCCGTCCTCGGCAAGGTGCACGGTGAGGCCCGCATCCTCCAGGACCAGCTTGCCGATCTCCCGGTTCACGGGTTCGTCCTCGACCAGCAGGATGTGACGACCGGCATGATCGCGCTGCAGTTCCAGGATGGCCTGGCCAGGTGCCGGAGGCGTCTGGGGGCTGGCATCCTGCGCCGACTTGCGCAGCCGCACGCTCAGCCAGAAGGTGCTGCCGATGCCGGGCTGGCTGTCGGCGCCGGCGTCGCCCCCCATGAGCTGGGACAGTTTGCGGGAGAGAGCCAGGCCGAGGCCGGTGCCACCATATTTGCGGGAGATGCTGTTGTCGGCCTGCTCGAAGGCGCTGAACAGGCGGGCCAGGGCTTCAGGAGCGATGCCGATGCCGGTGTCGGCCACCTCGAAGCGCAGCAGGGCATCGTGATCGGATTGTTCGACCACCCTGGCGCTGATGCGCACGCTGCCCTTCTCGGTGAACTTGATGCCATTGACGGCGAAATTCAGCAGCGCCTGGCGGATCCGGGTGGGATCGCCGAGCAGGTTGTGCGGCATTGGACCGCACTCGGTGCCCAGGGTGAGGCCCTTGCTGCGTGCCCGGTCGTGGATCAGCGAGGCGACGTCGGCGAGCAGGGCCTCCGGATGCACGGGGGCCTCGTCGATGAAGAACTTGCCGGCTTCGATCTTGGACAGGTCGAGGATGGCATTGATGACCCCGAGCAGGTGCTTGCCGGCCATCTCGAGCTTGTCGAGGCGCTCGTGCTGCTCGTGGGGCAGGCCCGCCTGGCGGATCAGGTGGGTCAGGCCGGCGATGGCGCCGAGCGGCGTCCGGATCTCGTGGGACATGTTGGCCAGGAAGACGCTCTTGGCGATGTTGGCCGCCTCGGCAGCCTCCTTGGCCGCCCCGAGCTCGGCGGTGCGTTGCGCCACCAGGCTCTCGAGGCGCACCCGATGGCGGGCCAGTTCGTCCTGCACCTGTTTGCTCTCGGTGATGTCCCGGGAAATGCCGAAGGTGCCGAGCACCGTGCCGTCCTCGTTCAGGAGGGGCCCCTTGGTGGCCAGGAAGATGCGCGGACCGCTGCTGGTGTCCACTGCCTCCTCGTGGGTGGTGGTGAGCTTCTCGGCGACGATGCGTGCGTTGATGGCGAGGAGCATCTCTGCCTGAGCCGGTGGAAAGAGGGCCCGGTCGTCCTGGCCGATGACCTGGTGGGGCGGTTTGCCGAGGAAGCGGCTGGCGGCCCGGTTGAGGACCAGGTAGCGGCCTTGCCGGTCTTTCGCGAAGATCGCGTCTTCGGAGGCGTTGGTCACCGTCTCGAGCAGGTTCAGGGCGTTCAGGCGCTCGGTGATCGCGCGGGTGTGGCGTTCCCAGGCTCGGCGCTGCATGCCGTACAGCAGCAGCGAGGTGACGCCCACGAAGAACAGGCCCTTGAGGATGCTGATCAGCGCCGTGTCGGCGTTCAGGCCGGCCAGGAAGAGGAGCTTGTCGGAGAGGACGATCCAGGCTCCGGCAGCCAGCGCATACACCACCACGATCCGGAGGATCGCGCGGTGGGGGGTGGTCAGGCTGCGCGGGTGAGGCATGGGCTCGGCGCTCTGGGGACGGGACTGATTCACTCTAGTGGATCGCGCTGCCGTCCGGATGTGAACGAATTCCGGTGCTTGAGCTGGATGCCGCCTGGAGCTTGAGGTGGAGTGGGTCGTCGTGCCACACCAGCACCTGGCTGGCGAGGTCGTAATCGGCCAGATGGGCCAGCGGACCGCCGATCTCGGACGCGGCATAGCTCATCAGGCTGATCCGGTCGACCGGGCACAGCACGGGCCGGGCCGCATGGGCATCCAGCCGGGCCTGGACCTGCGGCGTGGGATAGCGTCCTTTGTAGAGGCCCACGGTGACGTGGGGCACATAGGGGCCGCCGCTCGGATGCGTCGTGGGGGACAAGGCGTCGTGGAGCACGCCGAGGCCGCCTTCCAGGTCCTGTGCGGCAAGAAAGGGCGCGGACGAGAAGCTGGCGAGCTGGCCGATCTGCAGCATGAACGGGGCGCAGGCCGCGCGCCGCAGGGCCTTGAGCTGTGCCAGCAGTGCCGAGGGGCCGAAGTCATCGTCCTGCTGCGGTTCGTCGGTGGGGAAGCCGCACAGGGCCAGGGTGATGTGGGGCTGGCGGACATAGTCCGCGAGGAGTATGTCTTGCAGATGGTGGGCGGCACGTGCCACGTTTTCACGAATCGCGGGGCGGTCTGCGTCGATCGCCCACAGCAGGTAGCGCGGGCGCCCCCGATGCCACTCGGGGAAATCCCGACGGATGTTCTCCAGGGTGTGGCCCGCTGCGAGGAAATCCCGGCGGGCCTGGTCGAGGGCGTCGTCCCCGGGGGGCGGGAGCGGTTTGGGCGGAACGGGATGCATGGGCCGTGAAGGATGGTCTGCGAGCCTGAAGGGCTGCATCCTAAGGCAGTTTGAGGGTGCCCGTCCGCCTGCTTTTCTGCTTTCTGCGTCAGCCCTCGCTGAGTGCCTGGATTGCCCTGCCGTCGCGGACACAGTTCCGGCCTGAGCGCTTGGCCGCGTACAGGGCGGCATCGGCCCTGCCGATCAGGCTCTCCGGGGTGTTGCCGTCGTCCGGACTGCTTGCCACGCCGGCCGAGATGGTGATGAACCGCGGTTGGCCTTCCACGCTGACGGCCAGTCTGGCCAACCCCTGGCGCAAGGTGTCGGCCCGCAGCAGGGCCTGGTCGGCGTCCGTGCGGGGCAGCACCAGCAGGAACTCTTCGCCCCCGTAGCGGCAGGCCGTGTCGCTGTCGCGCACCTGGCGCAGCAGGAAATTGCCGACGGCCTGCAGGATGCGGTCTCCGGCCTTGTGGCCCAGGGTGTCATTGACGGTCTTGAAATGATCGATATCGACGAGGATCACGCTGACTGGAAAGCACCCCCGGCGGGCGGCCGTCATCACCTGGCGGAGGGTCTCGTCCAGGAAGCGGCGATTGTAGAGGCCGGTGAGCGGGTCGCGTACGGCCAGGGTCTCGAGGGAGGCATTGAGGCAGGCGAGCCGGATCTCGGTCTGTTTGCTGTCCGTGATGTCGACGACTGTTCCAAGGAGGTGGATCAGTTCGCCCGCGTCATTGTGTACCGCTTCGCCCTTGGCGCTGATCCAGCGCTCGACGCCGTCCTTGCGGATGATGCGGGCTTCCCAGGCGACCTGGCCCCGGTGACAGACCTGGTCGATGGTGGCGGCCACCGCGGCCCGGTCGGCGGAGACCACGTGATCGAGCAGGATCTTGAGGCTCCAGGCGCCACGATTGTCCGGGTAGCCAAAGATGCGGGCATGACGGGGCGAACGCCAGGCCATGCCCGAGCCCAGGTCCACGCCCCACAGGCCGATTTCGCCCGCCTCGGAGGCCAGTTGGAGACGGTGCTCGCTCAGGCGCAGGGCCTCGACGATGGCCTTGTGTTCGGTGATGTCGCGGGCGGAGCAATAGATGGCGGGCTGGCCGTTGAACTCCACCGCCACGGCGTGGATCTGCACGTCGCGGATCTGCCCGTCGCTGCGCTGGTGACGGGTCTCGAACACAAGGCTGCGATGCTGGCCGAGGATCTTGTGCATCTCCGTCGCGACGCTGCTCGGCGACGCTTGTGCTTCCCATTGCCGGACGTTCATGTGCAGCAACTCGCTGCGGGCGTAGCCAAGCATGTCGCAGAACGAGTCGCTGACTTCCAGGATCTGCCCGCGTGGGTCCAGGATATGGATGCCGTCGCTGGCGTTGCGCAGCAGCATCCGGTTGCGTTCGCTTTCCAGGGTCAGCGCGGCAGCTCCCAGATCCTTGCGCATCCAGGCCTGGTGCAGCAGCCACGAAAACAGCAAGGTGATCAATACCGCACTGGCGGCGAGGCCGGCCAGCCCGGTCATGTCGCGCCGGGCCGCATCGCGCCAGGTCTCGGTCGAGATACCGACGATGACGTGCAGGGGGTAGTCGGACACTTTACGGTAGGCATTGATCCGCTCTATGCCGTCGAGGGCGGTGGGGGCCACGTACGAACCCGCCAGCGGATAGGCGTGGATGGCTTCCTTCAGCTGGTTGGAGACCGTGTTGGTGCCGATGGCGCTGCCGTTGGGCGACGCTTCCGGGTGGCGGGCGATCAGGCGCAGGCTGCCGCTGCGCAGGGAGATGGCGCCGTGGGCTCCCAGGTCAAGCTTCGCAAACACACTGCTCAGGTGCTGCGACGAGATGAAGGCCAGGGCCGCGCCGGCAAAGCTGCCGTCCTGCCTTTCGAGGCGCCGGCCCAGGATCAGCCCCCATTGCCCCGACTCCTGGCTCTGCGTGGGCTCGGAGATCACCAGCTCGCCGCGCCGAGCAGCCCTTATCTGTTGGAAGAAGCGGCCTTCGCCCATGTTGAGGAGGGTGCCATGCTCAAGCTGGATGCGGCCGTCGGCGTCGGTCAGGTGAACACTGCCCAGCTCGGGCGTTTCTGCGAGAAAGCGGCGGGCGGCAGCGGCCTCCATCGACTCGGAGTGGCCCCGGCGGCTGCTCAGGCCGCTCTGGTGGATCTGGACCATGGCCGAGAGGACGACGTCGCCTTTGGCAATCAGGGACGCCACGTAGCGTTCAAGCACCTGGGAGAGGTTCTGCGTTCTTGCGAGGGCGAGTTCCCGGTGACGCTCGTTGGTCGAGCAGGCGGCCCAGCCGGCAAGGGTGGAGATCAGGAGAACGATCAGGAGGTTGCCGGCCAGCAGGCGTCGAGTGAAGGAGTTCAATCCGGAGGGGGGCTGGCGGCTGCCAGCTGAGGCGGATGGTCGGGAGCTTGGAGCGGGATTGGGCGATTATCCCGAAATGGGCGTGGGGCCGGGCTTGATGTGTGTCAATGGACATGTGCGGTGTGCGACATGGTGTCGCAGGGGGCCCGATTCTGGTCTGGATCAAGTTTCCACTCCGCCTGCTCTTGCTAGAGTCCGCACCCGTTGCCGACTCTCCAGGAAAAACGATGTCCGTCCTTCGCCCCATCCCCCTCGCGCTCGCCATGGCCCTCGCCAGCGGCCTGTTTCCCGCCTCCGGTGCGCTGGCTGCCGACGCTGCGCCGGGGGACAGCACCGTGCTGACCCTCGGCCAGGTGGTGGTCAGCGCTAGCGCCGGTGGCCCCCTGGAGGCGAAGCGTCTGCTGACCTCGGTGGATGTGCTGCCGACCGAGCGCATCGAGAGCCAGGTGACGAGCAACAACTGGGAGCTCTTCGGCCAGGTGCCCGGGGTGATGCTGACCCAGTTCGGGCAGGGCACCACCTCCGGCAAGTTCTCCCTGCGGGCCTTCAACGGGGAAGGCGAGATCAACGCGGTCAAGCTGCTGATCGACGGCGTGCCGTCCAACAGCAACGACGGCAACATGCCCTACATCGACCTGGCGCCGCGCCTGGACATCGAATCCATCGAGGTGGTGCGGGGCACCAACGATCCGCGCTACGGGCTGCACAACATCGCCGGCAACGCCAACATCACGACCAGGAGCGGTGGCAACTACCTGCTGGGCCGGGCGACCGTGGGCAGCTTCGCCACCCGCGAACTGCAGGCGGCCGCCGGCATCGAGAAGGACGGGCTGGCCCAGAACTACGCGGTCTCCCTGAACCGGACCGACGGCTATCGCGACCACGCCAATGCCGAGAGCGGCAGCTTCTCGGGCAAGTGGTTCGTCACCCCGGCTGGCGGCACGTCCCGCTTCGGCCTGATCGCCCGCCACTACACCGCCACCGCCGACGAGGCGGGCTACCTGACCCAGGCCCAGGTCAAGGCCAATCCGGACCAGTCGCCCGTCCACAACGCCACCGACGAGGACCGCCGCCAGGTGAGCCAGTTTGCCCTGCAGGGGGAATCGGAGCTCGGCGAGCGCCTGTTCTGGACGGGCCAGGTCTACCTGAACAACCTGGATGACCGGCGCTTCGTGAAGTTCTCGGCCGGGGCGGCCCAGCAGGAGCGCATCGTCGCCGAAACCCACACCGGCGCCTCCACCACCCTGACCTGGCGCGCCGGCAGGACGCTGGTCGGCGACCTGGCCGTGATGGGCGGCGTGGATGTCGAGCACCAGGACAACCGCAGCCAGCGCTACACCACCCTGGCCCAGGTCCGCCAGAGCCAGACCCGCAACCAGCAGTTCGACTTCAATACCGCCGGGGCCTTCGTGCAGGCCGTGGTGAAACCCCTGCCGGGCCTGACCCTGACGCCCGCCTTCCGGATCGACCGGGTGGATGGCAGCTATACCAACCTGCTCAATGGCCGGAACTACGACGTCAACGACTACGGCAACATCAAGCAGCCCAAGCTGTCGGCGGTGTATGCGCCGTCGGAGGCGTGGTCGGTGTATGGCAACTGGGGGCGCAGCTTCCAGGTGGGCGTGGGCACCGCCTCCTACAGGGTGAACCAGAACGCCAGCCTGTCCCCGTCGATCAACGAGGGGCTGGAGGCCGGCCTCAAGTTCCGGCCGCTGGCCTGGCTCGACGGGCGTGTCGCGGTGTGGCGCCAGACGGCCTCCAACGAAGCCCGCCGCAAGCTCAACGACCCGGCCAACGACGCCGAGAACATCGGCCAGACCCGTCGCCAGGGCATCGACCTGCAGATCAACGCGCGGCCCACCGCGACCCTCGGCCTGTGGGCATCCACGGCCATCCAGCGCTCGAAGATCCTGCAGGCGGATTCGTCCTCGCCGGCCAGCCTGGGCAAGGAGATCGACCACGTGCCGCAGCTGCTCTACGCCGCCGGCTCCGACTACCAGGCCAGCGAGGCCCTGCGCCTGTCGGCCTGGCTCAACGGCCAGACCAGCTACTACCTGGAGCGGACCAATGCCACCGGCAAGTTCGGCGGCTACACCCATGTGAACCTGTCCGCCGCCTACCGCCTGAGCCCGGCGCTGAGCGTGGAGCTGATGGTGCGAAACCTGTTCGACCGCTACAGCGAGTACGTGTGGTGGGACGGCGCCCAGAGCCTGCACGCGCCGGGCACGCCGCGCAGCGTGTATGGCACGCTGGCCGTGAAGTTCTGAGCCGGCCGGCGAGTCCGTGCGCGCCGCTGCCCGCCGCCGCTGGCTGAACGTCCACCTCTGGCTCGGGCTGGTGGCCGGGCTGCTGTTCGCGCTGCTGGGGCTGACCGGCAGCGTGCTGGTGTTCTACCCGGAGCTGGATGGCCTGCTCAACCCGGCGATCCGGGTGGCGCGGCCTGCCACGCCGCCTTCGCCGGATGCGGTGTTGGCCCGGCTGCGCGAGCTTCATCCGGAGCGGACCGGCCCCTGGCGGATCGAACTGCCGCTGGGGCCGCAGCGGCCCCTGATGGTGCGCTACTACAATCCGCCGGAAACGGCCGGACGGGGCTTTGCACCGCTGATGCTGACCCTCGACCCGAGCACCCTCGAAGAAACCAGCCGGCGCTTCTGGGGCGACTACGCGGTCACCTGGCTGTACGACCTGCACTACACCCTGCTGCTCGGGCAGGCGGGCAAGGACGTGGTGGGCTACGGAGGGCTGGTGCTGCTGGCCTCCCTGCTCAGCGGCGTGGTGCTGTGGTGGCCGAGCCGGGCCCGCCTGGCGGCTGCGCTGAAGCCGCAGTTGCGCCCGGGCGTGGTGCGATGCACCTACGATCTGCATGTCCTCTCGGGGGTCTATGGGGGGATCGTGCTCGCCGTGCTGGCCTTTACCGGCAGCATGCTGGGCCTGCCGGAACTGGCCCGGGGCGGGGTTGAGGCCTTCTCGCCGCTGACT
Organism: Zoogloea sp.; assembly: GCA_009026175.1. Taxonomy (GTDB): domain Bacteria; phylum Pseudomonadota; class Gammaproteobacteria; order Burkholderiales; family Rhodocyclaceae; genus Zoogloea. The sequence continues at coordinate 17,473 of WBTZ01000071.1, read as the reverse complement.
CCGTTCTACCGCGCACCGGCCGGCCTGGTGGAGGAGGGGGCGCCCATCCTGTCCCTGGATGCTGCGGTGTCCATCGCCCGCCGTGAGTTTCCGCAGGGCGAATTGCGCTGGGTCGAGACGCCGGGTGCGGCAGGCAGGCCCATCTCGGTGCGCTTCCACACGCCGGGCGAACCGGGCCGGCGCTTTCCCCGGGCCCAGGTGTGGATCGATCCGTCCAGCGGCGCCGTGCTGCAGGTCCGCGAGCCTCGGGCGGGGAGTGCTGGCGACGGCTTCATGGCCTGGATGCACCCCTGCACAACGGTGAGGCCTTCGGCCTGGCCGGCCGCCTGCTGGCCTGCATCGCAGGCCTGTTGCCGGCCGTGCTGCTGGTGACCGGCTGGCTGCGCTGGAGGCAGAAGGGCAGGGCGAGGTTCCGTGCCGGGGCGGCTTCAGCTGCCCGCGGAGGTTGAAGCCGGATCCCGGGTCCCTGGGCGGCGGAAGCCGCTCCTACGGCCAGCCTCAGTGAGCCGCCTGGCTCTTGCGTTCCCGCTTGGTGACGTACATGGCCTGGTCGGCCTTCTCCAGCAGGGCTTCGATGTCGGTGGCATCGTTGGGGTACAGCGCGGCGCCGAAGCTGGCGCCCAGGTCGATCTGGCGGCCGTCCACCACCAGCGGCCCCTGGACCTGCCGGATCAGCCGGTCGGTGCTGGCGCGCAGGCCGTCGGAGCTGGCGGTGGGGCTGAGCACCACGCCGAATTCGTCGCCCCCCAGCCGCGCCACCGTGTCGGAGCGGCGTGCGCCGCCCAGCAGGCGGCTGGCAAATTCGCGGATGGCGATGTCACCGATGCGGTGGCCGTAGCGGTCGTTGATCTTCTTGAGTTCGTCCATGTCCACCATCAGCACGCCGGTCTGGTTGCCTTCCCGGTCGGCCTGCAGCAAGGCGTTGCGCAGACGGTCGATGAACAGGGAGCGGTTGGCCAGGCCGGTGAGAAGGTCGTGGGTGGCCCGGTGGAACAGGGCGTCCTTGCCGCAGCGGGCGGCAAAGTACATGGATGCGGCGAGCAGATCGGCCATCAGCTTGAGGATCTCGATCTGGCGGCTGCCGAAGGCTGCAGGCTGCAGGGACAGGACCTTGAGCACCCCCACGGTCTCGGTGTCGTGGCGCAGGGGCACCACGGCCATGGAGCGCAGGCCGACCCGGCGGCAGGCGTCGATGTCCACCCGCGGATCGCTTTCTGCGTCGTCACACCACAGGGGGACGCCGGTCTGCACGCAGAGTCCTGACAGGCTGTGCTCGGCATTGACGCTCAGACCGACCTGGGCCGACGCGGAGCCCGCGGCGGCCTTGTAGATCATCAGCGGGCCCTCGGCGATCTCCACCGCGGCGCCGTCCGCCCCGGAGAGTTCCATGCAGGCTCTGACGGCCAATGCCATCACCGCGTCGAGGTCCAGCCCCAGGCGAGCGATCTCGGTTTGTACGCGGATGATGGACAGCAAGTCCTCGGGACTGGGCTGCGAGGGGGCCGGCACAGGCGGCATGGTGTAACTCTCCAATTGGGTGTGCACTGCAGCACACTCTGACTATGATTCAAATCCCCTACGACGGGAGGGTTAAAACGTCAAAAAAAGTGTCTCACAGGGGGTCCTTCCAGCGAAGAGGCAATACCGGTCTTTTTTTGCACTGCGGGGATCGTTTTCGGGGGGACGCGGGTCATTAGGCAGTCGCGAAGGCCCATCGTGTAGCATTCGTGTCCTGCCGATCCGGCCGGCGAGCCGGAGTTTTCCCTGAAAGCCATTCATGTCCAGCCCGTCTCCTGCAAGTGCATCGCCCGCTCCCAAACGTAATCGCCTGTGGCCCTGGATCGTGGGCCTGGCCCTCGCCGCAGGCGGCGGCTATTACGCGTACCGGGGAGGCGCACCGGACGACAGCGGCGCTGGCAAGGAGGCCGCCGGACAACGGGGGGGGGCCGGCATGCGCGGTGAGCGCCCGGTGCCGGTGACCCTGGAGACCCTGGGGACTGGCGAGGTGCGCGTCACGGTGCCGGCCCTCGGCAACGTGGTCCCGCGCAACCTGGTCACCGTGCGCAGCCGGGTGGATGGCCCGCTGCTGGAGGTGCGCTTCACCGAGGGCCAGGCGGTCAAGGCCGGCGACCTGATCGCCCGCATCGACCCGGAGCCTTTCAAGGCCGCCCTCGACCAAGCCCGTGGCCAGCTGGCCCGGGATGCCGCGCTGCTGAGGAACGCCAGGCTCGACCTCGAGCGCTACAAGGGCCTGCTGGCCCAGGACTCCATCGCGAAGCAGCAGGTCGATACCCAGGACGCCCTGGTGCGCCAGTACCAAGGCACGGTGCAGGCTGATGAGGCGGCGGTGAAGAGCGCCGAGCTGCAGCTGTCCTACACCACCATCAAGGCACCGATCTCCGGCCGGGTCGGGCTGCGCGCGGTGGATCCGGGCAACATGGTCAAGGCCTCGGATGCAGCCGGTCTGGTCACCATCGCCCAGATGACGCCGATCACCGCGGTCTTCGCGGTGCCCGAGGAGCGCCTGCCGGGCATCCGCAAACGGCTGCGCGAGGGCAAGGGGCTCAAGGTCGAGGCCTGGGACCGGGAGATGAAGAACCGCCTGGCCGAGGGGCGTCTGCTGGCCGTGGATGCGCAGATCGACTCCGCCACCGGCACCGTGAAGCTCAAGGCCGACTTCGACAACAAGGACGGCAGCCTCTTCCCCAACCAGTTCGTCAATGTGCGCCTGTTGCTGGATACCCTGACCGACGTGGTCACCGTGCCGACGGCGGCGGTGCAGCAGGGCAGCAAGGGCAGCTTCGTGTATCGCCTCGGCGACGAGGGCAAGGTCAGCGCGGTGCCGGTCCGGCTGGGCCCGGCGGACGCGGGCAAGGCCGCCGTCGAGGAGGGCCTCGCCGCCGGTGACAAGGTGGTGGTGGACGGCCTCGACAAGTTGAAGGATGGCGCCCGGGTGGAGCCCATCGATGCCAAGGCGGTGAATGCCCCCGGACGGGAAAGGAAGCGCGGCGGCCCTGGTGGCCGGTCGGCCCACTGACGGGCGGCGTTCATGAATCCGTCCCGTCTGTTCATCCTGCGGCCGGTGGCGACCTCGCTGCTGATGGTCGCCATCCTGCTGGTGGGCTTCGTCGCCTACCGGCTGTTGCCCATCTCGGCCCTGCCCGAGGTGGATTACCCCACCATCCAGGTCAAGACCTTGTACCCGGGCGCCAGCCCGGATGTAATGACCTCGGCGGTCACCGCGCCCCTTGAGCGCCAGTTCGGCCAGATGCCGGGGCTGGATGAAATGTCGTCCAGCAGCTCCGGCGGCGCCTCGGTGATCACCCTGCGCTTTACCCTGTCGATGGGCCTGGACGTGGCCGAGCAGCAGGTGCAGGCCGCCATCAACGCGGCCTCCAGCCTGCTGCCCAACGACCTCCCGGCGCCGCCCACCTACAGCAAGGTGAATCCGGCTGACGCGCCCATCCTGACCCTCGCGGTGACCTCGACCAGCCTGCCCATCACGCGCATCCACGACCTGGTGGAAAGCCGCCTGGCGATGAAGATCTCCCAGGTGCCGGGGGTGGGCCTGGTGAGCATCGCCGGCGGGCGCCGCCCGGCGGTGCGGGTGCAGGTCAATCCCACCGCGGCGGCGGCCTACGGGCTGGGCCTGGAAGACATCCGCACTGCGGTGGCCAATGCCAACGTGACCCAGGCCAAGGGCAGCTTCGACGGGCCCCAGCGCTCGTCCACCCTCGATGCCAACGACCAGCTCAAGTCGGCCGACGAGTACCGCGGCCTGATCGTCGCCTACAAGAACGGCAACCCGGTGCGCCTGTCCGACGTGGCCACCCTCAAGGACGACGCCGAGAACATCCGCCTCGCCGCCTGGGCCGATCAGACATCGGCGGTGATCATCAACGTGCAGCGCCAGCCCGGCGCCAACGTGATCGAGGTGGCCGACCGGGTCACCGCGCTGCTGCCCCAGATGACCGCCAGCCTGCCGGCTTCGCTCGAGCTGCGGGTGCTGTCCGACCGCACCACCACCATCCGCGCCTCGGTGCACGATGTGCAGGTGGAGCTGATGTTCGCCGTGGCCCTGGTGGTGATGGTGATCTTCCTGTTCCTGCGCAGCGTGCCGGCCACCATCATCCCCAGCGTGGCGGTGCCCCTGTCCCTGGTCGGCACCTTCGGGGTCATGTACCTGGCCGGTTTCAGCCTCAACAACCTCACCCTGATGGCGCTCACCATCTCCACCGGCTTCGTGGTGGACGACGCCATCGTGATGATCGAGAACATCGCCCGCTACGTGGAGGAGGGGGAGCCGCCCATGCAGGCGGCCCTCAAGGGGGCGAAGCAGATCGGCTTCACCATCATCTCGCTGACCTTCTCGCTGATCGCGGTGCTGATCCCGCTGCTCTTCATGGGTGACGTGGTGGGGCGGCTGTTCCGCGAGTTCGCCATCACGCTGGCCATCGCCATCCTGATCTCCGCCTTCGTGTCCCTGACCCTCACCCCGATGATGTGCGCCCGGCTGCTGCGCCACGTGCCGGAGTCCGAACAGGGGCGCCTCAACCGGGCGGTCGGGGCGTTCTTCGAGCGGGTCATCGCCCGTTACGGGGTGATGCTGGAATGGGTGCTCGAGCGCCAGGGCCTGACCCTGCTGGTGGCGGCGGCCACCCTCGGTCTCACCGTGCTGCTCTACGTGGCGGTGCCCAAGGGTTTCTTCCCGGTGCAGGACACGGGGGCCATCCAGGGCATCACCGAGGCCGACCAGTCGATTTCCTTCGGCGCCATGGCGGAGCGCCAGCAGGCCCTCGCCGAGGTGGTGCTGAAGGACCCGGCGGTGGCCAGCCTGTCGTCCTTCATCGGGGTGGATGGCACCAACGCCACCCTCAACAGCGGGCGCATGAACATCACCCTCAAGCCGCTGGCCGAGCGTGATGCCAGCGCCAGCGCGGTGATCCGCCGGCTGGCGCCGGAGGTCCGGAAGGTGGCCGGCATCACCCTCTACATGCAGCCGGTGCAGGACCTGACCATCGAGGACCGGGTCAGCCGCACCCAGTATCAGTTCTCCCTGCAGTCGCCGGACAGTGCCGCCCTGGCTGAATGGGTGCCGCGCCTGGTGGAGCGCCTGAAGACCCTGCCGCAACTGGCCGACGTGGCCAGCGACCTGCAGGACAAGGGGCTGCAGGCCTGGGTCGAGATCGACCGGGCCGCCGCTGCGCGCCTCGGGGTGAGCACCGCGGCCATCGACAACGCCCTCTACAACGCCTACGGCCAGCGCCTGATCTCCACCATCTTCACCCAGGCTACCCAGTACCGGGTGGTGCTCGAGGTGCAGCCCGAGTTCCGCAAAGGCCCGGGCGCCATCGCCAGCCTTTATGTGCCGGGCACCGGCGGGGTGCAGGTGCCGGTGTCGTCGGTGGCGCGGGTGGTGGAGCGGCCGGCGAGCCTGGCGGTCAATCACATCGGCCAGTTCCCGGCGGTGACGGTGTCCTTCAATCTGGCGCCCGGCGCGGCGCTCGGCGACGCGGTGGAGGCCATCCGCGGGGTGGAGCGCGACCTGCAGATGCCGGCCAGCATCGAGACCAGCTTCCGCGGCGCGGCGCTGGCCTTCCAGGCATCGCTGACCAACACCCTGCTGCTGATCCTGGCGGCGGTGGTGACCATGTACATCGTGCTGGGCGTGCTCTACGAGAGTTACATCCACCCGGTGACCATCCTGTCCACCCTGCCCTCGGCCGGGGTGGGGGCGTTGCTGGCGCTGCTGCTGGCGCGCAGCGAGCTGGGCATCGTCGGCATCATCGGCATCGTGCTCTTGATCGGCATCGTCAAGAAGAACGCCATCATGATGATCGACTTCGCCCTCGACGCCGAGCGCAACCAGGGCCTGGCTCCGCGGGAGGCGATCTTCCAGGCCTGCCTGCTGCGCTTCCGGCCGATCCTGATGACCACCCTGGCAGCCTTGCTGGGCGCGCTGCCGCTGATGCTGGGCACCGGCGTCGGCTCGGAACTGCGCCAGCCGCTGGGCATCACGATGGTGGGCGGGCTGCTGGTCAGCCAGGTGCTGACCCTGTTCACCACGCCGGTGATCTACCTGGCCTTCGACCGCTTGGCGCGGAGGACGGCATGAGAACGCCGGACAATTCTCCGCGTGGGGGCGGCTGTCGGGGCGGCTTCAGCCGCCCACAGGTGCCTGAGCGGAGTCCACGGGCGGCTGAAGCCGCCCCGACAGGGGGCCCCGGCCGGGGGAGGCCGGCATGAACCTCTCCCGCCTGTTCATCTTCCGGCCGGTGGCCACCACCCTGCTGACCCTGGCGGTGGCCCTGGCGGGGGCGATCGCCTTCCGCCTGCTGCCGGTGTCGCCGCTGCCCCAGGTGGATTACCCGACCATCTCGGTGTCCGCCAACCTGCCCGGCGCGAGCCCGGAGACCATGGCGGCGACGGTGGCCGGGCCGCTGGAGCGGATCCTCGGACAGATCGCCGGGGTCACCGAGATGACCTCCAACTCGTCCCTCGGCACGACCCGCGTGACCCTGCAGTTCGAGCTCTCCAAGAACATCGACAGCGCCGCCCGCGAGGTGCAGGCGGCCATCAACGCCTCCCGCGGCCAGCTGCCGACGAGCCTGCCCAACAACCCCACCTACCGCAAGGTGAACCCGGCCGAGACGCCCATCATCATCCTCGCGCTCACCTCGGCGACCCTCACCCAGGGCCAGCTCTATGACGCGGCCTCCACGGTGCTGGCCCAGCGCCTGGCCCAGGTGGATGGGGTTGGGCAGGTGTCGATCGGTGGCGCCTCGCTGCCGGCGGTGCGGGTGGAGGCCGACCCGGCCCGCCTGGCCGCGGCCGGGCTCAACCTGGACGACGTGCGCAGCGCCCTGGTCGGCGCCAACGTGAACCGCCCCAAGGGCGTGCTGGAGGACGGCGAGCAGGCCTGGCAGGTGGGGGCCAACGACCAGGCCCGCACGGCGGCCGAATACCGGCCGATGATCATCTCCTGGAAGAACGGCTCGGCGGTGCGCCTGGGCGACGTGGCGCGGGTCCGCGACGGGGTCGAGAACGACCGCAACTATGGCTATGCCAACGGCCGCCCCGGCGTGCTGTTGATGGTCAATCGCCAGCCCGGCGCCAACATCATCGAGACGGTGGACCGGGTCACCGGCTTGCTGCCCCATCTGCGCGCCAGCGTGTCGCCGGCCATCGACCTGGACGTGGTGATGGACCGCACCCCCACCATCCGCGGCTCCCTGCGCGAGGTGGAGCGCACGCTGGTCATCTCGGTGGCCCTGGTGGTGATGGTGGTCTTCCTGTTCCTGCGCAACTGGCGGGCCACCCTCATCCCCAGCGTGGTGGTGCCGGTGTCCCTGGTGGGGACCTTTTCCATCATGTACCTGGCCGGCTTCAGCCTCGACAACCTGTCGCTGATGGCCCTCACCATCGCCACCGGCTTCGTGGTGGACGACGCCATCGTGGTGCTGGAGAACATCTCCCGCCACGTGGACGAGGGCATGCCGCCGCGCCAGGCGGCCCTGCGCGGAGCGCGGGAGATCGGCTTCACGGTGCTGTCGATGAGCCTGTCGCTGATTGCCGTGTTCATCCCCATCCTGGCCATGGGCGGCATCGTCGGGCGCCTGTTCCGGGAGTTCGCGGTGGTGCTGTCGGCGGCCATCCTGGTGTCGATGCTGGTGTCGCTCACCACCACCCCGATGATGTGCGCCCGCCTGCTCCGCCCACGGCCGCCGGAGGGGGAGCGCGGCCGCATCGACCGGGCGGTGGGGGGCGCGCTGGAGGCCCTGGCCGGCGGCTACCGGCGCAGCCTGGGCTGGGCCCTGGATCACCGCTGGATCGTCATGCTGGTGCTGCTGGCCACGGTGGGCCTCAACGTGCATCTGTACCAGATCATCCCCAAGGGCTTCTTCCCGCAGCAGGACACCGGCCGCCTGCGCGGCTTCGTGGAGGCCGACCAGGCCATCTCCTTCCAGGCGATGAAGGAGAAGATGGACATCTTCCTGGCCATCGTCGGGGCCGACCCCGCGGTGGCCACCGTGACCGGCTTCACCGGCGGCTCGCAGCGCAACTACGGGTCGATGTTCGTGACCCTCAAGCCCATTGCCGAACGCCAGGAGTCAGCCGAGGCGGTGGTGGGACGCCTGCGCAAGAAGCTGGCGCGGGTGCCGGGGGCCAGCCTCTACCTGAGCGCCGTGCAGGACATCCGGATCGGCGGGCGTTCCAGCAACTCCGCCTACCAGTTCACCCTGCAGTCCGACAGCCTGGACGAGCTGCGCCTGTGGGAGCCGCGCATCCGCAATGCCATGAGCCGCCTGGACGAGATCACCGATGTGAGCACCGACCAGCAGGACTCCGGCCCCCAGACCACCCTGGTGTTCGACAGGGACGCCCTGGCCCGCTACGGCATCACCATGCGGGCCGCCACCACGGCGCTCAACAACGCCTACGGCCAGCGCCAGGTGTCCACCATCTACAACCCCCTCAACCAGTACCGGGTGGTGCTCGAGGCCGCACCTGAATACCTGCAGGGGCCGGAATCCCTGTCGCGCCTCAACCTGGTCAGCCCCACCGGGGCCCAGGTGCCCCTGTCGGCGCTGGCCCGCTTCGAGAACACCCTGGCGCCCCTGTCGGTCAGCCACCAGGGCGGGGCGGCGGCGTCCACGATCAGCTTCGCCCTGCCCGAGGGGCGGTCCATCGGCGAGGCCACGGTGGCGATCAACCAGGCCCTGGCCGGCATCGGCGTGCCGGTGGGCGTCCGCACCAGCTTCGAGGGTTCGGCGGGGGCTTTCCAGAAGTCCATGAGCTCCCAGCCCATCCTGATCCTCGCTGCCATCATCACCATCTACATCGTGCTGGGCATGCTCTACGAGAGCCTGATCCATCCCATCACCATCCTGTCCACCCTGCCTTCGGCCGGGGTGGGGGCCTTGCTGGCCCTGATGGCGAAGGACACCGAGTTCGGCCTGATCGCCATGATCGGGGTGATCCTGCTGATCGGCATCGTCAAGAAGAACGCCATCATGATGATCGACGTGGCCATCGAGCGCATGCGCCACCACGGCGAGAGCGCCCGCGATGCCATCCATCACGCCGGCCTGCTGCGCTTCCGGCCCATCCTGATGACCACCCTGGCGGCCCTGTTCGGCGCCATCCCGCTGGCCATCGGCACCGGCGACGGCGCCGAGCTGCGTCAGCCCCTCGGGATCGCCATCGTCGGCGGCCTGATCCTCAGCCAGATCCTCACCCTTTACACCACGCCGGTCGTCTTCGTGATGCTCGACCGGCTGCGCCGCCAGCGGAGCCTGCCTGCCCATGCCTGACCGGACCATCCACAAGCCTGTAGGGGCCTTTGTAGGGGCGGCTTCAGCCGCCCGCCCTAAGTTGAACCGGGAACGAACATTGATCGATGTCCGATCGGCGGCGGAAGCCGCCCCTGCAGCTCGTCCTGCGGCTCGCCCGGCCGTACTCGCATTCCTTTGTGCCTTGAGCCTGGCCGGCTGCAGCGTCGGCCCGGACTACGTGCGGCCGGTGGTGGAGACCCCCGCCGCCTTCAAGGAGGCCGGTGACTGGAAGCCCGCCGCGCCGGACGAGCCCCTGGCCTCCGACACCTGGTGGAAGGCCTTCGGTGACCCGGTGCTGGATGCCCTGCAGGACAAGGTCGATATTTCGAACCAGAACCTGCGCCTCGCCGAGGCCCAGTACCGCCAGGCCCGGGCCCTGTCCGATGCGGCCCGTGCGTCCTGGTTCCCGACCATCAATGCCACTGCCGGGGCAACCCGCTCGGCCACCTCGGCGGCCACCGACTCCGCCGGCAGTGCGCCACCGCGCAACAGCTTCAGCCTCGGTGCCAGCGCCAGCTGGGAGGCCGACGTGTGGGGGCGCATCGCCCGCAACGTGGAGGCCGCCGACGAGCGGGTCCAGGCCAGCGAGGCCGACCTCGCCGCGGCGCGCCTGTCCGCCCATGCCAGCCTGGCCCAGACCTACTTCCAGCTACGTGCCGCCGAGCGTCAGCAGCAGCTTCTCGAGGCGGCGGTGGCGGCCTACCAGCGTTCCCTCGAGCTCACCCGCAACCGCTACGGCGCTGGCGTGGCCAGCAAGGCCGATGTGGTTCAGGCCGAGAGCCAGTTGCGCAGCGCACGCGCATCGGCGCTGGATGCGCGCCTGTCGCGCAGCCAGTACGAACATGCCCTGGCCGTGCTGACCGGGCAGGCACCGGCCGGCTTCAGCCTGCCCGTGTCGAACGCGGCCTTGCCCGCTGTGCCGGTGGTGGTCAGCCTGCCCTCGACCCTGCTGGAGCGGCGTCCCGACATTGCCGCGGCTGAGCGTCGGGTGGCGGCTGCCAATGCCGCCATCGGCGCGGCCCAGGCTGCCCGTTTTCCGGTGCTGGGGCTGAGCGCGTCGACGGGTTTCCGTCGCTCCCAGATCGAGGACTTGCTGACCGTGCCCAGCCGCTACTGGTCTCTGGGCCCCACGCTGGCGGCGACGATCTTCGATGCCGGCGCAAAGAAGGCCGCCGTAGGCCAGGCCCAGGCGAGCTGGGAGCAGGCTGTCGCCACCTATCGCCAGACCGTGCTGGTGGCCTTCCAGGAGGTGGAGGACAACCTGTCCGCCGCGCGGCTGCTGGACGAGGCCGCGGTCGAGCAGGCCGCCGCGGTGGCCGCTGCCGCCGAGGCCGAGAGCATCGCCCTCAACCAGTACAAGGCCGGTACGGTGAGCTTTCTCAATGTGGTGACGGCCCAGGCCACCCATCTCGCGGCCCAGCGCAGCGCCAATGATCTGGCGGCCCGGCGCCTGGTGGCGGCGGTGCTGCTGGCCAAGAATGCCGGGGGCGGGGTAGGGCGGGGCCCGGACTGACGGTTCGGCTGGAGGGCATTTACGCTGCGGGAGCACTTTCCGGGCGGTGAGTCGCGTCATAATGTGTGCCGCAAGACGCCTGCCACTCATCTGTCCCTGCCCGGAAACCTGGCCCCATGCTTACCCTCGCTCCCCGTCGCCGCCTTGCGTCGAGTGTCTCCAGCGCGCTCGCCGCCCTTGTCCTGACCTGTACCCCCGCGGTGGCTGCGCCGGCTGCGGCGGATCCACCCGCGGCGGTAGGCACGGTGGGCGTGCCTGATTTCGCCCGGATCACCCAGCGCTACGGCCCGGCCGTGGTGAATATCAGCGTCAGCGGCGTGCGCCAGGTGACGGTGGGGCCGGAAACCGCCGACCCGACCAGCGACGACTCCGACGCGGATTCGATGCAGCAGTTCCTGCGCCGCTTCCAGCAGCAGTTCGGCGGCAGCGGGGCCAGCATGCAGGTGCCGGTCAGGGGGCAGGGGTCCGGCTTCATCGTCAGCGAAGATGGACTGATCCTGACCAACGCCCACGTCATCGCCAGCGCCCATGATGTGGTCGTCAAGCTCACCGACAGGCGCGAGTTCCGTGCCCAGGTACTGGGCAGCGACAAGCGCACCGACATCGCCGTGCTGCGCATCGACGCGAAGCAGCTGCCTACCGTGAAGGTGGGCAACCCGACCGAGCTCCAGGTGGGGCAGTGGGTGCTCGCCATCGGCTCGCCCTTCGGCTTCGAGAACAGCGTCAGCGCCGGGGTGGTCAGCGCCAAGGGGCGCTCCCTGCCCGATGGCAGCGGGGTGCCCTTCATCCAGACCGATGCGGCCGTCAACCCGGGCAACTCCGGCGGGCCGCTGTTCAATGCGCGCGGCGAGGTGGTCGGCATCAACTCGCAGATCTACAGCCGCACCGGCGGATTCCAGGGCCTCAGCTTCGCCATCCCCATCGACATCGCCCTGAAGGTGCAGCAGCAGATCGTGGCGACCGGCCATGTCTCCCACGGCCTGCTCGGAGTCACGGTGCAGGAGATGAACCAGGCCCTGTCGGAGGCGTTCAAGCTCTCTGCGCCGATGGGCGCGCTGGTGCTCGACACGCTGCGCGGCAGCCCCGGCGCCCAGGCGGGCCTGCTGCCCGGCGACGTGATCCTCAAGGTGGAGGGCCGGCCCATCGCCGCTGCGGCCGACCTGCAGACCCTGGTCACGCTGGCCCAGCCGGGCCAGCACCTGGTCTTCGATGTATGGCGGGAGGGGCGCTCCCTGCGCCTGGAGGTGACCCTGGGCGATGCCGGCAAGCCGGTCAGCCTTCCACCCCAGCCACCGCGGGACGCCTACCTGCAGGGACACTTCGGTCTGCAGCTGCGCCCGCTCCTGCCGGCCGAGCGCCTGGCCATCGGCGTGGTCGAGGGGGTGCTGGTCGACGTCGTCGAAGGGCCGGCCCAGCTCGCCGGCGTGCAGGCCGGCGACGTGATCCTGGCGATTGCAGGGAAGACCGTGGCCACCATCGACCAGGCCCGCGAGGCCTTCAAGGCCAGCGGCGGCACCGTGGCCCTGCTGGTGCAGCGGGGCAACGAGCGGCTGTTTGTGCCGGTGCGGCCGGCGGAAGCCCCGCGCTAGGCTGCCGCATCGATCCCTGCGAAGACCTCCCGGGCCGCCGAGAGGCCGTTCAGGGCTGCCGGAAAGCCGGCATAGACGGCCATCTGCATGATGACTTCCACAATCTCGGGTCGGCTGACGCCCACATTGAGGGCGGCCTGCAGATGGACCTTCAGCTGCGGTGCGGCGTTGCCCATGGCGGTCAGGGCGGCGATCACGGCGATCTCGCGGCTGCGCAGGTCCAGGCCCGGCCGCGAGTAGATGTCGCCGAAGGGAAACTCGATCAGGTAGCGTGCGAAGTCGGGTGCGATGTCGGCAAGGCTGTCGACGACCCGCTCGCCGGCCTCGCCGTCGATTTCGCGCAGTCGGGCGAGCCCCTGCTGGTAGCGGCTCGGAGTGGGGGCTGTGTTCAAGGGCATGGCGCTTTCCTTCCGGTAGTCTGGGTTGCGGTCTGAAGGGACGCCTCGATCGTCCGGTAGTGCTCGATCTTGGCCTGCAGGGCCCGGGCGGCGCGCTGCATGGCCTCGATCGAGGCTTCCACCTCCACGAGATGTGATTCCAGCATCTGCCGGCGTTCCGGCGTGCTGCCCGTCCCTTCACCACGAAGCCTGGCGAAGACCTGCATGTGTCCGATGGACATGCGTGTCTCGCGCAGGCGCAGCAGGAATCCGATCCACTCCAGGTCCGAGGTGGCGTAGCGCCGCTGGCCGCCGGGCGCCCTCGCCACGGGGGCGATCAGGCCGGCACGCTCGTAGTAGCGCAGGGTGTGTGCGCTGAGTCCGGTGCGCGCGGCAACCTCGTTGATGCTCAGATGGGATTCCATGGATCGATCCTAGAAGTTTGAGTGCACTCCAAGTCAAGCACTCTTGAGACCCGGATGGAAGTGGGGATCAAAGCGGGGATCAAAGCGGGGATCAAAGCGGGGATCAAAGCGGGGATCAAAGCGGGGATCAAAGCGGGGATCAAAGCGGGGATCAAAGCGGGGATCAAAGCGGGGATCAAAGTGGCCACAGGATCAATATTTCGACTATTATTGAAATATGGAAACACTGAATGCCGCCGAACTGCTTGCCGCCCTGGGCCACGAGTCCCGCCTGAGTGTCTTCCGGCTGCTGGTCGAGGCCGGGCCGGAGGGCATCGTCGCGAGTGCCATCGGCGAGAAGCTGGGCCTGCCGCCCGCCACCTTGTCCTTCCACCTGGCTCATCTGAGCCGGGTCGGGCTGATCCGCGGCCGGAAGGAGAGCCGCTTCATCCGTTATTGCGCCGAGTACGCGACGATGGACGAGCTGATCGCCTTCCTGACCCGCAACTGCTGCCAGGGCGAGGCCTGCCTGCCCAAGACGGCCACCTGCGACACCATCGCCAAGCGCCGGAAGTGCGGGGACGGAAACCCATGAGACCTTGTCCGGAGAAGCTGTCGTGACTACCCCGAAAACCGTGCTGGTGCTATGCACCGGCAATTCCTGCCGCTCGCAGATGGCCGAGGCCATCCTCAACCATGATCTGGCCGGGCAGGTACGTGCCCTGTCGGCGGGGACCGAGCCGCAGCCCCAGGTGGCGGCCGGTGCCCTTGCGGCCCTGCAGGCTGCTGGCCTGGCCACCGACGGGCTCCACCCCAAGCACATCGACGTACTGCTGGACGAGCCCATCGACCTGGTGGTGAGCGTATGCGACAACGCCCGCGAGAGTTGCCCTGTCTTCCCGCGCCCCGTCACGCGGCTGCATCTGCCTTTCCACGATCCCCATGGGGAGCCGCTGGAGCGCTTCCTGGAGGTCCGCGACGACATCCGCCGGCGCCTGGTGCCTGCCGTGCGTGCTGCCCTGGAGTTTTGAGCTATGTCCGCCCAATGTGAAATCACGGCCCGGGCCGGGAGCGCTGCGCCGATGAGTGTCTTCGAGCGCTACCTGAGCGTCTGGGTGGTGCTGTGCATCATCGCCGGGATCGTCCTGGGGCAGTTCGCGCCCGGCGTGTTCCAGGCGATCGGCCGCATGGAGCTGGCCCGCGTCAATCTGCCGGTCGGCCTGCTGATCTGGGTGATGATCATTCCGATGCTGGTGAAGGTGGATTTTTCAGCGCTCCACGAGGTCAGGCGGCACGGCCGTGGGATCGGCGTGACGCTGTTCGTGAACTGGCTGGTCAAGCCGTTCTCGATGGCTTTCCTGGGCTGGTTGTTCATCCGCAACCTGTTTGCCCCGCTGCTGCCGGCCGATCAGCTGGACAGCTACGTGGCCGGCCTCATCCTGCTGGCGGCGGCGCCGTGCACGGCGATGGTCTTCGTGTGGAGCCGCCTGTCGGACGGCGACCCGCTGTTCACCCTGTCCCAGGTGGCGTTGAACGACACCATCATGGTGTTTGCCTTTGCGCCGCTGGTGGCCTTCCTGCTGGGGCTCTCGGCGATCAGCGTGCCCTGGGCCACGCTGGTGACCTCGGTGGCGTTGTACATCGTCATCCCGGTCATCCTGGCCCAGTGGTGGCGCCGGGCCCTGCTGGCGCGGGGGCCGGCGGCCTTCGAGCGGGCGATGCAGCGGATCGGCCCGTGGTCCATCGCGGCGCTGCTGCTGACCCTGGTGCTGCTCTTCGCCTTCCAGGGGGCGGCCATCCTGCGCCAGCCCCTGGTCATCGCCCTGCTGGCGGTGCCCATCCTGATCCAGGTGTTCTTCAACTCGGCGCTGGCCTACTGGCTCAACCGGGTGCTTGGTGAGCAGCACAGCGTGGCCTGTCCGTCGGCCCTGATCGGCGCCTCCAACTTCTTCGAGCTCGCGGTGGCCGCGGCCATCAGCCTCTTCGGGTTCGAGTCGGGGGCTGCGCTGGCTACCGTGGTCGGGGTGCTCATCGAGGTGCCGGTGATGCTGCTGGTGGTCAGGATCGTGAATTCGTCCAAGGGCTGGTACGAGGCCCGCTAATGTCCAGGAGACTGTCATGAAGAAGCTCGAAGTGTTTGATCCCGCCATGTGCTGTTCCACCGGGGTGTGCGGTGTGGATGTGGATCCGGTGCTGGCCCAGTTCGCGGCCGATCTCAAGTGGGTCGAGGCGCACGGCGTGGCGGTGAGCCGCCACAACCTCGGCCAGGAGCCCCAGGCCTTCGCGGCCAATCCCGCCGTCGTGCGGGAGATGGAGGCGGGGATGGACCGCCTGCCGGTGCTGACCGTGGATGGCCACATCATCTCCACCGGCATGTATCCGTCCCGCCAGCAGCTGGTGCAGAAGCTCGGCATCGTGCTGCGCACCGACGAGAAGCCGCACATCAAGGTCGGCGCCCCGTGCTGCGACCCGAAATCAGGCTGCTGCTGACCCGGAGGCCTTGATCATGCCGCTCCCTTCCGTATCCACCCGATTCCTGTTCTTCACCGGCAAGGGGGGCGTGGGCAAGACCTCCCTGTCCTGCGCCACCGGGCTGCTGCTGGCCGAGGCGGGCAAGCGCGTGCTGATCGTGAGCACCGATCCGGCCTCCAATCTGGACGAGGTGCTGGGGGTGAGCCTGAACCAGGCGCCGACGGCGGTGCCGGGCGCCGAGGGGCTGTCTGCCCTCAACATTGATCCGGAGGCGGCGGCCCGTGCCTACCGGGAGCGGATGGTCGGGCCTTACCGGGGCATCCTGCCGGCGGCGGCCATCCAGAGCATGGAGGAGCAGTTCTCCGGGGCCTGCACGGTGGAGATCGCGGCCTTCGACGAGTTCTCCCAGCTGCTGGGCGATCCGGCGGCCACCCGGGGTTTCGACCATGTCATCTTCGACACGGCCCCCACCGGCCACACCCTGCGCCTGCTGACCCTGCCCACCGCCTGGGATGAGTTCATCTCCTCCTCCACCGGGGGCGCCTCCTGCCTGGGGCCCCTGGCGGGCCTGGAGAAGCAGAAGTCCCTGTATGCGGCCACGGTGGCCCGCCTGGCCAATGCCGACGAGACCACGATCATCCTGGTCGCCCGGCCCGAACAGTCGGCCCTGCGGGAGGCTGAGCGCACGCGGGGCGAACTCGCCGGGCTGGGCATCCGCAACCAGGTGCTGGCCATCAACGGGCTCTTCTCGGCGCCGCACTCCGAGGACCCGGTGGCCAGCGCGATGTCGCGGCGGGCCGCCGATGCCCTGGCCGGCATGCCAGGCGGGCTGGCCGGGCTGCCCGCCAGCAGCATCCCCTTCCTGCCCCGGGGTACGGTCGGGCTGGAGTCCCTGCGGCTGATGGCCCATCCGGAGCGGGCACAGCCCGCCACGCTTCACGAGATGCCGCCGACCCGCCTGCCGCCCGGGCTGGCCGGCCTGGTGGACGAAATGGCCTGCGCGGGGCACGGCGTCATCATGACCATGGGCAAGGGCGGCGTCGGCAAGACCTCGGTGGCCGCCGCGATTGCCGTGGCCCTGGCCCGGCGCGGAGGCAAGGTGGTGCTGTCCACCACCGACCCGGCCGCCCACCTGGCAGCGACGCTGGATGGCAGCGTGGCGGGCTTGCGGGTGACCCGCATCGACCCCCGCCAGGAGGTGGCGGACTACACCGCCGAGGTGCTCGCCAAGGCCGGCGCCAGCCTCGACGCCGGCGGCCTGGCCATGCTCGAGGAGGACCTGCGCTCGCCCTGCACCGAGGAAATCGCGGTGTTCCGGGCCTTTGCGCGGACGGTGGACGAGGGGCGGGACGGCTTCGTGGTGCTCGACACGGCGCCGACCGGCCACACCATCCTGCTGCTCGACGCC
This sequence comes from Zoogloea sp., assembly GCA_009026175.1. Lineage (GTDB taxonomy): Bacteria > Pseudomonadota > Gammaproteobacteria > Burkholderiales > Rhodocyclaceae > Zoogloea. Next base: position 375 of record WBTZ01000071.1, on the reverse strand, counting down.
GCCGAGGCCTACCACCGGGAGGTCATGCGCACCCAGGGCGACATGCCGGATTCGGTGCGCCAGCTGCTGCCGCGCCTGCGCGACAAGGCCTATACCCACGTGCTGATCATCACCCTGCCGGAAGCCACGCCGGTGCACGAGGCCGAGCGCCTGCAGGGCGACCTGGCCCGGGCGGGGATCGAGCCGCATGCCTGGGTCATCAACCAGTCCCTGCTGGCCAGCGGCACCACCGACCCGCTGCTTTGCCAGCGTGGCGCCAGCGAACTGCCCTTCATCCGCATGGTGGCGGACGGACTGGCACCCCGCTGTGCCCTGATCCCCTGGCTGGCGGAGGCGCCGGTGGGGGTGGCCGGCCTGGCGCAGATGGTGGAGTAG
>WBTZ01000070.1 GCA_009026175.1 Zoogloea sp. | reverse complement strand
GGGCAGCAAAGGGCTGACCGTGTGCACCTTCCACGCCATGGGCGTGCGCATCGTGAGGCAGGAGGCTGCGCTGCTGGGGCTCAAGCCCCAGTTTTCGATCCTCGATGCGACGGACACCACCCAGATCATCGCCGAGATGACCGGCAACACCGACAAGAGCCGCGCCAAGGCCCTGCAGTGGCAGATCTCCAGCTGGAAGAACGCGCTGATCGAGCCCGGCGAGGCGGCCCACCTCGCCAACGACGAGATATCGTCCGCCGCGGCCCTGCTCTACATGGAATACGACAAGACCCTGCGGGCCTACCAGGGGGTCGATTTCGACGACCTGATCCGCTTGCCGGTGAAGCTCTTCGACGAGCACCCCGAGGTGCGCGAGCGCTGGCAGAACAAGCTGCGCTACCTGCTGGTGGATGAATACCAGGACACCAACCGGGCCCAGTACCGCCTGCTCAAGCTCCTCACCGGCGTGCGCGGCGCCTTCACCGCGGTGGGCGACGACGACCAGGCCATCTATGCCTGGCGCGGTGCCGACGTGGAGAACCTGCGCCAGCTGCCGGTGGATTACCCCAAGCTGAAGGTCATCAAGCTGGAGCAGAACTACCGCTCCACCACGCGCATCCTGCACGCCGCCAACACGGTCATCGCCAACAACGAGAAGCTCTTCGAGAAGAAGCTGTGGTCCGAGCACGGGGCCGGCGAGCCGGTCACGGTGGTGGCCTTCCAGACCCCCGAGCACGAGGCCGAGTCGGTGGTCATGAAGCTGTCCGCCCACAAGTTCGAGCACCGCACCCACTTCAAGGATTACGCCATCCTCTACCGGGGCAACCACCAGGCCCGCCTGTTCGAGCAGCAGCTGCGCAACCACAAGATCCCCTACGCCATCTCCGGCGGGCGCAGCTTCTTCGAGAACGCCGAGATCAAGGACCTGTGCTCCTACCTGCGCCTGATCGCCAACGAGGATGACGACCTGTCCTTCATCCGCTCGGTCACGGTGCCGCGGCGGGGCATCGGCCCGGCCACCATCGAGGCCCTCGGCCGCTATGCCACCAACCGCAAGATCAGCCTGTTCACCGCGGTCTTCGAGGAAGGGGTGGCCGAGCATGTGGGAGCCCGTCAGCTGGAAGGGCTGCGCGAGTTCTGCCACTTCATGAACCGCATGGCCCACCGCGCCCCGCGGGAGCCCGCCGGGCAGGTCATCAACGACCTGGTCAAGGCCATCAACTACGAGGCCTGGCTGTACGAAAGCTGCGAGCCTCGCGAGGCCGAGACCAAGTGGAGCAACGTGGGCGACTTCACCGGCTGGCTGGGCCGCAAGGGCGAGGAAGACGGCAAGACCCTGATGGACATGATCCAGACCATCAGCCTGATCACCATGCTCGACAAGGACGACGAGGAGCTGGACCAGGTCCAGCTCGCCACCCTGCACGCCTCCAAGGGCCTGGAGTTCAAGCACGTCTTCCTGGTGGGCGTGGAGGAAGGCCTGCTGCCCCACCAGTCCTCCATCGACGAGGACAAGATCGAGGAAGAGCGCCGCCTCATGTACGTGGGCATCACCCGAGCCCAGCGCAGCCTGACCATCAGCTACTGCGAACGCCGCAAGGCCGGCCGCGACGTGCGCACCTGCGACCCGTCGCGCTTCATCGACGAAATGGGCATGGACGGCATCCGGCGCAGCGACCGCAAGTCGGCCGAGCCGGTGACCAAGGAAGACGCCAAGGCGCGCATCGCCAACCTGAGGGCCATGCTGGGCAAACCGGGCGGGGCGGGTTAGCGGCGCGTTGCGCTCAGGCGCCGTTCTGCCCTGCCTCACGTGCGGGCTTGGCGTGGAGAACCCGGTGGCTCCCCCGCACCAGGCCCCGCATGCCGCACCCCTGGTAACCCGCCATCAGGCCGAATACCGCGATGGTCAGAGGGCTCTGGGCAAACCCGCGGAGGTCGCGAGGGGTTGAGGGGGCGATGGCCGGCGGATCGACGCGGGGACAGGCAAGACCTACGGCGAGCAGCTCCGCCAAGGGCGCAGCGGGGCCGTGTGGCCTGGGCGTTTGCATCGGCCAGTCAGGCGTCGCCAATCGGCAGTTCGCGCAAAGGGCTGCCCCCATCGATGAAGAATCGGCCCCCCGGCGCCAGCACAGCAGCAATTCGTGGCAAGGCGAGCACACCGACTTGTGGATGCCGACCGTCGAATGCGCCCACGCGGAGGGCAAACGCGAGGTGGAATGGCGGATCTGTGGGTCGCAAAGAGAACGACTCAGCGGCTACCGCACGAAAGGCCAGTTGCCCGAGGCTGATCTGCGGCCCGGAGCCGGCGACGGCCTGGCGTATGGCGGCTGATGAACGGTCGATTCCGAGAACAAAAGCGCCTGGGTAGCGACGAACGATCTCCCTGGCCGCGACGCCTGGGCCACACCCGATCTCCAGGACACGAACGCCCTCGTACAAGGGAAGGGCGTCTATCGCCTCGAGGATTCGCGAAGAGACGGCGGAAGGCACAGGGGGCTGGTCAGAATGAAGCGCTGCGCTCTGGCGCGCCCCGAATGGATGATGGGTTGGGGATGACTACACGATGCATGATCGCCGCTGGGCGCTGCGGCCTGCGCACCAGTTGTCCACCGCAGTTCGGGCACATGCCGCCCAACTTCGATTCAGCGCAGGACGCGCAGAAGGAGCACTCGAAGGAGCAGATGCGCGCCTCGGTAGATTCCGGAGGCAGGTCGCGATTGCAGCACTCACAGCCTGGGCGTAGTTCCAGCATCCTGCTCACCTCTCTCCTGACGGCCTGAAGTCCAGCATACACCGCGCGTGGCGCATGCCGATCGTCATAAGGTGCGTGGCACACAAAATCAAAATTCAACCGATTGATGGCATTCATCTATTGATCAAGGTGTGTCCTGCGCCCCCCTGCCGGCTCAGCTTCGAGAGCGGATCAGTGGCCCAGTATCCGCAGGGCGAGCAGGGCCCCGGTGCTGAGGCCGAGCAGGGCGGTGGCGGCTTTCCAGAACATCACCGGATTGCGTTCGATCAGGGGCTGGCTGCGCCGGTCGTGGAATTCGCGGCCGGGGGCCTTGAGGTCGTGGATGAACTCGGAGATCACTTCCTGCCGTCTTGCCGGGTTGGGGTGCAGGGCCTTGGCCAGCACCGCATCCAGCCAGGCAGGCAGGTCGGGGCGGTGGTGGCGCAGGGGGATGTAGCGCAGGCGGCGCAGGTCGGCGGGGCAGCGCACCCGGGCGGCGTCGAGGCCGTAGGGGAGCTGGCCGCTGAGCATCTCGTAGGTGATGGCCGCCAGGGCGAAGAGTTCGCTGCGCTGGCTGCCGCCTTCACCGAGGAGGTATTCCGGAGCGGTGTATTGGAGCGTGCCGGGCACCGCCAGGGTGTGGGCATCCGGGTGGTACTCGGCCAGGCCGGCGACGTGGGCGTTGGCCAGGTCGATGAGCCTGACCGTGCCGTGGTGGTCGATCATCACGTTCTCGGGGCGCAGGTCCTGGTGCAGCATTTCGCGCCGGTGCAGGGCCTGGAGGCCCTGGGCGAGCTGTTCGATGAGGGCGCGCACGCTGTCCAGCGCGGGCCGGGGGTTGTCCACCCGCCACTGGGCCAGGGTCTGGCCGTCGATGTACTCCATGGCCACAAAGAGGTGCTTCCGCGGCCGCTCGCCGGCCCAGGCCTTGATGACGTGGGGGCTGTCGATGCGCCGGGCGACCCATTCCTCCAGCACGAAGCGGTCGAGGTAGTCCGGGTCCTGGGCCAGGTCCACCGAGGGCGTCTTGAGGACCACCTGCCGGCCGCTGGCCTCGTCGACGGCGAGGTGCAGGTGGCTGCGGGCGCTCACCTGCATGTCGCGCAGGATGGTGAAGCCTTCGAAGGCCATGCGCGGGGCCAGGGCGGGTGGCAGGGCCAGCCCCTCGCGGCGCAGCTGGGGGTGGGCGGCATCGCCGGCCGGCAGGGCCTCGATGTGCAGGAGCTGCAGGGTCGCGTCGTCGTCGCTGCCGCGGCTGCGGGCGAGGCTCACCAGCCGGGCGGCGGCCGCATCCAGATCGTCGCCATGCGCTTGCAGGGCCTGGTGGACGTCGTCGGCACCCAGCCCGGCACAGGCGCCGTCGGTGGCGAGCAGGTAGGTCTCGCCGACCTCGGCTTCCCAGCTGCGGTAGTCGATCTCCACGTGGGGGCCGGTGCCCAGGGCGCGGCTCAGGCAGGATTCGGTGGACGACAGGCGCAGCCGGTGATCGTCGGTGAGCTGCTCGAGCGCCTGGGCGTGCAGGCGGTAGATGCGCGAGTCGCCCACATGCAGCAGGTGCAGGTCGCGGCCCTTGAGGATCAGGGCGCTGAAGGTGCACACATAGCCCCTGTCCTTCTCGAAGCGGGCGTCGCTGCCCATGGTCTGGGCATGCAGCCAGGCGTTGGTGGCGCTGAGCACCCTTTCGGCTGCCCGTCGCACCGACCAGGCCTCGGAGGTGGCGTAGTAGTCCTCGAGAAAGCTGCGTACGGCGGTCTGGCTGGCCACCTGGCTGACGGCGCTGGAGCTGATGCCGTCGGCCAGGGCCAGGACGATGCCCTTGCCGGCCAGCTGGTGCCCGCGTGGCAGGCAGGCACCGTGGAAGTCCTGGTTGGTGGGGTGCGCCCCTGCCAGGGAGGCCTGGCCGAGGGTGACACGCAGGCTGGCCGCCGACATGCCGGGCGATCAGGCGGCGCGACGCTTGGGGGCCGTCTTGTAGTGGGTGGAGTAGAGGGTCGCGCCGACGAAGGTCAGGCCGCCGACCAGGTTGCCCAGCACGGTGGGGATCTCGTTCCAGATCATGTAGTCCATGAAGGTGAAGTTGCCGCCCAGCATCAGGCCCGACGGGAACAGGTACATGTTGACGATGCTGTGCTCGAAGCCCATGTAGAAGAACACCAGGATGGGCATCCACATGGCGATGACCTTGCCCGACACGGAGGTGGACATCATCGCGGCGACCACACCGGTGGACACCATCCAGTTGCACATCACGGCGCGCACGAAGAGGGTCAGCATGCCGGCGGCGCCGTGGGCTGCATAGCCGACCGTGCGGCCTTCGCCGATGTGGCCGATCTTCTGGCCGATGGCGTTGGGGGCTTCGGTGAAGCCATTGGTGAAGATGATGGCCATGAACACCGCCACGGTCAGCGCGCCGGCGAAGTTGCCGGTGAACACCAGGCCCCAGTTGCGCATCACGCCGTTCCAGGTGGCGCCGGGGCGCTTGTCGAAGACGGCCAGCGGGGCCAGGGTGAACACCCCGGTGAGCAGGTCGAAGCCCAGCAGGTAGAGCATGCAGAAGCCGACCGGGAAGAGCAGGGCGCCGACCAGGGGATTGCCGGTATTGACCGACACCGAGACCGCAAAGGCGGCGGCCAGGGCCAGGATGGCGCCGGCCATGTAGGCGCGGATCAAGGTGTCGCGGGTGGACATCAGAAGCTTGGATTCGCCGGCGTCCACCATCTTGGTGACGAACTCGGCAGGGGCGAGATAGGCCATGGGATTACCTTTCCAGAAATATATGGGAGTCTGTGCAGAGGCCGCAGAGGCCGCAGGGGGCTGCAGGGGCCTGTGTAGGGGCGACTTCAGTCGCCCACGGACGCCGGTCAACCGCTTGCCCGTGGATTACGTGGGGATGGGCGACTGAAGTCGCCCCTACATCGCCCTACATCGCTCCTGCATCACCCCGGCACGCCTTGCGTGGCCTGTCAGCCCAGGGCGACCTGCACGCGGCCGTCCTCGATCCGCACCGTGTGGGCGCGCACCGAGTATTCCGGGGCTTCGAGGCAGGCGCCGGTGGTCAGGTCGAAGTGGTTCTTGTAGAGCGGCGAGGCCACCACGATGTGGTCGCCGAGGCTGCCCAGCAGGCCGCGGGACAGCACGCTGGCGCCGGACTTGGGGTCGATGTTGTCGATGGCGTGGAAGCGGCTCTCGCCGATCCGGAAGACGGCCACATGGCGGCCCTCCACCAGGGCGCTGACGCCGGTGTCGGGCAGGATGTCGTCCACCGCGCAGACGGTGGTCCAGGCAAGGGGTGCGATGCTCATGGTCGGGTTCCTCAGGCAGGGGTGGCGACGGTGTCGGGGGCGGTGGCTTCGGCCGGACGTTCGTCGGGGCGGGCCGGGCGGATCTGCCCGCGTTCTTCCACGAAGATGATGTGTTCGTCGGGCTGCTCGCTATTCACGAAAGAACGGAAGCGCTTGCGCACGGCCGGGTCGGTGACGGCGGTCTTCCACTCGCACTGGTAGGTGTCCACCACGTGCTGCATCTGCGTCTCCAGCTCGGCGGCGAGACCCAGGCTGTCGTTCACCACCACGTCCTTCAGGTAGTCGAGGCCGCCCTCCAGGTTGTCGCGCCAGGTGCTGGTGCGCTGCAGGCGGTCGGCGGTGCGCACGTAGAACATCAGGAAGCGGTCGATCAGCTGGACCAGTTGCGCCTTGTCCAGGTCGGCCGCCAGCAGTTCGGCGTGGCGCGGCTTCATCCCGCCGTTGCCGCAGACGTACAGGTTCCAGCCCTTCTCGGTGGCGATGATGCCCACATCCTTGCCCTGGGCCTCGGCGCATTCCCGGGTGCAGCCGGAGACGCCGAACTTGATCTTGTGGGGGGCGCGCAGGCCCTTGTAGCGGTTCTCCAGCTCGACCGCCAGGCCCACGCTGTCACCCACGCCGTAGCGGCACCAGGTGGAGCCGACGCAGCTCTTCACGGTGCGCAGGGACTTGCCGTAGGCGTGGCCGGACTCGAAGCCGGCGGAAATCAGTTCGTCCCAGATGAAGGGCAGCTGCTCGACCCGGGCGCCGAAGAGGTCCACCCGCTGGCCGCCGGTGATCTTGGTGTAGAGGCCGTACTTCTTGGCCACCTGGCCGACGGCGATGAGGCCGTCGGGGGTGACTTCGCCGCCGGCCATGCGCGGCACCACGGAGTAGGTGCCGTCCTTCTGGATGTTGCCGAGGAAGTAGTCGTTGCTGTCCTGCAGGCTGGCCAGGTCCTTCTTGAGCACGAACTCGTTCCAGCACGAGGCGAAGATGCTGGCCGCGACGGGCTTGCAGATGTCGCAGCCGAGGCCCTTGCCGTGCCTGGCGAGGAGTTCGTCGAAGCGCTTGATCCCGCCCACCTTGATCAGGTGGAAGAGCTCCTGGCGGGAGTAGGCGAAGTGCTCGCAGAGGTGGTTGTTGACCGCCATGCCGAGGCGCGACATTTCGGCCTTCATCACCTGGGTGACCAGGGGCACGCAGCCGCCGCAGGTGGCGCCGGCCTTGGTGCAGGCCTTGAGGGCACCGATGTCGGTGGCGCCATCGGCCACGGCGGCACAGATCTGGCCCTTGCTGACGTTGTTGCAGGAGCAGATCTGGGCGCTGTCGGGCAGGGCATCCACGCCCAGGCCGGGCTTGGCCTGGCCGCCGCTCGACGGCAGGATGAGGAATTCCGGGTCGGCCGGCAGGGCGATGCCGTTGAGGGCCATCTGCAGCAGGGTGCCGTATTCGTCGGCGTTGCCCACCATCACGGCGCCGAGCAGGTGCTTGCCGTCGGCGCTGGTGACGATCTTCTTGTAGATCTGCTTGGCCTCGTCCATGTAGCGGAAGCTGCGGCTGCCGGCGCTGCGGCCCTGGGCGTCGCCGATGCTGGCCACATCCACGCCCATCAGCTTGAGCTTGGTGCTCATGTCGGCGCCGGCGAAGGCGGCACCCTCCTGGCCGGTGATGTGGCGGGCGACCACCCGGGCCATGTCGTAGCCGGGGGCGACGAGGCCGTAGATCTGGTCCTTCCAGGCGGCGCATTCGCCGATGGCGTAGATGTCGTGATCGCTGGTGCGGCAGTGGTCATCCACCGCCACGCCGCCACGGGCGCCCACCGCCAGGGCGTTCTGGCGGGCCAGCTCGTCCCGCGGGCGGATGCCGGCCGAAAACACGATCATGTCGGTCTCCAGGTGGCTGCCGTCGTCGAACACCATGCGGTGACGGGCGCGGGCGCCGTTGGTGATCTCCACCGTGTTGCGGCTGGTGTGGACGTGCAGGCCCAGGGCTTCGATCTTGCTGCGCAGGATGCGGCCACCGTCGTCATCCACCTGCACCGCCATCAGGCGCGGGGCGAACTCGACCACGTGGGTCTCCAGGCCCAGGTCGCGCAGGGCCTTGGCACATTCCAGGCCGAGCAGGCCGCCCCCCACCACCACGCCGCTCTGGGAGCGGGCGCCGGCTTCGGTCATGGCCTCCAGGTCTTCGATGGTGCGATAGACGAAGCAATCGGCCCGGTCGTTGCCACGCACCGGCGGCACGAAGGGCACCGAGCCGGTGGCCAGCACCAGCTTGTCGTAGGCCAGCACCTCGCCGTCGGCGGTGGTGACGGTCTTCTTGCGGCGGTCGATGGCCGCGGCCCGGGACTTGAGGCGCAGGGAGAAGCCGCTCTGGTCGAAGAAGCCCGGTTCGACAAGGGACAGGTCGTCTGCCGTCTTGCCGGCGAAGAATTCGGACAGGTGAACCCGGTCGTAGGCGGCGCGAGGTTCCTCGCACAGCACGGTGACTTCAAGGGAGGCAAGGGAGAGCGCGTGGAGTTCTTCGAGGAACTTGTGACCCACCATGCCGTGGCCGACAACAATGATCTTCATGATTAATCCTGCACGTCCGGGCTTCCCCGGGGGACCGTGCTGGATCTCTTTGCCAGGCTCGTGGAATGAGCGGCGCAGACATCATGGCCCCCGCGAAACGCGGATCGAAGTCGAGGTTGGAACGACGGCTCGCCGCGTGTGCGTGACACTCGACTTGCCGGGGTTCCGCCGTCGTTGGCGGAGGCATTCATTCGGGCCCGCGGCGGCTTTGCCTGCGGGCAATGGGATTAAGCAGGGATCGTGCCGGGTTGCGTTTGCCGTGAACGCGGGGGTTTCCCGGTGGGCGGGGGCGTGCCCAGGCGGGTTGGGGCGCCAAAATGGTGCGTCGCGGTGTCCACCTTGGCGCATCGGGCCGACCCCGCCGGAGAGGCCGGGCCGGCGTGTCAGCCGTTCTTCTTCTTCCAGCCGGCGCGGCAGGTGTCCTGCAGGTAGTTCATGACCAGGGTGGTGTCGTCGCTGTCCAGCTGCACGCGGGCCTCGGGGCCGAGGTCGTCCTCCCACATGCGGCGCACGTCGGCCTGGTATTCGAAGGGGACGACGTTCTCGATGAAGCGCGCGACGGCCGCCTCGTCGAAGCCGGATTCGCGGAAGCTGTCCCAGATCCGGGTGGCGTCGCGCTTGAGCAGGCTGCGGGTGGGCTCGAGGCCGGTGGCGACCATCAGCAGCACGCCGCATTGCACGTCGGTGTGATCACCCTGGTTACCGGTGATGCGGGTCCATTCCTCGGCGCAGGCCTTGTCGTGGTGGGTGATTTCGCTGACCGAGCTGGTGTCGAAGAAGAACAGGCCGGAGAAGCGGTCCTGGTTGCGGTAGATCTCGGTGGCCGGAATGTCGCGGATGACGGGCAGGACTTCGGCGACGAAGCGTTCCGTCTCGCGCTTCATCAGGCTGCGCACGCCCGGTGTGGCGTCCTCGAGCCAGGCGTCGAGGGCGGGGAAGCTGGCGCTGCGCTTCTTGCGGGCGGCTTCGTGGAGCTTCATGAAGCGCTCGACACTGAAGAAGCCGGCCGGCTTGCGCTCGGTCAGGAGGACCAGCAGGGCGCTGTTGATCACCGATTCGCAGAACACATGCCACTCGTCGGCGTCCTCCCGCTCCACGCCGAGCCTGGCGGCCAGCCAGTAGGTGGCGTCGATGTACTGCTGGTTGCGCTCGCGGCTGGCGTGTTCGGCGAGATAGCGGGCGTAGGTGATGGGGGTTTCTGCGGTGCACTTGGCCAGGAAGTCCTTTTCGCTTTCGCGGAAGATCTCCGGTGCGCCGAGGAGCCGCTCGGTGGGCAGGCCGTGCAGCCTGCGCAGGCGGTCGGCGCCGGCCTTGGACAGGGCCAGCAGGGTCTTGTCGCGGAGCAGGCGGCCGGCCACGTCGATCTTGCCGCCGGACTCGGCCTCCAGGGCCAGGCCGACCAGGGTCACCAGGCGGGTGCGGGCGGCCTCCAGCTCGGGGCGCAGGTTGGGGGTGCCGAAATAGGTGGCCAGCTGCACGATGCCCTTGGCGCCTTCGCGTCGCAGGGCGTCGAGGCGGGGGTTGTCCACCAGGCCTGCCTGGAGGGCGTGACACAGCACCCGCTCGAAGTACGGGCGGGTGTCGACGGTGGTGAGTGAGGTGTCAGTGAACATCGGGTGCAGGGCGCCGCGCCGCGGGGGCGCAGCGCCGTCTCCTGGTCAGATGGCGGATTCCTCGTCGTCCTCGTCGAGCTTCGGTACGCCGGGCTCGGCGGATTCGGGCAGGGGCATTCTGGCGGCCTCGGCGGCGCGGTTGAGCCGGTCCTGGATCTCGATGACGAGCAGCTCGAAGGTGTCGGAGAACTCGTGGCGCAGCACCCAGGCGGTTTCCATCCAGTCGGAGTCGGCGACTTCGGAGCGCGACATGCGCACCCGCACCATCTCGATGGCGTCGCCGATCTCCAGGCCCTGGTCGAGCTCGTCCACGCGCTCGGCGTCCCAGGTGATGGCGGACTTGGGGGTGAAGGCCTTCTCCAGATCGTTGTCGGCCTCGAAGACGCCGTGGTAGGCCAGGGTCAACAGGGAGTCGTAGTGGTCGGTGAAGTAGTCGGCCAGCACGCGGACGCCGTCGTCGTGTTCCACCAGGCAGTCCAGCACCTCGGCGCAGGCCGCCGGGCTGCGGTGCATGACGGCATTCATGGTGTTGCGCAGGCGCGGCACGTACCTCTCGAGAGGCTCGCCGTACTGGCGCTCGAGCACGATGGCCTGCACGAACTGCTCCGGGCTGACCACCAGGCTGACCACCGATTCCTTGCTGGCGTCGTATTCGCGGATCACCGCCAGGACGTCCTTGGGGGCCATCTCGTCGAGGACTTCGACCAGGGCGTGGTCGCCTTCCTGTTCGGCGACGACGACGAGGTAGGCTTCGGCCTTGGAGATCTCGCCGGCGAGGATGAGTTCGCGGGTTTCCTTGATGACTAGCTGGGTCATGAACAGTCCTTCTTAACGGTCAACGGCGTCGAAGCCCTGCTCGGACATCCACTCTTCGCCGGCTTCGCCGAGGTCGTCGGTGTCGTCCTGGTCTTCTTCGTCGCGGGCGGCTTCGGGGGCGCTGCGGGCGCTCAGGCCGCTGCCGAGCAGCCACTCGAGCACGGCGGTGGTGACGAGGAAGCTCTCGCCGCCGTCCTTGTCGAGGCAGATGTTGATCAGGGGGCGGGCCCACGGGGCGATCTCGAGGCTGGCCTCGAGTTCGGCCCAGGAGGGAAAGCCGTCGTCGCCGGGCTCGCTGTTGGAGGCGGTGTACAGGAGATTGCCGCCGCTGAAGCCGAAGGCGCCGTGAAAGGCCGGGGCGACCATCTCGGGGGCGGTGTCGATCATGCCGAGCAGGAAGGAGAACTCCTTGTGCTTGTCGCGCACGCGCTTGCTGAGCACATCCTTGCCTTCGGAGTCGGAGCGCAGGTCGTCGATCTCGCTGGCATAGCGCTCGAAGATGTCTTCAAAGTAAAACGAGGTCAAGAAATTACCTTTTCTATGTAGGAAGCCCACAGGGAGGTGGCTTCCTGCAGGGGGTCGTCGATCAGGTTGCGCCGGCGCAGGGCGTCGTAGTCGCGCCGCTTCGCGTCGTCGGAGAGCAGGTCGTAGGCCGCCTGGATGTGGCGGAAGCGGTCGGCGGCGCCGGGGTCGGGGTTGCGGTCCGGGTGGTACTGGCGGGCTGCCTTGCGGTAGGCCGTCTTGATGTCGTCGGCCGCGGCCGTCGGCGAAATGCCCAGGGCTTCGTAGGGATCACGCATGGTGTTCGGTACGGGTGAGAGGTGTCGGTGCCCGGGGCAGGCGGCGGCCTTCGGGGCGGTGCTGCGGGTGACGGGAAGGCCGCCATTATAAAGGCCCGGCGCGTTGGCGTCGCGTTTGCCGCGTGGCGGTGATCAGTTGCGGGAGGGCGGGAGCAGGGCGGCAAAGGCCTCGGCCGGCATGGGGCGGCCGAAGTAGTAGCCCTGGGCATAGTCGCAGCCCAGCAGCACCAGGTCGTGGGCGATGTCGGCGGTTTCGACGCCCTCGGCCAGCACGGCGATCTTGAGGCTCTTGGCCATCTGGATGACGCCGCGGACGATGGCGCCGGCGTCCGGGTCGGTGGGCAGGTCGCGGATGAAGGACTGGTCGATCTTCAGCTTGTCGACGGCGAAGCGGCGCAGGTAGGCGAGGCTGGAGTAGCCGGTGCCGAAGTCGTCGATGGCCAGGCGCAGGCCCATGGCGTGCAGCTGGCGCACGGTGGCGAGCACCTGCTCGGTGTCCTTCATCAGGATGCTCTCGGTGATCTCGAGCTCGATGCAGGCCGGATCGGCGCCGCTGCCGGTCAGGGCGCGGGTGACCGTCTCCACCAGATTGCCGCGGGTGAACTGCAGCGGCGACAGGTTGACCGCGATCACCAGCTTGCCGTGGCCGGCCTCCTTCCAGAGGCGGGCCTGCCGGCAGGCTTCCTGCAGGACCCATTCGCCGATGTTGACGATCAGGCCGCTGTCCTCGGCGACGGGGATGAACAGGCCGGGCGGCTGCATGCCCAGGTCCGGGCAGTTCCAGCGGATCAGGGCTTCGGCGCCGACGATGCTGTTGCTGCCGAGGTCGATCAGGGGCTGGTAGTGGAGGATGAACTCCTGGCGCTCGAGGGCCCGGCGCAGGCGGTTCTGGATGTCGAGACGCTGGACCGCGTCTTCGTTCATCTGCTGGGAGTAGAAGCGGAAGGTGTTCCGTCCGGCGGCCTTGGCGTTGTACATGGCCGCGTCGGCGTTGCGGATCAGGGTGTCGAAGTCGCTGCCGTCCTCCGGATAGACGGCCAGGCCGACAGAGCAGGAGATGCTCATCTCCTGGCCGGCCAGGGGGCAGGGGCGGCCCAGGGTGAGCATGATCTTCTCGACGATGGGGGCGATGTCCTCGGTCTCGCGTATGTCGGTGAGCAGCACCAGGAACTCGTCGCCGCCCTGGCGGCTGATGGTGTCGGTGTCCCGGGTGGTGGTGCGCAGGCGGTCGGCGAAGGTCTGCAGCAGGGCGTCGCCGGCGGGGTGGCCGAGGCTGTCGTTGATGTGCTTGAAGTGGTCCAGGTCGAGCAGCAGCAGGGCCACCTTGGTATTGGCGCGGATGGCGTGGGCGAAGGCCTGCTCGGCCCGGTCGCGCAGCAGGAAGCGGTTGGGCAGGCGGGTCAGCAGGTCGTGACGGGCCAGGAATTCGGCACGCTCCTCGGCGGCCTTGCGGTCGGTGAGGTCGGAGAAGATGGCCACGTAGTGCTGGATCTGGTCCTGGTCATCGCGCACCGTCGAGACCGACAGCCATTCGGGGAAGATCGCGCCGTTGCGCCGCCGGTTCCAGGCTTCGCCGCTCCAGTGGCCGGTGTGGGCCAGCTCGGCCAGCAGGCGCTCGTGGAAGCCTTCCTCGTGGTGGCTGATGGCGATCAGTTCGGCGTGGGTGCCGATGACTTCCTCCGGGGCGTAGCCGGTGACGTCGGAGTAGGCGCGGTTGACCGAGATGACCCGTTGCTGGCCGTCGGTGATCAGGATGGCATCGCGGCTTTCGCTGAACACCGTGGCGGCCAGCTGCAATTCGGCTTGCTGGCGGCGGGAGGCGCTGATGTCGCGGGAGGTGCCTTCGACCCCGATCGGGGTGCCGTCGGCATCCCGCAGGTAATGGGCATTGGTGGATACCCAGACCTCGCTGCCGTCCTTGCGCCGCATGCGGTATTCGTAACCGCTCACCTGGCCGCCCGCCGCCGACAGGGTGGCCAGGAAGGTTTCGCGGGTGTGCGGCCCATCCACGTAGAGGGCGTCGATGCGCGTGCCGATCAGCTCTTCCGGTTCGTAGCCGAGCAGCTGGCGGATGGAGGGGGACAGGCGCAGCAGGCGGCCGCTGGCGTCGGAGCGGTAGTAGGTGTCCTGCAGGTTGTCGAGGATGGCCCGTACGTCGGCCTCGTGGGCGGCACTGGCGGCTTCGATGGTGCGCAGGTCGGTGACAAAGCCGAAGGCGCTGCTGCTGCCTTCCGGGTGGGCCGAGTGGAGGGATACGGTGCTGATCAGCGCGGGGATGACCTGGCCGTCCCGGTGCATCAGCTCGAGCCGGTAATTGCGCCGGTCGGTGACCGGGATGCGGGTGATCTGCTGACGCAGCAGGCTGCGGCTGCCGGCACTGACGAAATCCAGGGAGGTCCGCCCGATCATCTCGGGGGGCGCGTAACCCAGCAGGCGGCACAGGGTGTCGTTGACCTCGGTGAAGCAGCCCCGTGCGTCCACCATGAAGAAGCCGTCGGTGGTCCGCGCAATCACGTCGCGATACACCGCTTCCCTGGCCGGGAGGCGCGAGTCGGGCAGGTGCTGGAAGAGCGGTGGCAGGTCCATGTCCGGGCGAAAGATGATTTGCCCGGTAGATATCGGCCCTGCGACCTGAAACTTGAAAGCCGGGCTCCCGGGAGCCCGGCGGTATCAGCCTTGCAGGCCGAGGCGCTCGCACAGGGCGAGGGTGGGGCCCGCCTGGTTCATGCTGTAGAAGTGCAGGCCGGGGGCGCCGGCTTCGATCAGGCGGGCGCACAGCTCGCCCACCACGTCCAGCCCGAAGGCCTTGATCGACTCGGAGTCGTCACCGAAGCTCTCGAACTTGCGGCGCATCCAGCGCGGGATCTCGGCCCCGCAGGCATCCGAGAAGCGCGCCAGCTTGGAGAAGGACACGATCGGCATGATGCCCGGCACGATGGGTACGTTCACGCCAAGCGCGGCGCATTCGTCCCGGAAGTGCAGGTAGGCATCCAGATTGTAGAAATACTGGGTGATGGCCGAGTTGGCGCCGGCTTCCACCTTGCGCTTGAAGGCCAGCAGGTCATCCTTCGGGCTGCGCGCCTGGGGGTGGTATTCCGGGTAGGCGGCCACTTCGATGTGGAAGTGGTTGCCGGTTTCGGCACGGATGAACTCGACCAGCTCGTTGGCGTAACGCAGCTCGCCCGGGTCACCCACGCCGGAGGGCAGGTCGCCGCGCAGGGCCACGATGCGATGGATGCCGGCGTCCTGGTAGCGCTTCAGGATCTCCCGGACATGCTCGCGGGTGGAGCCGATGCACGACAGGTGGGGGGCGGCTTCGTAGCCTTCGCGCTGGGTTTCGAAGACAGTCTCGAAGGTCCGGGCTTGTGTGGAGCCGCCGGCGCCGAAGGTCACCGAGAAGAACTCGGGCTTCAGTTCGGCCAGCCGGGCGCGCGTGGCGCGCAGCTTCTCGACGCCCTCGGAGGTCTGGGGCGGGAAGAACTCGATGGAGATGGGAGGCTTGGTGGACACGGTGTTTCCTCGCAGGGCCCGCCGGCGCACTGGGGCGCGGGCGGGTTAGGGCGCCGGGGCGGTGTGGCGCCCCGGCGTTCCGGACTCAGTAGCGGTAGTGCTCGGCCTTGTACGGACCTTCCTTGGGCACGCCGATGTAGGCGGCCTGCTCGTCGGTCAGCACGCTGAGCTGGGCGTTGAGTTTCTTCAGTTGCAGGCGGGCAACCTTTTCGTCCAGGTGCTTGGGCAGGGTGTACACCCCGACCGGGTAGTCGGCCGTGCGGGTGAACAGCTCGATCTGGGCGATGGTCTGGTTGGCGAAGGAGCTGGACATCACGTAGGACGGATGGCCGGTGCCGCAGCCGAGGTTCACCAGGCGGCCCTTGGCCAGCAGGATGATGCGCTTGCCGTCCGGGAAGATGACATGGTCCACCTGGGGCTTGATCTCTTCCCACTGGTACTTCTCGATGGAGGCGACGTCGATCTCGTTGTCGAAGTGACCGATGTTGCAGACGATGGCCTGGTCCTTCATGGCGGCCATGTGGTCGTGGGTGATGACGTGGAAGTTGCCGGTGGTGGTGACGAAGATGTCGGCCTTGTCGGCGGCGTATTCCATGGTGACCACGCGGTAGCCTTCCATGGCGGCCTGCAGGGCGCAGATCGGATCGATCTCGGTGACCCACACCTGGGCGGACAGGGCACGCAGGGCCTGGGCGGAGCCCTTGCCCACGTCGCCGTAGCCGCACACCACGGCAACCTTGCCGGCGATCATCACGTCGGTGGCGCGCTTGATGCCGTCCACCAGGGATTCGCGGCAGCCGTAGAGGTTGTCGAACTTGGACTTGGTGACCGAGTCATTGACGTTGATGGCCGGGAAGCGCAGCTCGCCGCGCTGGTGCATCTGGTACAGGCGATGCACGCCGGTGGTGGTCTCCTCGGTGACACCCTTCACCTGGGCCAGGCGCACGGAATACCAGGTCGGGTCCACGGCCAGCTTGGCCTTGATGGCGGCGAAGAGGATGGTCTCTTCTTCGGAGGACGGCTTGGCGATGACGGACAGGTCCTTCTCGGCACGGGCGCCCAGGTGCAGCAGCAGGGTCGCGTCGCCGCCGTCGTCGAGGATCATGTTGCTGTAGCCACCGTCGGCCCACTCGAAGATGCGGTGGGTGTAGTCCCAGTAGTCGGCCAGGGATTCGCCCTTGACGGCGAACACCGGGATGTTCTGGGCGGCGATGGCGGCCGCGGCGTGGTCCTGCGTGCTGAAGATGTTGCAGGAGGCCCAGCGGACTTCCGCGCCGAGCGCGGTCAGCGTCTCGATCAGCACGGCCGTCTGGATGGTCATGTGCAGGGAGCCGGTGATGCGCGCGCCCTTGAGGGGCTGGGCCGCGGCGAATTCGTCGCGGATGGCCATCAGGCCCGGCATTTCGGTTTCGGCGATGCGGATCTCCTTGCGGCCCCAGTCGGCCAGGGAGAGATCGGCAATGACGTAATCGGTGAACTTGTCAGCCACAGTGTTCATGAGAATTCCTCGAACGTGTGGCCGGGAAGGGACTACGGGTGGCGTCTTGATGAGGGCTCACCACGTCTCCCCGTGCCCGGCACGGGTTTGCAAAACAAAGCATGGACGGGTGAGCGCGGTTGCTGTTGCCGGCGCAGGGGCCGGCGGTACTGCTGTCGAGCCTGGGACGGCGGGCCTTGCACCCGGTGGTCTTGCAGCGCTCCTCGAAGCAGGGTGGGGATTATATCGGTTTTTGATCGGCGTGCTTGAGCCTTCATTGCGATGGGGCAAGGGCGGCATCCAGCACCCTGCCGAAGCGCCCGGCGTCCTGGAAGCCGATCACCCGCAGCGTCTTGCGTTCGGCGCCGCCCGCGTCGAAGAAGATGATGCCCGGCGGGCCGAACAGGCCGAAGCGCTTGAGCAGGGCTTTGTCGGCGTCGTTGTTGGCGGTCACGTCGGCCTGGACGAGCTGGAAGTCGGCCAGGCGGCGGGCCACCGCCGGGTCGGCGAAGGTGAAGCGTTCCATCTCCTTGCAGGAGATGCACCAGTCGGCATAGAAGTCGAGCATCACCGGGCGGCTGGCGGTCTTCAGGAGCTCGTCCAGGGCTTCGACCGAGGCCACCCGCTGGAAGCGGGTCTCCGCCACCGGCGCGGTGGCGGCCTGGGCGCGCAGGATGGCCAGGGGCTGCAGCGGGTCGCGCGAGCCGGCCAGGGCGCCGATGAACAAGGCCGCGCCGGCCAGCAGGGCGATCACGCCCCAGCCCTTCCAGAAGCGTTGCCAGCCACCGGCGTGGGGCGGCAGCGGATCGAGGGCGTGCAGGTAGATGGCCGATACCAGCAGCAGGCCGGCCCACGCCAGCATGGGGACGATGCCGGGCACCACCGGGGTGACCAGCCAGATCGCCACGCCCAGCAGCATCACGCCGAAGGTGCGCTTGACGCCCTCCATCCAGGGGCCGGGCTTCGGCAGGGCGCTGCGGGCCAGCACGCCCACCGCGATCAGCGGGGCACCCATGCCCAGCGCCATGCTGAACAGGGCCGCGCCACCGAGCAGTGCGTTGCCCGTCTGGGCGATGTAGAGCAGGGCGCCGGCCAGCGGCGCGGCGACGCAGGGGCCGACGATCAGGGCCGACAGGGCGCCCATGCTGATCACGCCGCCGGGCGAGCCGCCCTTCTGGTGGTTGGCGGTGTCGGACAGGCGGCTCTGCAGGGCGGTGGGCAATTGCAGTTCGTAGAAGCCGAACATCGAGAAGGCCAGCACCACGAAGACCACGGCGAAGCTGCCGAGCACCCAGGGGTTCTGCAGGGCCGCCGACAGCAGGGTGCCGGACAGGCCGGCGGCGACGCCCGCCGCGGTGTAGGTGAGGGCCATGCCCAATACGTAGAGGGCCGACAGGCCGAAGGCGCGCCCTTTCGAGATGGCGTGGCCGTGGCCGACGATGATCCCGGAGAGGATCGGGATCATCGGGAAAACGCAGGGGGTGAAGGCCAGCAGCAGGCCGAAACCGAAGAAGCTGGCCAGCACGGCGGCGGTGCTGCCGCCATCGAGGAGGCGGGCGATCTGGCCGGATTCGTCGTGCTCGCCGCTGTCGGCCAATGCCGGTGCTGGTGGAGAGCCCGGGCTGGAGGCGGCCGGGGCATCGTTCTGGCCGAGGGCGCGGGACAGGAAGCCGCCCTGCCTGTCGTCACTGGCCAGCGCCACCTGGAGGGACTGGGTCTGGGGCGGGTAGCAGATGCCGATGTCGGCACAGCCCTGGCTGGTCAGCTGCAGTGCGAAGGGGAGCTGGCCGGCGCTCAGCGGCAGGGTGAAGCTGACGGCCTTGCGGTAGATCTCGACTTCGCCAAAGGCGTCGTCCTTCTTCGGTTTGCCGGGAGGCAGGGTGGGTTCGCCGAGGGTGACCCCGTCGGCGGCAAAGCGGAAGCGGTGGCGGTAGAGGTAGTAGCCGTCGGCGATCTGGAAGCGGATCTCGACGGTCTTGTCGTCGAGGGCCCGGGCCGAGGCCTTGAAGGCCTGCTCGACGGGCAGGGGCTCCTGGGCGTGGACGAGGTTCGCCAGGCCGAGCAGGCCCAGCAAGGCAAACAGGGCGGCGAGGAGGAGACGGGGCAGGCGGATCATGGAGGCGAGAGTGTGGCAGGTCGTCCGGGAGCCGTCCCCGGGCTGGATCAAGAAATGGTGCCGAGGGCGGGCGTGCTCAGGGCTGGGGGGCGGTTTCGGCGGCGACCCAGGCCAAGTAGGCGGGCAGGCCCTCCTGCACTGGGATCGCAATGAGCTCGGGAAGTTCGTAGGGATGGGCTTCATGCACGGCGGCCTGCAGCGCGGGGTAGCGGGCGCGGGTGGTCTTGATCAACAGGGGCTGCTCGGTGGCAGTCTCGAGGGCGCCCTGCCAGCGGTACACCGAGGTGCATGGGGTGAGCATGTTGACGCAGGCGGCCAGGCGCTGCTCGACCAGCAGGCGGGCCAGCTTGCCGGCGCTGTCGGCGTCGGGGAGGTTGGTCAGCACCAGGAGGACGTCATCGGGTGAGTTCATCGCGGGCCTCAGTTGAGCAGACGGCGGCGGGTCAGGATCAGGGCCGTCCAGAAGGCGGCCGCGGTGATCGCCGCCAGCACCCCCAGGTGCAGGCCGATCTGGCCGGGCACCTGGCCCAGCAGCAGGGGGCGGATCAGCTCCACGGCATGGCTGAGGGGCAGGCAGGCTGCGATGGTGCGCACACCGTCGGGCAGCTGGCCCTGGGGGAAGAATACGCCGGAGAGCAGGGTCATGGGCGTGATGAAGAGGGTGAAGTAGTACATGAAGAAGTCGTAGCTCGGGGCCAGGGCCGTCATGATCAGGCCCAGGGCGGCGAAGCACAGGCCGGTCAGGAAGACCACCGGGATGGCGGCCACGGCCAGCGGCGAGGCGGCGAAACCGAACAGGGCGATCACCGCCAGGATGGCCGTGCCGGCCAGGCAGGACTTGCTGGCGGCCCACACCAGCTCGGCGGCGACGATGTCGTCCAGCGCCACCGGGGCGTTCATGATGGCTTCCCAGGTCTTCTGCACGTGCATCCGCGAGAAGCCCGAGTACAGGGTCTCGAAGGTGGCCGAGTTCATGGTGGAGTAGGCCAGGGTGCCACCGGCCAGGAAGGCGATGTAGGGCACCCCTTCCACCTCCTGGACGAGCATGCCCAGGCCGTAGCCCAGGCCGAGCATGTAGATCACCGGGTCGGCCAGGTTGCCGACGATGGAGGGGAGGGCCAGCTTGCGCCACACCAGGAAATTGCGCCGCCATACGGCAAACAGGCGTGGTGACAGGCGTGGCGGGGCGAGCAGGGGCTGCGTGGCGGTCATCGGTTCAGGCTTCGGACGGGGGCGGAGTGTCCCGCGGGATGCGGCGCAGCCACGGGATGAAGTCCCGGTCGGCACCGAGGGCGTGGTGATCGACCAGATCGTAGGCGAGGAATTCGATCAGCTTGGACGTGGGCAGGCTGCCGTGGGCGCTCTGGGTGGACAGGGCGTCGAGCTTGGCCGACAGGATGCGGTGGGCCTTGGCGTGCTGCTCCCGGCGCGGATAGTCCACCGAGTTGAGGATGGCCTCTTCGTCTCGGAAGTGGCGTCCGGTGGCCCGGGCCAGCTCCCGGATGACGGCATGGATCTCGGCCGGTGGCCGGGCCTCGCGGAGCTGGTGCAGGAGCCGGTTGGCCAACTCGAAGAGCTGGTGATGCTGGGCGTCGATGACCGGGTCGCCGACGCAGTGGCCGTCGTCCCAGGTGAGGCGGTCGAGCCGGCTGCGGTGCTTGATGGCGCGCTCGTCGAAGGCGCTCTCCGGGGCACTCACCACCCGGTCGCGGCCGGCGTCCTTGGCCTGGTAGAGGGCCTGGTCGGCGCGGGAGAGCCACTGCGGCCAGTCGTTCCCGGCCAGGCACTCGGCCACGCCGAAGCTGGCGCTCACCGGCCCGGCGGTTTCGAAGGGGGTGGCGCAGATGGCCTGCCGCAGCTTGTTGGCCAGTGTGGTGGCCCCGGCCAGGGGAGTGCTGGGCAGCAGGATCACGAACTCCTCGCCGCCATAGCGGCCGATCACGTCCAGGTCGCGGCATTCACGGGTCAGGCGCTGGGCAAACTCCACCAGCACCTGGTCGCCGACCAGGTGGCCGAGGCGGTCGTTGATGCGCTTGAAGTGATCGATATCGGCCATGATCAGGGAGATCGGATGGCCGAAGCGCCGGAAACGGTGCATCTCGCTGAGGGCCGCTTCCTCGAGCCGGCGCCGGGTCGGCAGGCCGGTGAGGGCGTCGGTGGTGGAGCGGGTCTCCATTTCGGCCAGGGCCTGGCGCAGGATCTCCTGGTGGGCGTCACCGTCGCTCAGGTCGATCAGGCACACCAGCAGGTGGTGGCCCTGGCTGCGCAGGCGGGTACGCATGTGGCGGCGTCGCCCGTCGCTGCCCAGCATGTCGGATTCGACGCCATCCTCGCTGGCAGCCAGCATCTGCAGGGCCGGGCCCGGGTCGGTGCTGCCCGCATCTTCGACATGATGGGTGCGCGACCACCAGGCGTCGAAGGCGCCGCAGGGCTGGCCGAAGTGCTGCAGAAAGGCCTGGTTGGCAGCGATGAACCGGCCGCTCTGCCCGTCCACCAGCGCCAGGGCGACCGGCAGGCTGTCAAGCAGGGCCGTGCAGTCGATATCCGGAGGCAGGGTGAAGGCGGTCGGCGGCATGATGCGTCAGGATAGGCGCCTCATTTCGGGCTGTCCATGCCGTAGGCTTGCGCGGCAGGCGGGCCGGGGACGCGCCCGGTGCTCAATCCCGCAGCTCCCTGCCGGTGAGCTTGAGGAAGACATCTTCCAGGTTGGCGGGGCGGTGCAGGGTCCGCAGGCCGGGTTGATGGGCCAGGTGGGCGAGCAGAGGGGCCGCGTCGTCGGTGTAGCAGAAGGCGGTCTCGCCACTGATCTCGCAGCGCCGGCTGAGTGCGCCGGCATTCCGGGCGGCCCAGGTGGCCGCGCCGTTGGCTGCCTGGTTGTCGCTGCCATCCCATTCGCCGAAGACTTCGACCACCTGGGGTTCGATGTGCTCGGCGATCACTTCCCGCGGGCTGCCCTGGACGAGGATGCGCCCGTTGTCGAGGATGGCCAGCCGGTGGGCCAGGCGTTCGGCCTCGTCCATGAAGTGGGTGGTCAGCAGGATGGTGGTGCCCTCGGCGGTGAGGCGGCGCAGGCGTTCCCAGATCAGGTGGCGGGCCTGGGGGTCGAGGCCGGTGGTGGGTTCGTCGAGGATCAGCAGCTCGGGCTTGTTCACCAGGGCCCGGGCCAGGGTCAGGCGCCGCTTCATGCCGCCCGACAGGGACTGGATGCGGGCATTCTCCTTGCCTTCGAGGCCGGCGAAGGCCAGCAATTCGGGCACCCGCGGCCGGATCTCGCTGTCGCGGATGCCGAAATAGCCGGCAAACACGATCAGGTTCTCGGCGCAGGTGAAGTCCGGGTCGAGGCTGTCGATCTGGGGGACCACGCCGACCCGGGCCCGGGCTTCGCGGGCCTGCTCGGGCACGGGCAGGCCTGCCAGGCGGATCTGCCCGGCGCTGGGAGTGGTCAGGCCGAGGGCGCAGCGCAGGGTGGTGGTCTTGCCGGCTCCGTTGGGGCCGAGCAGGGCGAAGCACTCGCCCTTGCGCAGGCTGAGGTCCAGCCCGCGCACCACTTCCTTCGCTTCGGCACCCTTGCCGAAGCGTTTGACCAGGCCGGTGATCTCGAGGGGCATCAGGCGCTGGGGGGGGCGCTGGCCACGAAGGCGGGCCGCGCCAGCATGTCGGCAGCCCAGGCGGCCAGGGTCGGGTGGGTGCTGCGCCACACCAGCTGGGCGAAGCGGAAGTCCAGGTAGCCAAGGGCACAGGCGGCGGCGATGTCACCGATGCCGGGGGCGTTGCCACCCAGGCCCTTGCGGGCCACCAGGCGGGCTTCCAGGGCGGCCAGGCCGCGGTGGATCTTGGTGATCTGGCGCTCGATGACGGCGCTGCTCTGCTGTTCGGCGGGGCGGTTCATCTCGAGGAAGGCGGTGACCGCCGCGTCGGTGATGCCGTCGGCGAGGGCCTCCGTCTGGCGCACCGGCAGGGCGGCGCTGCGCTCCGCGGGGAGCAGCGGCAGGCCGCCAAGGGTTTCCAGGTATTCGGCGATCACCGGCGAGTCGTACCAGACCTCCCCGTCGTCGGCCACCAGGGCCGGCACCTTGCCGAGGGGGTTGTAGTCGGGGACGCGGGTCTCGGCCAGCCAGGGGATGTCCACCTCCAGGGTGAAGGGCAGGCCTTTCTCGGCCATGGCCACCCGGATCTTGCGGGCGTAGGGGCTGGTGAGGGATGCGATCAGTTTCATGCGAGGGGCTCCCAGGCGCGTTCGATGATGCCGCGGATGATGTGCAGCTTGCCGTGGAAGAAGTGGTCGGCACCGGGGACCACCACCACGGGCAGTTCCTGGGGCTCGGCCCACTCCATGACGTTGGCGAGGGCCACGGTTTCGTCCTTCTCGCCGTGGATCACCAGGCTGTCCTTGGGGACCGGCAGGGTGGTATAGCTGCGCGCCCCGGTGACCTGGCCGGCGGCGGTGCCGACCAGCACGATGCGGCCGGCAGGGGTGACGCCCTCGGCCAGGCGTGCGGCGACGCGGGTCTGCACGTAGGCGCCGAAGGAGAAGCCGCCCAGGGCCAGGGGCATGCCGCCCCAGCGGCTCTGGGCCCAGCTGATCACGGCCAGCATGTCCTCGGTCTCGGCGATGCCGTTGTCGTGCTCGCCGGCGCTCTTGCCGACACCGCGGAAGTTGGGCCGCAGGGCCACGTAGCCCAGGTCGCGGAAGACCCGCGCCAGGGTGTGGGCAACCTTGTTGGTGTTGGCGCCGTGGAACAGCGGGTGCGGGTGGCACACCAGGGCGATGCCCCGGACCTGTTCGGGCGCGTCGATGATCAGGTCGATCGGGCCGGAGGGGCCGCCGATCAGCACGCTTTCGGTGGTGGCGCGGCTCATGGTCAGATCTTCAGGCGTTCGACGATGCGGCCGTGCTGCAGGTGTTCGGTGACGATCTCGTCCACGTCGGCCTTGTCCACGAAGGTGTACCAGACGTTGTCGGGGTACACCACCAGCACAGGGCCTTCGTCGCAGCGGTCCAGGCAGCCGGCCTTGTTGATGCGCACCTTGCCCTTGCCCTTGAGGCCGAGGGCGGCGACCCGGTCCTTGGCGTAGGCCTGCAGCTCGGCGGCGCCATGATTGGCGCAACAGGATTCGCCTTCGGCGCGCTGGTTGCAGCAGAAGAAGACGTGGTGCTTGAAGTAGCTCATCAGGGGGACTCCGGGTCGGGGCGGTTGCGTGACCGTGATTATCAATCAAAGCGCCTGCCGGCGTGTCAGCGGCGCGGGCTGCCTCGCGGGTTGCTGGCGCCGCTCGCACCCAGGAGGCCCAGGTAGGCGAAGGTGGCAAAGGGCCACAGGCTGGCTGTGAGTTGGGTCAGGCCATGGAAGTTCAGGAAGTTGCCCTGGCTGATGAGGGCCGTGTCGCTGGGCAGGAAGGGGTTCTCGGGGGCCAGGTTGACCAGCGCGGTGCCCACCAGCAGGGCCATCCCGGCCAGCATGGCGTGGCTGCGGGCCGGCAGCAGGAGGGCCGTGCCGAGGAGGGCCGCGCCGGCGGCGAGGCCGATCTGCCCACCCGGGGTGACCCAGTGCAGGGGGTCGCCGGGCGAGAAGAAGGCGGCTGCGGCGAGGCTCTTGGCGCCCAGCCCGAGCAGGATCAGCAGGGCCAGCGGCCAGGGGCTGAACTCCCGCATCATGCAGCGGCTGGTCAGCCCGACGGCCAGCAGCTGGCTGGCGGTGATGGCGGCCTCGACCTTGACGAAGCGCGCCGGGTTGAATTGCAGTGGGGTGGGCAGGTCGAACAGGCGGCGCAGGTCGCCGGTGGCGAACAGCAGGTTCTCGGGGGTGAGCAGGGTCAGCAGCCACAAGCCCATCAGCACCAGCCCGATCTCGCCGGGGTGCCCGGGCACGATGCGGCGCTGGCGCCAGCGGGTGAGGCCGCTGCGCGGGTCGAACAGGCGGCTGCCCCAGCGTCCGCCGGCGAGGGCGCCGAGCACGCCGCCGAGGGTGTTGCAGCCGACATCCACGTTCGACGGCACCCGGCTGGGCAGGAAGTTCTGCAGGGTCTCCACCGACAGGCTGAGCAGGCAGGTCAGCAGCATCGCCAGGAACACCGCCCACCCCCGCGGCAGGCGGCCGAGGGCGGGTACCAGGGCGAAGCTGAAGGGCACGATGCCGATCACGTTCACCGTCAGGTCCACCCAGGTGTAGTAGCGCGGCCACGGTGCCTGCAGGAATTCGAAGACCGGCAGCCCCGGGTCGCGCCAGCCTGCGAAAGGGTGCAGGCAGGCGTAGACGATCAGCACCCCGATGGCGGCGGCGAAGTAGGCGGCAAGGGGGGAGCTGCGGCGTGGTGGAGGCATCGGCCGGATTCTAGCGCTGGTGGGGCACGATCTGCTTTCCGGTGTGCAGGCTGGAAGGGTGTGAGCGGCAGCGAAGCGGAGCAGAACAGCCGGGTATGATGGCTGGCCGTGGTCTTTCCTGTGTCCGTTTCGTCATGTCCTGTTCGGTTGGTTTTGTGATTCTGAATCATCAGCCCACACCGCTGCTCCGGCGGCTGCTGGAGCGTTTGCGGGTCATGTTCGACGGGCCGCCGATCGTCTGTCACCACGATTTCTCCAAGTGCGGGCTGCCTGAAGGTGTCCGCCTGCCAGGGGTGAGCTTCGTCAGCCCGTCGGTGCAGACGGGCTGGGGGCTGTTCTCCATCGTCGAGGCCAGCCTCCTCGGCATCGAGGCCTTGTTCCGCCGCGAGGATGCGCCAGACTGGTTCGTCCTGCTGAGTGCGGCGGACTACCCGCTGGTGCCGGCCCGTGTCGTCCGCGAGACTTTCGCCTCGGCCGGCGTCGATGCCTTCGTAAGTGCCCGGGAGGTGAATCAGGCGTCGCGCCGCACCGACCGACTCAACTACCGGCGCTACCTGACCTATCGGCTGCCCCGCCCGGGGCTGCCGCAGGCCGAGGGGGAGGCGCGCTTCCTGTCCCTCTCCCATCCCTGGCTGACCCGTTGGCTGACGCCCTTCTCGGGCGATTTTCGCTGCTATTTCGGATCCCAGTGGTTCTCCGCCAACCGGCATGCTGCCGAGCGCCTGCTGCGCTTCCACCGGGAACGTCCGGCCCTCGCCGCGCACTACCTGCGGCAGGAGCGCTTCCGGTCGATCTGCCCGGATGAGTCCTATCTGCAGACCATTCTGCTCAACGACCGGGGGCTGCGCATCGGTGCGGACAACTTGCGATACATGGACTGGGAGCCCGGCAGCCCCCATCCCCGCGTGCTGACCGCGGCGCATCTCCCCGCGATGCTGGCTTCCGGGGCACATTTCGGGCGCAAGTTCGACACCGGCAGTGGCGCCGTGCTCGATCTCCTGGATCGGCATCTGGACGCGAGGGGGCACTCCGCCGGCTGAGGTCCGGCCCCCGTTGCGGTATCAGGGCGTGCGCAGCAGCGGGATGCGGCCGATGAGGCCGTCCCAGTCCACCGCGTCGAGGGTGTTCTTGACCAGCAGGCCGAGGTCGGTCTCGCCTTCCATCAGCAGGCGCCGGCTGAAGAACAGGGTGTCGGGGTCTTCCTCGCGCAGGGCCAGGGCCAGGAAGTCGCGGGTGGTGGCCGAAATGGTCAGATCCGGGGCCTGGTTGTCGAGCAGGGGGCGGAAGCCCCGCGGGCCGAAGGTGAAGCGCAGGGCCAGGCCGGCGTCGGTGACCTTCAGCAGCAGGCGCTTGCCGGTGAGGGGTTCCAGGACATCCCGGGGCAGCAGGCGGTCGAGGGCCAGGTTGAGGCCGGCCACCGGCGCCAGCGCCGGCGGCAGCTGGGG
>WBTZ01000069.1 GCA_009026175.1 Zoogloea sp. | reverse complement strand
CGGCGATCTCGTCGAAGGGGTTCATGGCCATCTTCACATTGGCCAGCTCGACGCCGCTCTGGTCGGCCTTGACGCGGACCTTGACGTTGTAGTCGATGACCCGTTTGACGGGCACGAGAATCTTCATGGGTTGGACTCCTTCAGCAATGTCCCGGCGCCACCCTCCAGATGGCCGCCGGAGCGGCGGGCCTGGGCGACCCGCCAGTAAAAGAAAATCACGAAGGCCGGCACCAGTGCCGCCACGGTGATGACCGGATCGGCGATCCAGCCCAGGTGTCCGCCGGCCTTCAGCAGATAGGCCAGCAGGCCCACCGCGTAATAGCTGAGCACCCACACGGACAGCCCCTCGACGGTCTGCTGCAGGCGCAGCTGCAGTTCGGCCCGGTGGGACATGCCGGCCAGGAGCGCCCGGTTCTGTTCCTCGTGCACCACCTCGACGCGGGCCCGCAGCAGGGCCGTGGTGCGCTGCAGGCGCGCGGCCAGCTTCTCGTGGCGGCGCTCGACGGTATCGCAGGTCATCATGGCGGGCTCCAGGCGCCGCTCGATAAGAGTCTTCAACTCCCGCATGGCCCCCACGGAAGCCCCCTCGAGCTCCTCGATACGCCCCTGGACCAGGCGGTGATAGGCGCGCGATGCAGAAAAACGATACTGGCATTCCGCAATATGCCCCTCCAGCAAGGCTGCCAGATCCTCGAGTTGCTGGAGCAGGCCCATATCCCGCTTCGCCGGCTCCCCAGCACACCGGGTCAGGTCCCGCAGGCCAAGGCCGAAGTGATCCAATTCCCGCATCTGACGCTTGGCGATGGGCAGGGCAAGCAGGGTGAGGCAAAGATATATCTCGAGCTCCAGAACTTTCTGGACAACGCCCCCCACCTCGGCCCAGCCCCCCGGGGCGGTGCTCACGACGTATCTCGTCACGCCCTCGGGCACCCAGGTGGCCCGAGACAAGTGCAGATCCCCCTGGAGCGTAATATCGAAACGCCCATGGCACTCACTCTGCGGTACCACGTCGATTTCGCTGGCGACGAGTAGCTCGCCCGAAAATGGCCAGGCTGATAGCCCCATTCCAGCTACAGAGAACGCGTTCACGGGTGACTTGAGCGGCTCGATGAAGGAATAACGGACAAACTCGGTATGCAGGGACCACTCTATTCCAGCCCCCGATTCCAGCCAGCGAAAGTAATTGGCGCTCGCCGACGGCGGCTCGATTCCCATGCCCGCGCAGACAGCCTCGAGGACCCGGAATTGCTGCCCCATATCCTCCTCAAAAAAGAAAACCAGTGTTTTCAGGCGGGTGGGCCGTGTCAGATCCAGCGGGGGCCGGGAATGCAATTCATCGAAGATATAGGCACGCAATGGGTGCAATTGCATGGATTACATCCGGAGACCATTAAAAAAATACGCCGGGATCAACCCGGCGCGAAGCCAGCCACATCTCGTAGAGGGAGAGGAGCGTGGTCGAGGTGACTGGATATGAAGCAAGGGCCCATGCCTTGCTCGATATGGAGGAGAGCATAACCAGGAGGCCCGCCACCCGAAATGCACACCTGCACACGCCAGCGGCCACACTGTATGCGCCGCCGGATCGGTACAGTGCCCCTGCTAACCCGTACCGCCCCGCGCCGGTTTGCGCTTCTTCTCCTTGTCCCCCCGCACGGCAGGCTTCTGCGCCGTCTTCTGCACGGCCTTTTGCCCGGCGCTCTCTGCCTGCTCCAGCCACAACAGGGCCTCGCTGTGGGCCATGAAGCGCTTGAGGTATTCGGGTGCAATTTCGCGCATCAATTCGAGGGATTGCAGCACGAGGATATGGGAATTGAGCGGGCCGGCATTGTCGGGGGCCTGGGCGAGGGCCTGGGTGACCTGCTGATTGACGCTGATGTTCAGCCAGGTGTCCCGGAAATAGGCGACGGATTTGAGTTCGCCGGCCGCTTCGGTGACGCGCTCGGTGGTATCGGGCGAGCCACTTCCGGTGCCCGCCCCGGCACGATGTCCGATATGCGCCAGCAATTCGGCGAGCGGCCGCCTGGCCGGCGCCACCGCCTGGCCGGACTGCGGCCGGGCATGCTGGAGACGCTGCTCATAGTCGGCCAGCAATGCCTGCAGCTTCCCGGCGAGCAACTGCCCGGTCCGGCCATCGCGCGCTGCCGCGCGGGCCACCAGGGCTTCCATGTGGCGGAAGCGGACGCGGTCGAAAGCGTCCGCACCACGCGCCCGCAGGGCCTGCAGCCGCACTCCGGGATCCGGGGCGACGCCGCTGGCGGACCGGCTCTCACTCACGCGGCGTCTCGCCGGGCGCCGCGGGCGCTGCGGCAGGCTCTGCGGGCGCAGCGGCGGTGCCCCCCTTCGACGACTTGGGCACCGGCGCCATTTCCACGCGGCGGTTGCGGGCCCGCCCCTGGGCGTCGGTATTGGAGGCGACCGGCTGTTCCGGGCCGAAGGCGGCGGCAAAGATCGAGGACGAGGGGATGCCCTCTTCGATCAGGGTCCGCGTCACGGTCAGGGCGCGCTGGGCCGACAGCTCCCAGTTGTCGGCGAACTGGCGGTTGCTGTCGCGTACCGGCCGGTCGTCGGTGAAGCCGCTGACCATCAGCATCTCGTCGCGGCTGGCCAGGTAGGCGGTGAGGGGCACGGCCAGGGTCTTGAGGAGCTCCCGCCCTTCCGGCTGGAGATGATCGGAGTTGAGGGCGAACAGCACACTGCCGCTGATGCCGATGCGGCCGTCGTTGAGGGTCACCCGGCCGGATGCCAGCGGGCCGGCCAGGGCCTGCTCGAGGGCCACCCGCCGTTGTTCCTCGACCTTGCGCTTGTGCACCTCGGCCTCCAGGTTGGTGGCCAGCTCAAGGTGCACGCCGAGCACGCCCACCAGGATCAGCACGAAAGCCCCCAGCAGGCCCGACATCAGGTCGCCGAAGACGGCCCATACCGGCGCGGCGTGCTCGATGCCGCCGTCGATCTCGTCCATGCTCATGCCCCGCCGGTCACGGCCGCCGGCTGGCTGCCGAGGCGCTGCAGGTCTTCGACGATCTGGCGCTGCGACAGGATGCTCAGGTCGATCACTTCGCGGGCCTGGGCCACGTAGTAGGCCAGCTGTTCGTCACTGCGCGCCACGGAGGCGCCCAGAGCGGCCTCGACGCGCTCCAGGGCGCTCATCAGCTTGCCGTTCGATTCGCTGAACAGTTCCACCGCAAAGCCGAAGGCGTCGCCCAGGCTGGCCACATCGACGGCCCCGCTGCTCACCTGGGCGGCGAGCTCGGCAAGCCTGCCGGCCTCGGTGTCCACGCGCGCCTCGAAACGGCTGCCCACCCTTTCGAGCAGGCTGGAGGACGACGCCACCAGGGCATCGATCGCCCCGCGCTGCTCGGTGGAGGCGTGGTTGATGGCGTCCAGCAGGGAACCCAGGGTTTCCATGATGCGGCTGCGCTCCTCCAGCAGGGTGTTGTCCCGCGCCATGCTGGCGGAGAGCTCCTGGCGCAGCTGCCCGATCACCTCGGCGGCGGCCCGAGGGGCTTCGGCGGCGGTCTGCATCAGGCGGGCCACCTCGTCGATGGTGCGGGTGGCCTGCTCCCGGGTGCTGGCGCCGATCTCGCGGGCCGTGCCGGCCAGGGTCTCGCACAGCTGCTGCTGGCGGGCGGCTGCCTGCACACCGGCCTCCTGCCATTCCCGCTGCAGCGACGCCGTGATGGACGCCACCGTCTCGGTGAAGGCCGCCAGGCGCTGCTGGTCATGGGCGGCCGAGTCGGCCTGCAGGCCGGCATGGGCCTCCCGGACGGTGGCGAGCAGCTCCGTCGCCCCCGTCTCGAAGCGGGCCACGAAGGCGGACAGGGCGTTCCGGGTGTCCTGGCTGAGTTGCCCACTGGTGCGCTCATGGCGCTCCAGTGCCTCGGTCCAGCCCGTGGTCACGGTGCCGACGCTGTGCTCGAAACGGGTCGACAGGCCATCGAGGCGGGCCTCCACCGTCCCCGCCAGTTGCTCGTGCAGCCTGCGGGTGTCCTGGGCCGCCGCAGCCACCGTGGTGGCCAGGTCGGTCTGCAGGGCGGAGTGGGTCTGCGCCACCGAAGCCAGCAAGCCGGCGGAGCGCTGCTCGAAGCTGTCGGCGTAGGCATCCAGCGCCTGGCGGAGGTGCTGGTGCAGGGTTTCGCTGGTCTGGGCGTGGGTCGCCAGGGCCTGGGTCCAGGTGTCGGCCACGCCGGTCACGCTGCGGTCGAAGCGCTCGGCCAGGCCATTCAGCTGCGTCTCCACGGTGGCACCCAGGCTGCCCTGCAGGGCGCGGGTCTCGCGGGCGATGCCGGACAGGGTCGCCTCCACCACCGGCCGGATGGTCTCGCCGGCCAGGCGGGCGCTTTCGCTCAGGCTCTCGCGGAGGGACACATCGACGGCGGCGGCCAGCCCGGTGTACAAGCCCTTGGCCTCGCGGTAGTGGCTTTCCTGGTTGGCCAGCAGGCGCTCGCTCAACTGCTGGTTGTGCCGTTCCAGCTGCGCCATCATGGCCTGCAGGCTGCCCACCACCTCGGGCAGGGCACGGGCCTGGAGCTGCAGGGCCTGGAAGGTTTCCTGGCGCTGGTGGGCCATGGAGAAGCGGCGCAGCACGGTGGCGATGCGCCCGTCCAGCCCCTGCGACACCTGCAGCCGCTCGCGCCGGCACAGGGCCGAGACGAGGCCCAGCATCGCCGAGGCCGCCACACCGGCCACCGAAGTGCCGAAGGCCACCCCGAGGCCCTTCACCGGTGCCGCCAGGGAGGCACGGATGGTCTGCAGGTCGGTGGTGCTCTCGAGGGCCAGCACGGCGCCGTTGAGGGTCACCACCATGCCGAGGAAAGTGCCCAGCATCCCCAGCAGCACCAGCAGCCCCACCAGGTAGGGCGTGACGGCCGGCGCGGGCAGGCCGACCCGCTCCCCTTCGATGCGCAGGCGCACCGGGTTCTGCAGGGTCGGGTGCAATGAGCGGAGCCACTCATCCAGATTGGAGAGACCCTCGGGAATCGCCGCCAGCGCCCCGGCCAGCGAGGCCGTTGCCTGGTGGAAACGCCGCAATTCCAGTGCGCCGATGACGTAGACCACCCCGATGATCAGTGTCATGGCCAGCGCCAGCGGACTCCCGCCGATATAGCCCGCGCCGACCCAGACCACGGCAGCCAGGCCCACGAGAAAGGCCGCCCAACACATCCTTGTATTCATCGCTACTCCGTGACTTCCTTGCCAAGTGCCTCGACCAGCCCCAGGACCGGCTGCAGGCGCAGCTCCAGCTCCCCCATCAGCACGCCATGCATGTCCCTGCAGAAGGCGGCCAGCCAGCCGCCCGGCTGCAACCACTGGTCCGGATCGTCCGGCGTCTGCGCATCGATCAGCGCACGCCGGTGTATCTCGAAAAGATGCTCGAAACGCCTTGCCAGCAGTTGGGGCAGGGTCCCCAGCAGACTGCGCTCACGGGCCCCCAGGGCCTGCTCCAGCACGCCATCCAGGGCCGCCAGCCGCTTGAGGGAGGGTGAATGCTCGGCCAGCACCGCGCGCGCCTGGGCGCGCAAAGCGCCGATGCTGGTACTCATGTTCCGTTGATGGGCCAGGTAATACCGGTGGCAGGGCACGAAATCGGCCGTGCCCTCAGTGCTGCCGGGCATGGCTGCGGGATGCAGCTTCTTCGTTGTCCGGCCGGGGTCCAGCAGGCCGTCGGCCTGGATCGCGTCGGTCAGCGTGCTTCTCACCCGGGCCAGTTCAGCCTGCAGGGCGGCACGCGCGCCGGACGACGCCCCTGCCGCAGGCTTCGCACCGCTCCCCGCCCCCCCATTGAGCACGGAATAGAGCGTGATCGCGTCCTTGAAGTCCAGCCATTGCCCGACCCGTTCGCCGAAGGACTGGCGCGTGTCGGCGGGGTCTGCCACCGCCAGTTCCTCGAGGGTACGGACGAGCGCGGAAGCAGAAAGACTCGTACGCGGCAAACCTCGCGCCATACCGGAAATGGACGTCCAAAAAGCGGGCAAGGCTACTACAAAACGCCGCCGCCGGCAGCGCCCGCCGGAATCGCCCGCCCCGCCTTGCGCTCCGACGGGGCCGGGCGGCGGCGGGACGGTCGCAGCGCGGGTTCAGCGGGGGGCCAGCTTGACGAAGCGCAGGGTGAACTTGTCGCTCTCGCCGATCGCCAGGTAGCGCTCCCGATCCACCTCCTTGAGCCGCAGGGTGGGCGGCAGGCTCCACACTCCGGCGGCATGGTCCTTGGTATCGCGCGGGTTGTCGGCGATCCCGGAACGGGCCTCCAGGCGGAAGCCGGCCTTCTCGATCAGCGCGATGACCGCGTCCTCGCGCAGGTAGCCGGCCTTCAGCTGCTCGTCGGCGGGCCGGTCGAGGCGGGCCCGGTGGTCCACCACGCCGAGCACGCCACCGGGCTTTAGCACGCTGTGGAACTCGCGGATGACGGCTTCCGCGTTGCCGTCGGTGATCCAGTTGTGGAGGTTCATGAAGGTCAGCACCAGGTCCACCGAAGCCGGCGCCACCCCGTCGG
Source organism: Zoogloea sp. (assembly GCA_009026175.1). Classification (GTDB taxonomy): domain Bacteria; phylum Pseudomonadota; class Gammaproteobacteria; order Burkholderiales; family Rhodocyclaceae; genus Zoogloea. The sequence goes on along the minus strand of WBTZ01000069.1, from coordinate 20,366 downwards.
CCAGGCCGGGGCTGCCGGCCAGCACGACCTTGCCGTACAGCCCGGGCTGCGCCGCGATGCGCCCCTTGATGACTTCATGTTCGGCCTGCGCCGCGGCGGGGTTGTGGTCGCCCTCGTGCAGGGCGGCGATGTAGCGGCCCCGGTCGCGCAGATAGGGCGCCAGGATCTCGAACCACCAGGCGCCGACGCTCGGCCACACCTCGACCACCGTCTGGTCCTCCTTCAGGCCGAAAAAATCCAGGGTTTCCAGCGGCTTGCGGGCCGGATCGCGGAGCCGGTTGCGTTCGCTGCGCTGGGCCCCGTCCACCCACTGCTGCAGGGACGCATCGGCGGCCTGGCAAGGTGCGGCAAGGAAAAAGGGGAGCGCGAGCCCGATGAGGAAACGGCCCAGGCGCTGCGCCTGGCGGCCCCGACCGGCATGTGCGCGGGAGCCCTCGATTACGTGAACATTCATGTTTTTTATATTACCATCAGAAATTCTTCTCAACATTTGCAAGCCCATCTGCATGAACCGCCTCCACCGACTGTCTCTTGCCAGCAAGCTCGCGCTCTATGCGGCAACCATCGTCCTGATCGTGACGGGCATTCTTGCCTTCGTCGTACATCAGCAGGTCACCCGCTTCGCCCTCGACAACGCCGAGGCCGACGTGAAGCGCCAGATCGAGTCGGTGCGGGCCCTGCTCGACCTCGCCTACGACAGCGAACGCAGCCGCGCCGAGCGTAGCCTGCGGCAGATGGCGCGCCTGTACGATGGCCGGCTAGAGCGCCGCAGCGACACCACCCACATGGGCGACGCCGATGTGCCGGTGCTCAGTCTGAATGGCGAGGTCCTCAATGCCAACCTGGCACGGCAGAGGACTTTCCTGGAACAGACCGAGCTGGACAACGTCCTGATGGTGCGCAAGGGGGACGAGTTCCATTATGTCTCCGGCTATGTGCAGGGACAGCCCGCCACCGGCATGTTCGGCAAGAAGCTGATGCCCTCGGTACGCGTCGACATGCGCCAGAAGCTGATTGCCGGCGAGTCGGTGATCGACCTGGCGATCCGTGACGGCAAGTACGTGATGGTCGGCTATGCCCCGCTGAAGGATAGCCAGAACGCGGTGATCGCCGCCATCGCCATCCGTCTCGACCTGGAAAAGGCCGGCCTGCAGGCCCTGCGTGAGCAGATGCGCAAGATCTCCGTGGCGCGTACGGGCTATCTGTACGCGGTGGCCCAGGAGCCCAAGTCCGAGGCGGTGCGCTTCGCCCTGCACCCCAAGCTCGAAGGCAAGAGCGATGCCGACCTGCCCGACTACGTGAAGGCGGTGACCCGCCACCAGATCAAGGCCAGGGAAGGCACGCTCAACTACGACTGGCCCAGCGCCGACGGCAAGATGGAGAAGAAGCTGATGGTCTTCATCTACTCGAGCAAGTGGGATTGGGTCATCGGCGCCACCGGCCCGGTCTCCGAGTTCCTCGAGGACGCGCTGCACCTGCGCAACCTGTTGATGATCGCCTCGGCGGCCTCGGGCCTGATCATCATCCTGGTGCTGTTCCTGGCCATCCGCAACGGCCTGTCGCCGCTGAACGGCATGGTGGAGGGCCTGCGCCAGGTGCAGCAGGGCCAGCTCGGCTTCCGCTTCCGTGAAGGCCCGGCCAACAGCGCGAACGAGGTGGACGTCCTGTCCGCGGCGCTCAACACCACGCTGGCCACTCTCGGTGCGCTGATCCGCGATATCGCCCAGGCAACGGAGCAGATCGATGCCAGCGCCCGCCAGCAGGAGGGCTCATCCGCCCAGGTGGCCACCGCCTCGGCGCAGCAGAGCCAGGCCGCCACGGGCATGGCCGCCGCCGTGGAGGAGCTGTCGGTGAGCATCAGCCAGGTGGCAGACCACGCCCGGGAGGCCGCCCAGGCCGCCGAACAGGCCCGCAGCGGCTCCGCCGAGGGTCGCCAGGTTGTCGAGGTGGCCACGTCCGAACTGCGTCAGCTGGCCGAGGAACTGCACGCGAGCGCCGAGAGCGTCGTGGCCCTCGGCGCCAAGTCAGCCGACATCGCCCGGATTGTCGACGTGATCCGGGAGATTGCAGACCAGACCAACCTGCTCGCCCTCAACGCCGCCATCGAGGCCGCCCGTGCCGGCGAGCAGGGGCGCGGCTTTGCCGTGGTGGCCGACGAGGTGCGCAAGCTCGCCGAGCGGACCGCCCAGTCCACCCACGAGATTGCCAGCATGATCAGCAGCATCGGGGCCGAGACCAACCAGGCCGCCAACCGCATGCAGACGGTACGCAGCCGGATGGATGCCGGCCTGGGCCATATCGGCAGCATCAGCGATGTGCTGGCCCGCATCGAAGAGCGCAACAGCCACGCCACCGGCGTGGTGCACGACATCGCCGCGGCCACCCAGGAACAGTCGAGCGCCAGCGGCAACATCGCCCACCAGGTCGAGGAAATTTCCCAGATGGCCGAAAGCAATGCCAGCTCATCCAGCCACAACCGCAACCAGGCGCTGGGCATGAAGGAGCTTGCCACCCGCCTGCGTCAGGCGGTGACCCATTTCAAGACCTGAGCCGCATCAGCCGGACGCTACTAGTCGCAGGACGCCGCCTCGAGCTGCTTCAGCACCGCGGCGTAGAGCAGCTCCGGATCGATCGGCTTGGCGATGAAGTCATCCATGCCCGCCTCGAGGCAGCGCGCCCGGTCCTCGGCAAAGGCGTTGGCGGTCATGGCCAGGATCGGGACGGTGGCCCCGTTGGGCAGCTTGCGGATGCGCCGGGTGGCCTCGAGGCCATCCATCCGCGGCATCTGCATGTCCATCAGCACCAGGTCGTAGGCCTGGGCCTCGAGCTTGCTCACGGCCTCGAGGCCGTTATCCGCGGTATCGATGTGTGGCAGGAATTCAGCCAGCAGCTCGATGACCACCTCCTGGTTCACCGGCTCGTCCTCCACCAGCAGGACCCGGCAGTCGGCATGGGCCCGCCCGAGCAGCAGCTCCGGCGATGCATCATCGCCCGCGGGCGCCTCCGGCTGCATGAGGGTCGCACGCTTGAGCCGCGCCGAGAACCAGAAGACGCTCCCCTCGCCCGGCGTGCTCGACACGCCGGCATCACCGCCCATCAGCTGGGCCAGGCGGCGGGTGATGACCAGGCCCAGGCCCGTACCGCCGTACAGGCGGCGGATCGAGTTGTCAGCCTGCTCGAAGGGGGAAAACAGCTTGCCGACCTTGTCGGCCGGAATGCCGATGCCGCTATCCTGGACCTCGAAACGCAACATCACGCTGTCGGCTTCCCTGTCGAGCACGCGCAGGCGCAGGGTCACCGAACCGCTGTCGGTGAACTTCACCGCGTTGGTGCCGTAGTTCAACAGCGCCTGGCTGAGGCGGGTCGCATCGCCCACCAGGGGCTCGGGCAGGGGCGCCACATCCACCTCCAGGCGCAGGCCCTTGGTCTGGGCCTCCTGGGCTAGGATTGAGGCCACATTCTCGACCAGGGCCGGGGCGCGCACCGGGACTTCGTCGAGCACGAACTTGCCGGCCTCGATCTGCGACAGGTCCAGGATGGCGTTGATGATCTCCAGCAGGTGCCGCCCCGCCACGTCGATCTTCTCGAGCCGGGCGGCCTGCTCGGGCATGGCGCCGGAACGCCGGATCAGATGCACCATTCCGGTGATCGCGTTCAGGGGGGTGCGGATCTCGTGGCTCATGTTGGCCAGGAAGCTGCTCTTGGCCTGGTTGGCCCGCTCGGCATCCTCCTTGGCCTCGACCAGCTGGGCATTGGCGCGGGTCAGGTCGCGCGTCCGCTCGGCGAGCAGGTCCTCGAGGTGGTGGCGGTGCTGCTCCAGCTCACCGGCAATCTGGCGCTTTTCGGTGATGTCGCGGGCGGAGCAATACACGTAGCGCTTGCCGTCGATCACCACCGCGCCGCCAAAGATCTCCACGTCGCGCAGGCTGCCATCGCGCCGGCGATGCCTGGTCTCGAAGCTGGCGGGCTCCCGGTTCATCCGCTCGAACAGGGCGGTCAGCCCCTCCTCGGGGAAGCCGGCATCCCAGTCGCTCACCTTGAGCCCATGGAGTTCCTCGCGGGTATAGCCGAGATGCGCAACGAAGGAATCGCTGAATTCGTGCAGGTTTCCGTCTTCGTCAAAGATGTGCACCAGGTCGGTGGCGGTACGCAGGATCTGCTGGTAGCGCTGGCGTTCGCTGGCCAGCTCGGCATTGGCGCGGGTCAGCTCGGCCGTCTGCTCCTCGACCTTGCTGCCGATGATGCGGTTGCGGCTGGCCAGGGCGTAGATCAGCATGCCCAGCATCAGGCTGACGAGCAGCCCGCCGGCCAGGGTCACCCACATGGCATTACCCTGGCCGTTGAGCAGAGCCTGCTCGCGGGCGCGGATGCTCACGCGCCACAGCCGGCCATCCGGCAGCTTGATCGTCTCCTCGTAGGCGGAGGCCATGGGCGCCCCGGTCTCCACGTGCAGGGTCTGGGGCGTGCCGTCCGCGGCGATGTCGTCCATCGAAATGGCGAGGGCTTCGCTCTGGCCGCCGACGCTGTTTCGGGCGGCGCCGATCAGGTCGCCAATCCGGATGACCAGCGTCAGGAAACCGGCCAGCGGCCCGCCCTGCCGCCCCTCGAGCGGCGAGAAGACGATCACCCCGGTCGACCCGCTGGCCCGCGCCAGGGCCAGGCGGATCGGCCCGGTGGTGGCCATTTCTCCCGACTGGAGGGCCCGCTGGAAGGCCGCCAGGCGCTCGCTGCCCGACCCGGCGCGCTGGCCGCCCGGATCGGTGAGGCTGTCGAAGCCCTGGGCCTGACGGTTGCTGGCGAGCGGCTCGACGCGCAGGAAGGGGTAGTACTCGTCACGGCTTCCGGCCGGCCGGAACAAGCCGGGCTCGACCGCCTCGGTGATCGCAAAGTCGGGGATCTCCTTGCGGATGCGTGCCTCGAAAGCCGCCCGCTCGCTGCGCGCCACCCGCGGATTGAGGCCGATGGCCTGCAGGTAGGGGTGGTCACGCAACAGCGGGGCGGTGATGCGGCGAAAGCCGTCCTCGCTCTCGTCGCCGGTCATTTCGAAGTGCTCGGTCAGGGTCTTGAGCAGATCGTAGGTGACCAGCACTTCCCGGCGGATGGTGTTGACCTGCGTGGCGGCGAGCTGCTCGAAGCGCAGGCGCTGCGTCATCTGCTCTTCTTCACCGACCAGCTTCGCAAAATAGACGGGGGGCACCAGCAGGACAATGACGATCACGGCCGTCCGCAGGACGCCCGGCAACAGCCGGCCCGTTCCAGGCATTCTTGTCATGCGCCAGTCTCCCCCCGACATTCTTTTTTTCATTATCGCGCTCAATGGCAGCGTCCAGCGCCCTCTTGGCAGGGCTCATGCCAAAATAGTGCGCAATGCCCAAGGAGCACCATGCCGATCCCCCTGCTTCCTCCCCTCGTCGAGCAGCGCATGCGCGATTTTGCCGGGCACAGCCCGTTGCGGATCCGCCACCCGGGTGCCGCCCGGGAAGGCAGCGACTTGTTCTGCCACGCCGTGGTGCGCGAGCAGGTCGCCCTGCACGGTGGCCGGCAGTGCTACGGCTGGCTGCATTCCGTGCCGGTGCCGGCCGACGGGCAACGCGGCGCCCACGGCTTCACCTTCCATTCGGTGTGGCTGTCGCCGGACGGGCAGCTCGTCGATCTGTCACCCCACGGCTTTTCCCGGAACGGCTGGAGTCTCTTCATTCCGGATGCCCGGCGCTGCTATGACTTCGTCGGCGAGCGGGGCTACAACGCGCTGGTGATCTACACCGATGTGCGCCATTGCCGCCATGTGCGGCAGCTGAACGGCCTCGCGCTGAGGCCCGGCGCACTGTATTGGGCGTCCCACCTTTACCTGCTGCCCGTCGATGCCTACGCCGGCCGCTTCCGGCGCGCTTCCAGGCATCTGCCCGAGATCCAGGCCCGCTACGGCCTGAAGACCGAGGGTGGCAGACTGACCGGGCTGGAACAACTGAGCCGCCAGCAGCGCATCGAGCTGGCCTTCAACTACGGCATCCACTGAGAAGCGGAGAACGGGAGGGTGGCGAGCGCAGGCTCAGCCGGCAGACGCAGACAGGCGCCGGACGCTGCCGGCACGCAGGGTTTCGGACGGCAGTTCGCCGAACATGGCCTTGTAGTCGGCCGCGAAATGGGACAGATGCCAGAACCCCCAGCTGGCCGCCACATCGGCCACCGACACGTGCTCCTCGGCCTGGCGCAGGGCGCGCCGGACACCATTCAGGCGCATCGCCCGCAGGAAACCGACCGGGTTCAGGTCGAGCACGTCCTGAAAGCTGTACTGCAGGGTGCGCCGGGACACGTTGAGTTCGGCGCACAGGTCGGCCATGGTGATCGGCTCCTCCACATGCTGGCGCATGTAGTCGCGGGCCCGATTGACGATCTGGCGACGGGTTTCGCTGGTGGATGGCGGACGGGAGGTTTCGTTGCCATTGCCGATTGCGGCTAATAGGCTGCCAAAAATGGCTTGTTCCAGTGCCTTGCGCATCGCCGCGTGTTCAAGAAGGTGCGGCGTCGCCTTGACGGTGTTGAGGGCCGTGAGCAGGAAGGCGCGCAATTCCTCGGCCTTTTCAGGCACCCCGCAGATAACCCGCTGCCTGCCGATTTCGGCTTCGATGTCGCGCCCCTCGACGCGCTTTGCGTAATCGCTGAAGACCTGCATGTCGGCCGTCACGGCCAGGATGTCGAGCTTGCGCGGGGTGCGGAAGTCGAGCTCCTCACCCCCTTTCAGGGTCAGCATCGAATTCCGGTCGAAGATCTCCCCGCAATACCAGCCCTCCCCCTCGGCCTCCAGCGGAATGCCGAAGGTGCGGGAGCCCTCCCAGGCCACGCCTGCCTCATGGACGATCTGGTTGGTGCTCTCCCGGAAGATCTGCACATTGCCGAACCAGACCTCTTCGACCTCGCCCGTGAAACGTCCCTGGGAAAGCTGCTCGTAACGCTGTTTCCAGTGCTGCAGGCTGCAGGCGTGGTCGTGCGCATCGTCCGAGCGCGCGAGCGCATAGGAGAAATGCGCGTCAGCGTCGTCCGGCTGGGCGGCGTGTGTCATGGCAGGGCTCTCGATTCCGGTGTGTACAGGCGCGGTCTTACGACTCTCTATTTTTCTAAAGTAATACCAATTCGGGCAGTCCCGCAAGAAGTTTGAATTACGGCGCTGCAATGCACAAAAATGGTGCAGTGCACAGGAAATTCCCCTTTTTGGACAATTACTTGCACCAATCTTGCGTTGCCAATATCGGATAGCGGAATTGCCGGGCTCCCGCTCAAGATCAACCCATCCGCAGTCCGGCCCCCCAGCCGGCCCCGCGGGGTCCCCGGCCGATTCCCGTCGCCGGGGGAGGACTTGGCGGTGCCCCCCGGCAGAGAGAAATGGCTGACCCGGGCACCACGACAACAAGGAGGAAACCGTGCTTCGAAAAGCCTTTGCGGGACGCCTGCTGACCACTGCCCTCGCCATTGCGGCCAGCGGTGGTGCGCTCGCCGAACTGCCCCCGGAAACCATCACCACCGGCAAGCTGCCGCCCCCCAACCCCTACCGGATTTTCCTGTCGGACGTTTCCATCGGCCACATCGTGGACGGCCGCCTGCACGTCATCGATGGCGACAAGCTGCGCTACGAGGGGGTGATCGCCACCGGCTATGCCGGCCAGCCGATCCTGTCCGCCGACCGCCGCGAGGTCTATGTCGCCACCACCTATTACTCGCGCCTGTCCCACGGCACGCGCACCGACGTGGTGGATATCCACGACTCCCAGACCCTGACCAAGACCGGCGAAGTGGAGCTGCCGCCCCGCCATGCCCAGTCCCTCAACTACAAGGGCACCATCCGCCCGTCGGCCGACGGCCGCTGGCTGTTCGTGCAGTACGCCACGCCGGCCACCTCGGTGGGGGTGATCGACCTCAAGACCCGCAAGACCGTCAATGAAATCGCCACCCCGGGCTGCTGGAGCATCCTGCCTGCTGCCAGCGTGGGCGGCCGCTTCTCCACGGTGTGCGGTGACGGCACCCTGCTGACCGTCAGCCTCGACGACAAGGGCCAGGTGAGCACCCAGAAGCGCAGCGCCAAGTTCTTCGATGCGGACAAGGACCCGATCTTCATCCACGCCGAGCAGGACAAGGATACCTACCGCTTCGTCTCCTTCCTGGGCGACGTCTACACCGCCAAGGTCGGTACCGAGGTGGCCAGCTTCGAGGCTCCCTGGTCCATCCTCACCGCCGCCGACCGCAAGCAGGGCTGGCGCCCGGGTGGCTACCAGCTGATCGCCCAGCACAACGCCAGCGGCCGCCTGTATGTGGGCATGCACGACAAGGGCATGGAAGGCAGCCACAAGACCCCGGCCAAGGAAATCTGGACCATCGACCTGGCCAGCAAGAAGCGCGTCGAGCGCACCCCGGGCCAGAACGCCATCGCGCTGGCCGTCAGCCAGGGCGAGGGGTCGAAGCTGTTCGCCTACGACGGCGTGAAGGCCGCCATCGCCGTGTTCGACACCAGCCGCAAGCTGACCCTGGCCAAGCGCATGGAAGGTGTCGGCGAGACGCCCACCCTGATGGAGCTCTACTGATGGACGCCCTCGATCCGGTCCTGGCCCGCGCCTGCGGTGCCGCCATCGCGGTGGTGCTGCTCACCGGAGCCTGGCAGAAGCTGCGTGACCTGGCGGTCTTCGAAGCCTCGGTGGACCTCTACCGCCTGCTTCCCGACAGCCTGGTCCCGCTCTTCGCCCGGGGCTTCCCGGTGCTGGAGGCGCTGGCCGGCGCAGCCCTGCTGTTCGACTCGACCCGCTCCATCGGCCTGCTGCTGTCTGTCGCCGTGCTCGGCGTGGCCACCGCCGGCGTGGTGTTCAACCTGCTGCGCGGCCACACCGAGATCGACTGCGGCTGTGGCGGGGCCGAAGGCCACACCACCCTGTCCTGGGCCCTGCCCGCCCGCAACGCCCTGCTGCTGCTTGCCGCCGTACTGGGCGGCCAGGACGGCAGCGGCCGCGAACTGATGTGGATTGACTACCTGTCGGTGGCCGGCGGCACCCTTGCCCTGTTCGGCCTCTACGCCACGGCCAACCAGCTGATGGCCAACCATCCCCGCCTGATTCAACTGAGGAACTGATCATGACCGAAGCCCTGATGATTTCGAACGTGCTGCTGTGGATCGCCGTCCTGGCCGCCCTCGTCGGACTGTTTGCCCTGGCCCGCCAGATCGGTGTGCTGTACGAGCGCGTCGCCCCCATGGGCGCGCTGATGATGGACACCGGCCCCAAGGTCGGTGAGCCCTCGCCGGTCTTCGAACTGCCCAACCTGGTCGGCAACACCCGCGTCACCATCGGCCGCCCCGGCGACAAGAGCACCCTGCTGTTCTTCCTGTCGCCGACCTGCCCGGTGTGCAAGAAGCTGCTGCCGATCCTCCGCTCGGTGAACAACACCGAGAAGGACTGGCTGCGCGTGGTGCTCACCTCCGACGGCGAGCAGCCCGAGCACCTGGCCTTCTATGAAAAGGCCGATCTGAAGGAATTCCCCTACCTCCTGTCCAGCGAGCCCGGCATGGCCTACCGCGTGGCCAAGCTGCCCTACGCCGTGCTGCTGAACGAGCAGGGCCGCATCGTCGCCAAGGGCCTGGTGAACTCCCGCGAACAGCTCGAGAGCCTGTTCACTGCCAAGGAACTCGGCGTGGCGTCCGTGCAGGAGTTCATCGATCACCAGCACGCGTGATCGTCCCCCAACCAAGGAGAGAAAACCATGAAATGGCTTGATGATCTATTCGAGCGAAAAACCCGCAACGTGGCACAGCAGACTTCGCGCCGCGGCGCCCTGATCCGCGTCGGCAAGCTGCTGGTCGGCACCGCCTTCGTCCTGCCGGTGCTGCCCTTCGACCGCACCGCCCAGGCCGCCGCCGGCGCCGCCCGCAAGGCCGCCAATGCCAAGCCGGGCGATACCGACTGCGAATACTGGCGCTACTGCGCGCAGGACGGCTACCTGTGCTCCTGCTGCGGCGGCAACGCCAACACCTGCCCGCCGGGCACCGAAGCCTCCAAGGTGGCCTGGATCGGCACTTGCCGCAATCCGGACGACGGCAAGGACTACCTGATCAGCTACAACGACTGCTGTGGCAAGACCGCCTGTGGCCGCTGCCTGTGCAACACCAACGAGCGGGAACGTCCGGCCTACCGGATGGGCGTGCATAACGACATCAACTGGTGCATGTCCAACGACTCGACGATGTTCCATTGCACCCTGGCGGCCGTGGTCGGCGTCGCCGACGGTCAAGGCTGAGGAGCTGTCATGCGTGCCCTCCTCGCAAGCCTTCTGTGCATCACGGCCCTGCCTGCGGGGGCAGCAGACGGTGCCGCGTTGTTCTCCACCCACTGCACGGCCTGCCACCAGCCCGGCGGCGTCGGGGTGCCGGGCCTGGCCCCCCCGCTCGCCGGGACCCTTGGCGAACGCCTGAAGATTGCCGGCCGGGGCTACCTGCCCCGGGTGGTGACCCACGGCATGACCGGCCTGATCACCGTCAATGGCCAGCGCTACACGGGCGCCATGCCGTCCTTCGCCGCCCAGATGGACGACGAGGCCCTGGCCGCCGTCCTCAACCATGTCGTCGGCAGCTTCAACGCCGACAGCCTGCCCGAAGGGCACCAGCCCTACGACGCAGCGGAACTGGCCGAAGCCCGTGCCGAAAAGCTGGCGCCCCACGAGGTGCGCAAGCTGCGGGACGGCCAACGCAAGGGGAGCGGATCATGAAGGCCGCCCGCCTCGCCCTGCTGGCCGCCACCCTGCTGCTGCCCGCCACAGGCATGGCCGACGGCGACCGCTCGGCCCGCCTGCAATACATCCTGCACTGCGCCGGTTGCCACCAGTCCGACGGCCATGGCGCAACCCACTCCGGCGTCCCCGACATGCGTGGCCAGCTCGGCCATTTCGTGAAAGTCCCGGAGGGCCGGGCCTTCCTCGTGAAGGTGCCGGGCTCGTCCAATTCGGCCCTCAACAACGCCGAGCTGACCCGCCTGCTCAACTGGATGCTGCAAAGCTTCGCCCCGGCCAATCTGCCGGCGGATTTCGTCCCCTACACCGAAAGCGAGGTCACTGCCCTGCGCAGCGCCCCGCTGGATGACGTGGCCGCCGCCCGGGCGACGGTCGTGACCAGGCTGGCGGAACGGGGCATCCCGATCCAATAGCCCACCGCTTCAATCGTTCGACAGGGAGTTTCCCCATGAAAAAAACTGCCTCACACCTCCGGCCACGTACCCTGGGCCTTGCCCTTGCCATGGCCTTCACGGTCTCTGCCCATGCCGCTGTCAGCGAGCAGGAAGCTGCACGCCTGGGCAAGGACCTCACCCCCGTCGGCGCCGAAAAGGCGGCCAACAAGGACGGCTCCATCCCCGCCTGGGACGGTGGCATGACCAAGGTGCCGGCCGGCTGGAAGCCCGGCCGTCTCGACCCCTACGCGGCCGACAAGCCGCTGTTCTCGGTGGACGCCTCCAACCTCGACAAGTACCAGGACAAGATCCCGCCCGGCCAGGCGGCGCTGATCAAGACCTACAAGGGCTACAAGCTCGACGTCTACCCGACCCACCGCAGCTGCCCGGCCCCCGACCTGGTGGCCGAGCGCACCAAGAAGAACGCCACCTACGCCAAGATCGGCGATGATGGCTGGCGCCTCGAACAGGCCCACACCGCCGGCGTGCCTTTCCCGATCCCCAAGACCGGCGTCGAGGTCCTGTGGAACTACAAGACCCGCTACACCGGCCTCGGCCGCCGCGCCCAGATCGCTGCCCTGATGCCCGACAAGGACGGCTCCCTGGTCGAGACCAAGCAGTGGGCCTTCGAGCTGTATCCCTTCAATGATCCGAAGAACAGCACCCTCAAGGACATCGAGGGGATCGACTCCAAGCTGCTCTACGATGTGCAGAGCCCCCCGTCCCGGGCCGGCGAGGGTTACCTGATCCATGCCTACCTGGACAAGCCGCAGGACGCCTGGATCTATTTCCCGGGCCAGCGCCGCGTGCGCCGCTCCCCGACCTTTGCCTATGACAATCCGATCGCCGGCTTCGACAACCTGTACTTCGTCGACCAGATCAACATGTTCACCGGGGCGCCCGACCGCTACGACTTCAAGCTGATCGGCAAGAAGGAGATGTTCGTCCCGTACAACAGCTACAAGCTGATCGACAAGAAGAACAAGTTCAAGGACATGCTCGGACCCGAGTACGTGAAGCGCGACTTCATGCGTTACGAGAATCACCGGGTGTGGGTCGTGGAAGCCACCGTCAAGGCTGACAAGCGCCACAGCTTCGCCAAGCGCGTGTTCTACATCGACGAGGACTCCTGGGCCGTGCTGCACGTGGATATGTATGACGCCAAGGGCAACCTGTGGCGTGTCCAGGAAGGCAGCCTGTGGGCCGCTCCGGACGTGGGCGCCTGCATGTCCTACGAGTACCAGATGTACGACCTCGTGGCCCGCCGCTACGTGACCGACAACTGGACTGCCGAAGGTGAGGTGCTCGACATCACCGCCGGCAAGGAAGGCCGGGTCAATGCGGCCACCTTCAGCCAGGACGAACTGCGCCGCCGCGGCGAGCGCTGATCCCAGCCCACTACTCGGGAGATTCCCATCATGACGACTCAGGCGATCTCGAATCGCCGGCCCGGGCTCCGCCTGGCGCCGGCAACCCTGGCAGTGGCCGCGGCCCTGGCCGGCTGGTCCTCCGCCTCCCATGCCATCCGCTTCGGCAGCGAGGAGGGACTGTCGGGCAGTTTCGACTCGATCGTGTCCTTCGGTCTGACCCAGCGCATGTCCTCTGCCGACTGCCGCGTGCTCGGCAATGACAATGGCGGTTGCAACAACGGCACCAACAACACCCTGCAGGCCCGTCAGGGCGCCAACGGCTATGCCAACGCCGACTTCAACTACACCAACTTCGACGACGGCAACCTGAACTACAAGAAGGGTGACATCGTCTCCGCGGTGCTCAAGGGCACCCACGATCTGGCCCTGAAAGCGCCGGATGGCTGGAGCGCCCTGGGCCGGGTGTATTGGTTCCATGACTTCCGCGCCGACCAGACCCGGCGCACCGACCTGACCGAGTCCTCGGTCACCGCCAAGGCCACGCTGCTGGACGCCTGGATCGCCAAGGAAGTCCGCTACGGCGACCAGCGCGGCAAGATCAAGGTGGGCAACCAGGTCATTTCCTGGGGTGAGGACATCTTCATCCTGGGCGGGGTCAACCAGATCAATGCCCTCGACCTGCAGAAGTTCCACGTGCCCGGCACCCAGATCAAGGAGATCTTCGTGCCGGCGCCGATGGTGTCCTGGTCCGGCGGCATCAACGACCGCCTCGGCCTCGAGGCCTATTACCAGATCGCCTGGAACAGCTTCAAGTTCGACCCGGCCGGCACCTTCTTCTCCACCGCCGACGTGATCGGCCAGGGCAACCGGCTGGCCTACCTGCCCAACTCCGTCTGCAACGACTTTGCCCTTCCCGGCCCCTGCGGCGACCACTCGGGCCTGTCCAACCGCCAGATGCTGGCCAACGGCACGGCCCTGCCCTACCTGGGCCAGGACAAGCCCAAGCGGGGCGGCCAGTTCGGGGTGAATCTGCGCTACAACGCAGAGGAGATCGACACCGAATTTGCCTTCACCTACCAGCGCTACCACGACAAGCTGCCCTTCCTCGGCTTCACCGGCACCAACGCTGGCGCCGTCACCGGCTACTACCTGGGCTATGGCGAGGACAAGGACCTGTTCGCCGTGTCGGGCAACACCAAGATCGGCGACGTGGCGGTGGGCATGGAGCTGTCGTTCCGGCCGCGGGATAGCGTGGGGGTCGATCCGACGGTGCCCTTCGGCTCCATCTTCGGCGGCGCCTTCAACAAGAACAGCGTGTATGACGTGGGCCGTCACCCGGGCTTCGTGGAAGAGAAGAAGTGGCAGTACCACGTCACCGGCTTCTACACCTTCTCCCGCAACGATCCCCTCGGTGGCCTGGCCACCGCGCTGGGCGCCACCGACGGCTTCATCCTGACCGAAGCCGCCGTGGCCCACTACCCCGACCTGGACCGTTCGGGCAACACGCCCTACTTCCTGCCCAACTACGGCCTGCCCAACCGCACCTCGTGGGGCTATGTGGCGGAGATCGGCATCAACTATCCGAACGTGATGGGCAGCGGCATCACCCTGACGCCGCAGATCGATTTCGCCCATGACGTGAAGGGCACCAGCCCCAACGCCCTGCCCTTCGTCGAAGGCCGCAAGGCGGCCACCCTGTCCCTCTTCGCCAACTACCGGGACCGCTGGAAAGGCGCCCTGCAGTACGTGAATTTCTCCGGCGGTGGTGCCAACAACCTGATGCGCGACCGGGACTTCCTGGCCGCCAGCGTCTCCTACTCGTTCTGACCCGCAGACTTCGGGGGCCTTGCGCCCCCGGCCAGACAGGAACCCCAACATGATCGAGAAACTGGTCATTGGTCTGCAGCGCTTCTTCTTCGGACATCGACTGCTGACGCTGGGCGTGCTGCTGGCTTTCACCGCCCTCATGGGGGTGTTTGCCGCACAGCTCAAGATGTCAGCCGGCTTCGACAAGCAGCTGCCGCAGGACCACGAATACATCCAGACCTTCAACCAGTACCGGGACGTCCTCTTCGGCGCCAACCGCATCATCGTGGTGGTGGAAGCGAAGAAGGGCGACATCTGGAACGAGAAGGCCCTCACCAAACTCTACGACGTCACCCAGGCCCTGTTCTTCATGCCCGGCGTCGACCGGCGCACCGTCACCTCCCTGTGGACGCCCAATACCCGGGCCGTCCAGATCACCGAAGAGGGGATGAAGGCCGAGGACGTGATCGGCGGCGACGTGACGGTCAAATCCCTGACCCCCGACAACATCGCCGGCATCCGCGAACGGGCCGTGATCGGCGGCTTCATCGGCAGCCTGGTGGCCAACGACGGCTCGGGCGCCATGGTGGTGGCCGAACTGGCCGACCCGGATCCGGCCACCGGCAAGCGCCTGGACTACTTCGAGTTCAGCAAGCGCCTCGAAGACGAGGTCCGCAGCAAGTTCGCCGATGCCGACACCAACGTCCGCATCATCGGCTTTGCCAAGCAGATGGGTGACATCTCCGAGGGCGCCACCAGCGTCGTCGAGTTCTTCGCCCTGGCTTTCCTGCTCACGGCCGCGGCAGTGTACTGGTACACCCGCTCCTGGGTGCTCACCTTCCTGCCCCTGGCCTCGTCGCTGGTCTCGGTGGTGTGGCAGTTCGGCACCATCACCCTGCTCGGCTTCGGGCTGGATCCGCTGGCCGTGCTGGTGCCCTTCCTGGTCTTCGCCATCGGCGTGTCCCACGGCATCCAGCAGGTGAATTACATCGCCAAGGAAGTCATCAACGGCGCCGACGGCTTCACCGCCGCCACGCGCAGCTTCACCGGTCTGCTGGTGCCCGGCACGCTGGCCCTGATCACCGCCTTCGTGGGCTTCGCCACCCTGGTGCTGGTGCCCATCCCGATGATCCGCGAGCTGGCCATCACCGCATCGGTCGGGGTCGCCTACAAGATCGTCACCAACCTGATCATGCTGCCGGTACTGGCCAGCTTCTTCAGCTTCGACAAGAACTTCGTGGCCCGCGCCAGCAAGGTCGAAGGCATGCGCAACCGCCTGATGGCAGGCCTCGGCGTGCATATCGCCAACCCCCGCAATGCCTTCATCGGCACCGCGGTGTGCCTGGTGCTGCTGGTCGTGTCGGTGTGGCAGAGCCAGGGCCGTCATGTGGGCCACGTACTGCCGGGGGCCCCCGAGCTGCACAACGACTCCCGCTACAACCAGGACGTGGAGGCCGTGGTGAGCCGATTCGGGCTGGGCCTCGACATGCTCACGGTGGTCGTCGAAACGCCCAAGGACGGCTGCTACAAGCACGAGATCATGGCCTATGCCGACCGCCTGACCTGGTACCTGACCAACGTCCCCGGCGTGCTGTCCACCCAGTCCCTGCCGACCCTGACCAAGCTGGCGGCCTCCGGCGTCAATGAAGGCAATCCCAAGTGGGCCTCCCTGCCCCAGGAGGAGCTGACCCTCGGCGAAGCGGTACGCCAGGTGCCCGAAGGCCTGCGCCTCTACAACGCGGACTGCACCCTGCTGCCGGTGAACCTCTACCTCACCGACCACAAGGCCAGCACCATCAAGGAGGTCGTGGCTGCGGTGAAGACCTACCGGGACGCCAATCCCTTCCCGGGTGTCACCGTCCGGCTGGCCAGCGGCAACGCCGGCGTGCAGGCCGCCACCAACGAGGTGGTGGAGCATTCCGAACTGCCGATGATGCTCTACGTCTATGCCACCATCCTGATCCTGGTCTTCCTGGTGTATCGCGACTGGCGCGCCATGATCGCCTGCTGCGTGCCGCTCACCCTGGCCACCTTCCTGGGCTACTGGTTCATGAAGTCCCTGAACATCGGCCTCACCGTGGCAACCCTGCCGGTGATGGTGCTGGCGGTAGGCATCGGTGTGGATTATGCCTTCTACATCTACAACCGGCTGCAGATGCACCTGTCCCACGGCGAGGACATCGTCACCGCCTTCAAGCAGGCCCTGCGCGAGGTGGGTGTAGCCACCGTGTTCACCGCCGTGACCCTGTCGATCGGTGTGGCCACCTGGTCCTTCTCGGCCCTCAAGTTCCAGGCCGACATGGGCATGCTGCTGACCTTCATGTTCATGGTGAACATGATCATGGCCATCACCCTGCTGCCCGCCCTCGCCGTGATGATCGACGTGCTGATTCCGCGGCGCGGACCGGTCAAGGCCCCCCTGATGATGCATTGATGGAGACGCACGCATGAAACTGAAACTCACTGCGGGCCTCACGGCGCTGGCCAGCCTGGCCGCAGGCATCGTGCTGGCCACCACCCAGGCCCCCACGCCACCGGCCGGCGAGGTGCCCGCCATGAAGGCGCGGCTCGCCAGCCATGCCAGCCTGGTGTCGGTCACCGCCGCAGGCGCTGCCTACGTGGCGGTCGGCGACTACGGCACCGTCATCCGCTCCAGCGACGGCGGCAAGACCTGGCAACAGGCCGCCGCGGTGCCGGTCAGCGGGCTGCTGACCTCCGTCAGCTTCGCCGATGCCAGGAACGGCTGGGCCGTCGGGCATGGCGGGATCATCCTCGTCACCCGCGACGGGGGCGAGACCTGGGCCATCCAGCACACGGTCGACGGCAAGCCGGTACTGCTGAGCGTGCACTTCACCGACGCCGACCACGGCTACGTGGTGGGCGCCTACGGCACCGCCATGCAGACCAGCGACGGCGGCAAGAACTGGGAACCCATGCAGGTGGGTGAAGGGCGGGATGCCGACCTGCACCTCAACCATGTGTTCTCGGGCCCCAACGGCGTACTCATCGCCGCAGGCGAAAGCGGCAGCGCCTTCCGCTCGAAGGACGCCGGCCAGCACTGGGAGCGCCTGAACACCGGCGTCACCGGCTCCCTGTGGAGCGGCCTGCACCGCAAGGGCGGCCAGTTGCTGCTCCTCGGCATGAGCGGGAAGGTGCTCGAGAGCGCAGATCTGGGCGAGCACTGGAAGACACTTGAGACGGGCACCACCCAGGCGCTGACAGGCGGCGTCGAAAAGGCCGACGGGCACCTCGTGCTGGTCGGTACCGGCGGCGCCACCGTCACGGACAAGGATGGCCAGCTCGTCACCGCCATCCGTGATGACCGCCAGAACCTGGCCGCCGTTGCAGCCAGTGGCGGCAACCTGATCCTGCTGGGTCAGAACGGCCTGATCCAGGACCCTCAAACTCACTGAGCAGAAGGAAAAGAGCATGCTGGAAAGACTGATTGGCCTGCTGCGGGGCGAAGTACAGGCGGAAGCCACCGAACAAGGCCCCTTCGAGCGTCGCCTGATTGCCGTGGCCGCCCTGCTGCTGGAAACCATGTATGTGGACCGCTCGGCCTCCGAGGTCGAGCAGCAGGCCGTCAAGCGCCTGCTGATGGCCCGCTTCCAGCTTCCGCCCGAGCGCGTCGAAGAACTGCTTGGCATCGCCGAGGTGCGCTACGCCGAGGCTCTCGATGACTGGGAGTTTGCCGAGGCCGTGCGGGTGGGCTTCGATCTGGCTGACCGCCAGGAAATTCTCGCCATGCTCTGGGAGGTCGCCTACGTGGATGGCCTGGAGAAGCTCGAAGGCCGCCTCATCCAGCGCCTCGCCACCCACCTGGAACTCAGCGAAGACGCCGTGGCGCTGGCCCGGGCCACGGCAAGCACCCGCGCCGGCGTCCTGCGGGGCACCCCGGGCGAGTGCTGATCACCGATTACTACAACCACAAGACCGATAGAAGGAGACAACACGCATGAAGACATTCCACGGCATCCCCCTGAGCGAAGGCACCTCGGCCTTTCTCTCCCGCCCCCAGCGCATGCTGATCGGCGGCGAGCGGGTCGAGGCCCTGAGCGGCACCATTCTTCCCGTCGTAGACCCGGCCAGCGGCGAGGCTTTCTGCCAGGTCCCCGCCGGTGACGCCGCCGACATCGACAGGGCGGTGGCCGCCGCACGGCGTGCCTTCGAAGAGGGCGACTGGCCCCGCATGCGCCCGATCGACCGGGAGCGCCTGCTGCTCCGCCTCGCCGACCTGCTCGAAGCCAACGCCCAGGAGCTGGCGGAACTCGAAGCCATCGACAACGGCAAACCCGTCACCATGGCCCGCCATGTGGACGTGGCACTGTCCATCGACTTCCTGCGCTACATGGCGGGCTGGGCCACCAAGATCGAAGGCTCGACGATGGATCTCTCCGTCCCGCTGGTGCGGGACCGGGAGTTCTTCGGCTTCACCAGGCGGGAAGCGGTAGGCGTCGTGGGCGCCATCATCCCCTGGAACTTCCCCCTGCTGATGGCCGCCTGGAAAGTCGGCCCGGCCCTGGCAGCCGGCTGCACCATGATCCTCAAACCTGCCGAGGAAACCCCCCTCTCCGCCCTGCGCTTCGGTGAGCTGGTACAGGAAGCCGGCTATCCGGATGGCGTGCTGAACATCGTGACGGGCCATGGCCACACTGCGGGTGCCGCCCTGGCTGCCCACAAGGGTATCGAGAAGGTCGCCTTCACCGGCTCCACCGAAGTCGGGAAGCTGGTCGGCAAGGCCGCCCTCGACAACATGACCCGCTTCTCCCTCGAACTGGGCGGCAAAAGCCCGGTTATCGTGCTGGATGACGCCGATCCTGCCCAGGCTGCCGCAGGGGCCGCCCAGGCCATTTTCTTCAATCAAGGCCAGGTATGCACCGCCGGTTCGCGCCTGTACATCCACCGCAGCCGCTTCGATGAAGTCGTCGAAGGCCTCGCGGGGATTGCCAACGGCATGAAGATCGGCGCCGGCATCGACCCCGCCACCCAGATCGGCCCGCTGGTCTCGGCAGCCCAGCATCAGCGGGTGCTTGGCTACATCAAGAGCGGCTTCGACGAGGGCGCACGCGCCATGGCCGGCGGCGGAGCCAGCAACGGCCCGGGCTACTTCGTAAAACCGACAGTGCTGGTCGATACCCGCGAGGACATGCGCGTGGTGCGCGAGGAGATCTTCGGACCGGTGGTCGTGGCCATGCCCTATGAAGACCTGGACGAAGTCGCACGTCGCGCCAACGACACGCCCTACGGCCTGGCGGCCAGTATCTGGTCCAACGACCTGTCCCGCGTGCACCGCCTGATCCCCAAGATCAAGGCCGGCACTGTCTGGGTCAACTGCCACAACATCCTCGACAACTCGATGCCCTTCGGCGGCTACAAGCAGTCCGGCATTGGTCGTGAAATGGGACGGGCCGTGCTCGACCTCTACACGGAGTCGAAATCGGTGGTCATGATGCTCTGATCATCCCGGGACACAACGCGAAAAAGGGCCCGGCCCGGGATCATGTCCCGGCCGGGCCCTTTTTCCATTGCGACCGGACTCTCGCGGCCCGGAACCCATTCATATCCAGTCCGATCGTCACCCCCTCGCATGACGGGAGCGGTGCAACCCAGGCAGAGCTGCGCTGAAGCGCCGGCATCGCTTCCTATCCCGCAGGAATCCTGACCGCGCTTCAGGGCGATCACGTGCCTGCTCCTGACTCCTGGCTCCTGGCTCCTGGCTCCTGGCTCCGTGCTCCGTGCTCCGTGCTCCGTGCTCCGTGCTCCGTGCTCCGTGCTCCGTGCTCCGTGCTCCGTGCTCCGTGCTCCGTGCTCCAGGGTCAGCATGCTGCGGGAGTGTCATTCTGGTCTGCCCGGGCCATATCCGGAATCGACGGGCTTTATCAGTTTGAGTGGGGAGTTTCGATGTTGGGCGTAGACGCAATAAACCCCCTGACGCCGTTTGGCGCAGGGGGTTTTGCATGTGTGAGTCTGACGATGACCTACTTTCACGCACGCG
>WBTZ01000068.1 GCA_009026175.1 Zoogloea sp. | reverse complement strand
GCGCAGCGGCAGCCGGAGTGGGCGCCGGCCTGGCCGACAAACCCGGCTACGCCGGCAGCTTCTTCACCGGCGTGCTGGCCAGCGTGGTGGCCACCCCGTGCACCGCCCCCTTCATGGGCGCCGCCCTGCTCTTCGCCCTGCTCGGCGGCCTCGTCCTCAACCTGATGCCCTGCGTCTTCCCGGTGCTGTCCATCAAGGCCTTGTCGCTACTCCGCCACGCCCACCAGGCCCGGCGGGAGACCCGCCTGCAGGGCCTCGCCTACACCGCCGGCGTCCTCGCCAGCTTCAGCCTGCTGGCCGGCGTGCTGCTGGCCTTGAAGGCCGGTGGCAGCGAAGTGGGCTGGGGCTTCCAGTTCCAGTCGCCGGTCTTCGTGCTCGGCGTCGCCTACCTGATGTTCGCCGTCGGGCTCAGCCTGTCCGGGCTGATCACCTTCGGCGCAGCGGCAGCCGGAGTGGGCGCCGGCCTGGCCGACAAACCCGGCTACGCCGGCAGCTTCTTCACCGGCGTGCTGGCCAGCGTGGTGGCCACCCCGTGCACCGCCCCCTTCATGGGCGCCGCCCTCGGCTTCGCCCTGGCCCAGCCCGCGCCGGAACTGCTGGCCGTGTTCCTGAGCCTGGGCCTGGGTCTCGCCCTGCCCTATCTGCTGCTGTCCTTCTGGCCCGCCCTGCAGCGCCTGCTGCCGCGCCCCGGCGCCTGGATGGAGCGCCTCAAGGAGGGCCTCGCCTTCCCCATGTATGGGGCCGCCGTCTGGCTGGTGTGGGTACTGGCCCAGCAGGCCGGCCCCAACGCCATCGCCATCGCCCTCGGCGGCATGCTGGCGATCGCCTTTGCAGCCTGGCTCACCCATCACAGCCATGGCGCCCGCCCCCTGGCCCGGCATGGCGGCCGGGGCCTGGCCCTGCTGACCCTGGCGGCGGCCCTCGGCGGTGGCTACCTGGGCGTGAGTGGCGACAACGCCCGCGCCGCCAGCGCCGCCCCGCTTGCCGGCCAGGCCTGGGAGCCCTACAGCAAGGCCCGCTTCGATGCCCTGCGGGCCGAGGGCAAGCCGGTCTTCGTGAACTTCACCGCGGCCTGGTGCATCACCTGCCTGGCCAACGAGAAGGTCGCCCTCTCCAGCCCCGAGGTCGAGGCCGCCTTCCACAAGGCCGGCATCACCTACCTGAAGGGCGACTGGACCAACAAGGATCCGCAGATCTCGGCGCACCTGGCCGACTTCGGCCGTAGCGGCGTGCCCCTCTACCTGCTCTATCCGGCCGGTCCGGCGGGCTCGGCCAGCTCGGGCGACAGGACCGCGGTGCAGGTGCTGCCCCAGCTGCTCACCCCCACCACCGTGCTGGCCGCCATCGATCACGCTTCCGTGCAGTCCCTCACTTCGTCCCTTGCCAAGGAGTAATGCCCATGTCGTTCGCCCCCCTGCTGCGCCGCAGCCTGCTCGCCGCCGGCGTGTCCTTGCTGGCCACCGGCGCCTTCGCAGCCGCCGAGATCGGCCAGCCCGCCCCCGCCTTCAGCGCCCCGGGAGCCGACGGCAAGACCGTCAGCCTGGCCGCCTTCAAGGGCAAGACCGTGGTGCTGGAATGGACCAACCATGAATGCCCCTTCGTCGTGAAGCACTACGAGAGCGGCAACATCCCGCAGCTGCAGAAGGAGTTCACCGGCAAGGGTGTGGTGTGGCTGCAGGTCATCTCCTCCGCCCCTGGCAAGCAGGGCCACGTGGAAGGCCCGGCCGCCCTCAAGATCAACAGCTTCCGCGAAGCCGCCCCCAGCGCCGTGGTGCTCGATCCGGACGGCCGCATCGGCAAGGCCTACGGGGCCCAGACCACGCCGCACATCTTCATCGTCGACCCGGCCGGCCAGCTGGTCTACAAGGGCGGCATCGACAGCATCGCCTCGGCCAGCAAGGCCGACATCGCCAAGGCCGACAACTACGTCAAGCTGGCCTTCAACGACCTCGGCGCCGGCCGCAGGATCGCCCACGCCAGCACCAAGCCCTACGGCTGCTCGATCAAGTACGCCGACTAGAGATCACGCCTGGCGTGTAGGGGGTGTGTAGGGACGGCTTCAGCCGCCCACAGGTGCTTGATCGAAGTCCGCGGGCGGCTGAAGCCGCCCCTGCAGGCCCCTGCCACGCATAAGGTTCGCAGAAATTCTTGGTTCCCCCGGCAGCGGGGGCTGCCCTAGATTACGGGTTTCCGTCCGGCCACCCTGGCCGGCGCCCACCCGTACCGAGGAGCGCCCGAATGTCCGACGCCGATCTCCACCTGAACTCCCTCACCCGTGACTTCCTGGCGCGCCTGCCCGCCGGACGGGTCGCCGGCAAGCAGCTCTACCGTGCGCCCGATGGTGGCGTGCTCGGCGACTGGTTCGGCCTGGCCCTGTCCAGCGCCTTCCAGCCCATCGTGGACAGCATCAGCGGCCGCATCGCCGGGCGCGAGGCCTTCCTGCGCAGCGCGAGCCCGGAGGACCAGGGGCTGTCGCCCTGGACCCTCTTCTCCACGGCCGCCGACGACGCCCGGGTGATCGGCCTCGACCGCCTGGCCCGCACCGTGCACCTGCTCAATGCCCTGGTGGCGGGCAATCACGCGCCCCTCTTCCTCAACGTGCATGGCCGCCTGCTCGCGGCCGTGGCCGACGACCATGGCCGCGCCTTCCGGCGGGTCGTGGATGCCCTCGGCGTGCGGCCGGACAGCATCGTCATCGAGACCCCGGTGGAAGCCAGCGACCAGCCCGACCTGCTGGCCTTCGTGCTGCGCAACTACCGCAACAACGGCTTCCGGGTGGCGGTGAACGTGGATTCGCCGGCCCAGTGGCAGAGCATCTCGAGCACCGTGTGGCCCCAGTTCGTGAAGATCGACAGCCGCAAGCTCGGCCGCGGCACCGAAGCCCGCGAACGCCTCAAGTGGCTGTCGGCCCTGCGCGAGGACGCCACCCTGATCGTCACCCACATCGAGGAGAGCCCCGAGGACTACGTGGCAGAGCACACCCTGCTGCAGGGCTACGCGCTGGGACATCCGGCGGCGGTCATCACGGAGCTGGCGGCGGAGGCCAGGGCAGCCTGAGGCCTGTAGGGGCGACTTCAGTCGCCCGCGGACTCCGTCAGACACCTGCGGGCGGCTAAAGCCGCCCCTACAGGCAAGGCAAGAGCCGGGAGCACTCCCCTCCCCTGTCCAGCTCTGGACGCGCAGCTTCCGATCAGGCGTGCAGCCACCGCCGGTGCAGGCTGCGCGCAGCGTGGTCGAGCAGGTAGCCGAGGAAGCCGATCACCAGGATCGCCGCCATCAGGTCGGAATAGGCCAGCCGGTCGCGGGCGTCGAGAATGAAGTAACCCAGCCCCGCCGATACGCCGAGCATCTCGGCCGGCACCAGCACGATCCAGATGATGCCGATGGCCAGGCGCACGCCGGTGAGGATATGGGCGGTGATGCCCGGCAGGATCACCCGCAGCAGGGTCTCCCGGCGGGTGGCCGACAGGCTGCGGGCCAGCAGCAGCCAGTTGGGGTCGAGCTGGGCCACGCCGGCGGCGGTGTTGAGCAGGATCGGCCACACCGCCGCGAAGGCCAGCAGGAAGTACACCGGGGCATCCCCCACCCCCAGCACCATCACCGCGATTGGCATCCACGACAGGGGGGAGATCATCCGTGCAAACTGGAACAGCGGCGTGGTCGTCCTGGAGAACAGGGGCGACAGGCCGGTCAGCACGCCGAGGGGAATCCCCAGCAGCAAGGCGATGACCAGGCCCACCGCCACCCGCTGCAGGCTGAGCGCCACGTGCTCCCACAGGTCACGCCCCTGCAGCAGCTGCAGCAGGGCGTCCACCGTGGGGCCGGGGGAGAAGCTGGCCGCCACCGGGGTGACGGCGCCGAGCCAGCCGGCACCGGCGGCCCACAGCAGGGCGGCGGCGAGCAGCCCGGCAAGGGGCAACAGGGGAAGAAGGATGCCTGCCATCACACCGCCAGCACTTCCTTGCGCAGCAGATCGGCCGGCAGCCCGAAGGCGGTGGGGCCGCCCACCGCGGCGATGGCCTTGCGGACAAAGCGGTCATCCACCAGGTCGCGGGCGACGAAGCGCGGGTCGAGCTTGGACAGGAAGGCGTTGTCGCCCTCCACCCTGGTCTTCTGCAGCACCCGCACCAGCTCTTCGGTGTAGGACGCGAAGGGATAGGGCTGGAAGTCGATGCGGCGCTGGTACCAGCCCTTGTTGCGGGCGGCGCCGCTGGCCTCGTAGCTGGCATAGTCGGTGGTGGCCAGCACCTTGGCCAGCACCTGCGGGCTGTGCGGGGTGTAGCGGTTGTCGTCGGCGCTGGACAGGATCTTGGCCGCCTCGAGCTGGTTGCCGCGGGTCCACAACTGGGCCTTGACGATGGCGTTGGTGACCCGCTGGGCCCACTCGGGGCGCTCGGCGATGTCCCGCTCGGCCAGGAAGGTGACGCAGCAGGCGTGGTTCTTCCACACATCGCCGGAGAGGCGCAGGACCTTGCCGACGCCGGCGGTCTCGGCCGCGGCGTTGAAGGGCTCGGCGACGATGAAGCCGGCGATCGACTTGCCGGCCAGGGCCGACACCATCTCGGCCGGCGGCAGCACGATCAGGTTGACCTCGTTGCGGGCCAGCGCGGCATCCCGCGTGCGGGTCACCGCGGTGAGGCCGTTGGCCTGCAGGATCTGCTGCAGCAGCACGTTGTGGATGGAGTACCAGAAGGGCACGGCCACCGTCTTGCCGCCCAGCTCGGTGACGCTGTTGATGCCCGGGGCGACGGTCAGGGCGGAACCGTTCACGTGGTTCCAGGCCACCACCTTGGCCGGGAAGCGGGTGCCGTAGCGCACCCACAGGGTGGCCGGCGAGAGCAGGTGGATCACATTGACCTGGCCGGCCACGAAGGCCTCGACGATCTGCGCCCAGGTGCGGAACAGGCGCGGCTTCTCCACCGTGAGGCCCTCGGCCTCGAAGAGTTTGCGGGCGTGGGCGATCAGCAGCGGAGTGGCGTCGGTGATGGGCAGGTAGCCGATCTTCACCGGCACGTCGCTGCTGCGGCTCTGGGCCAGGGCGTCGCCGGCGCTCAGCAGGGGCGCGGCGACGCTGGCGGCGGTGAGGGCCGACAGGCGCAGGAAGTCACGGCGGCTGAGCGTGCAGCCGCAGTCTGAAGTCTGGCAAATGTGGATCTTGGGTTCGGAATGCTTGGCGTCCATGGGTCGGATCTCCGGGGCGGATTCAAAGGCTGGCATGGCGCAGGGCACCAAGGATGGAGAGGCGCAGGGCGGTGACGGCTTCCGGGTGGTCCTCCCGCGGGCGGGGGATGTCCACCGTCCATTCCTGCGCGAGGTGGCCGGGGCGGCCGCCCATCAGCAGGATGCGGTCGGCCACCAGGATGGCTTCGTCGATGTCGTGGGTGACCAGCAGCACCGCCGAGTGCCAGCGGTGCACCACGTCCACCAGCAGGTCCTGCATCTCGGCGCGGGTGATGGCGTCAAGGGCCGAGAAGGGTTCATCGGCGAACAGCAGCTCGGGCTCCCGGGCCAGCGCGCGGGCCAGCGCGGCGCGCTGGGCCATGCCGCCGGAGAGCTGGGCCGGATAGGCAGCCTCCCGCCCCTTCAGACCGACAGCCTCGATGGCGGCGGCGACGCGGCCCTGCAGGGCCTCCTTCCCGGCCCGCGGCTGGTGGGCAAAATCGAGCCCGAAGCCCACGTTGTCGGCGAGCTTGAGCCAGGGCAGCAGGCTGGGCTGCTGGAACACCAGGGCACTACGCGGATGTGGTGATGCCAGCGGCTCACCAAGGAAGCTGACGCTGCCGGTAGCCGGCTGCTCCAGCCCGGCCAGCACCCGCAGCAGGGTGGACTTGCCGCAGCCGCTGCTGCCCAGCAGGGCGACGATCTCGCGCCGGCGCACCGCCAGGGAGACGCCTTCGAAGATCGTGCCGATGCCGGCGTGGGCGTAGCTCAGCCCGCACGCCTCGAGCACCGCCGGAGTCTGCCCGGCGCAGCGGATCACAGCGGCTTCGGCCAGCGGGCGGTTCATGCGGCCTGCAACGCCGCCTGGCGCTCCAGTTCACCGTGCAGCTGGGTCAGGCTGGGCGTCACCACCGGCACGAAGGCCGCCTCCAGCCAGCGCCGGGCGAAGTCGCCGGTGGTGGCCACCAGGTAGGCGCGGCCGCCGGTGGCATCCAGCTCCAGGTCCACCGCCTGACGCACCAGGCCGGCCAGCTGGATGCGGATGCGGAACAGCAGGGCCGCCCGGGTGGCAAAGCGGCCATCGGCCAGCCCCGCCTCCAGTTCAGCCACCGCCTCGTCCAGCGCGGCCTCGATGGCCGCGACCCGGCCCTGCAGGCCGGCCCGGGCCGCGCTGCCGGAGTGGCTGGCCGCCGCCAGGCTGGCCCGCGCCAGGCCGATCGACATGCCGCACTGCAGGCCCAGGAAGGCCGGCCGCACCCGCGGCAGGAAGACCCGCGCATCGGCATGGATCAGCTCGGCCGCGCCGGAGGCCGCGCCCTCGATGCGGATCGCCGCGGTGTTGCTGCCGCGCAGGGCCAGCAGCTGCAGGTCGTCGCTGCGGGTGATGCCCGGCGTGTCGCTGGTGAAGGCGACCACCGCCGCCGGCCTGCCGTCGGTGGGCTCCACCGCCGCCGCCACCAGGTAGCCGGCGCGGCGCAGGTTGGTGACCCACGGCAACTGTCCGTCCAGGCGCCACCCTGCGCCTTCCGGCGTGGCCAGGACCTGCAGGCTCTCGATGCCGGACAGGAACTTCATGGCATTCGACAGGCCGGTGGCACCGGCCACCTCCCCCTCCAGCAGGGCCGGCAGCCAGCGCTGACGCAGGGCGGCGTTGTCGCTGTCGAGCAGGTAGCCGATGAAGCAGCGCTGCCCCCAGAACACGAAGGCGGCGGTGAGGGAACGCTCCGCCACCCGCGCGATGGCCTGCACCGCGTCGAAGGTGCTGCCACCGCTGCCGCCCAGCGCCACCGGCACGCCGATGCGGAAGAAGCCCGCCGCGCCGAGCAGCGGCACCAGCGGGTCGGCATGCTCCGGACCGGCGTCGAGGGAGGCGGCATGGGCGGAGATCCAGGCCAGGGCTTCGTCCTGGTTACGCAGCGGAGGGCTCATGATTCGAGGGCGCCCGGCTGGAAGGGGCGCAGTTCGGGGTTGATGTCGGAGCCGGCCAGGTTGTTGGCGAAGTTGCAGAGGGTGGCCAGGCTGACGCCGAGGATCACCTCCAGCACCTGCTGCTCGTTGAAGCCGGCGGCCAGGAAATCGGCCAGCTCGCCCTTGGCCACCTTGCCACGGGTCAGGATCACCGCGCGGGTGAAAGCCACCAGGGCATCGACACGGGCATTGCCGGTGCTGGCGCGTTCCTGCAGGGCCCGCACCAGGTCTTTCTCGAGTCCGGCCTTCTTGAGGGCGATGGCGGTGTGGCCGGCCACGCAGAAGTCGCAGCCATGCACGCTGGCGGCGGTGATCTGGACCACCTCGCGGTCGGCCAGGCTGAGGCTGGCGCGGGCATTGATGCCGGACACGCCGAGGTAGGTCTCCAGGGCCACCGGGGCATTGGCCAGCACGCCGATCAGGTTGGGCAGGAAGCCGTTGTTGGTGATCACCGTATCGATGAAGGCGCGGCTGCCCTCGGGGGCGCTGGCGGGGGTGTGGACGGTCAGGCGGGTCATGGAAGGCTCCGGTAAGGTTCGCGATGGATGCATTGTCCCGATCGGCAGCGCCACCCTCTATGCACGGGCGTCGCTGCTTTTTGCTCGATCGTCTCGCCAGGCCCCCCAGGCCGGGCGCTCAATGCGCAGCCCGCAGCCCCGGCTGCCGGCGGGCCCGCTGGAAGGCCCCCGGCTGCTCGCCGATGACCTTCTTGAAGGCCCGGGTGAAGGCGGCCTGGGAGGTGTAGCCCACGTGCTCGGCGGCGCGCAGCACGCTGTCGCCGCGCTGCAGGCGGCGGGCGGCGATCTTCATGCGCACCTGCAGCAGGAACTGGGCCGGCGGCTGGCCGCTGGCCTCGACAAAGTGCTTGCAGAAGCTCGCCCGCGACATGCAGGCGACCCGCGCCATGTCATCCACCGACCAGGCCTTGCCGGGCTCGCGCAGGAGATCGTCGAGCAAGGGGCCGAACTCCTGGCGGCGGGCCACCGCGAGCAGGCCCGCGGCCACATCGTCGCGGCAGGCCACGTCGCGGATCACGTAGAAGAAGAGCAGTTCGGTGAGCCGCTCGATCAGCGGCGAGGCCGCCTCGCCATGCCGCTCGGCCTCGGCCAGGATGAGCTGGAACAGGGGCCCCACGGCCTCGCTCGACGGTGAGTCGGCGCGGATCACCACGTAGTCGGGGAAAGCGCTGCGGAACAGCTCGCCGAGCAGGCCGCGGAACTGGAAGAAGCCGCAGGCGAGCCCACAGGCTCCCGGCACCGCCGGGGCCATCGGCACCATGCTGCGGGGCTGGCACTCGGGGCCGGAATCCGCCTCCGGAGTGAGGCTGTGGGGCAGGTCGCGCAGCAGGAAGACCCCCTCCCGCTCCTGCAGCCGGATCGGCGGCTGGCCTTCGAGGTGCAGCCACGAATGGCCCCGCAGCACCAGGTGGAAACCCGCCCGCTCACGCCCGGCCGTGGAGGCGCGCCAGGGGCCGCAATACTGCCCGACATGGAACAGGGTCGTATCGAGCTCCAGCCCGCTGACGAGCCAGTGGGCGAGACGGTCTGTTTCAGGGGACATGGCGGTCTTGGGGTGTCGGGGCGGCGTCCGCCGCCCATGGGTGCATGATCAAGGTCTGCGGGCGGCTGAAGCCGCCCCTGCATGGCCGGGTGAACGTCGATGCCACGTCCGCGGGCGGCTGAAGCCGCCCCTACAAGCGTGCCAGGCTACTGGCCGGGGAGCGCGCCACTCTCACGCCCCCCGGTCGTATGTCCAGCTCGGCCTCCTCGACCAGTACGGATGGACTGGCGCCGAGCGCTTCGGCAATCTTCAGGACGGTGGCCAGGGATGGCGTCGAGTTGCCCCGCTCCACCTCGCCGCTGTAAGAACGGCTGAGGCCGGCCCGGTCGGCAAACTCCTCCTGGGACCAGCCGCGGGCCACGCGGTGGCGGCGCACCACCATACCGAAACGCCGGGTCAGGTTGCTCATGCCCGCCGCCCCTCATGCAGGCCTTCGTGCAAGCCCTCCCGCAGGGCCGGCGCATGCTGCTGCAGGCTGGCCTGGCTGATGTGGCTGCCCGGTGGCACGCTGTGCGTCAGCCACACGTTGCCACCGATGCTGGAACCCGCACCGATGGTGATGCGCCCCAGGATGGTGGCGCCCGCGTAGACCACCACGTCGTCCTCCAGCACCGGGTGGCGGGGCTGCCCCTTGGCCAGGGCTCCGTCCTCGCCGATCTCGAAGCGCTTGGCGCCGAGGGTGACCGCCTGGTACAGCCGGACCCGGTTGCCGATCACCGCAGTCTCGCCGATCACCACCCCGGTGCCGTGGTCGATGAAGAAGCTGTGGCCGACCGTGGCCCCCGGATGGATGTCGATGCCGGTGGCCGAATGCGCCAGCTCGGACACGATGCGGGCGATCAGCGGCACGCCGAAGCGGTACAGGCGATGGGCGATGCGGTGGTAGATCACGGCCAGCACGCCGGGGTAGCACAGCACGATCTCGTCCACGCTGCGCGCCGCCGGATCACCCTGGTAGGCGGCCAGCACATCGGTGTCGAGCAGCGCCCGGATGTCCGGCAGCACGGCGGCAAACTCCCGCACCAGGCCGATGGCCTGGGCCCGCGCCGTGTCGACGCTGAGCGCCGAATGGCGGGCCTGGTGCAACAGCTCCAGGGTGACCTGCTCGAGCAGGCCGTGCAGGGCCGCGTCGAGGGTGTAGCCGACGTAGAAGTCCTCGCTCTCCTGGCGCAGGTCGGTAGGGCCCAGGCGCATCGGAAAGAGCGCCCCGACCAGCTGCCCGACGATCTGCTGGAGCGCATCCCGCGACGGGAACTCGCGCCCGCCGAACTCCTTGGTACGCCCCTGGGACTCGCGCCAGCGGTCGCGCACCGCGCGCAGGCCGCCGACCACCGCGGCCAGGTCCCAGTGGCCGGAGTCGGCCGCCTGACGGGAGGACGCGAGCGGAATCACCGGGCTCCCTTCGCCCTGACGGGCGGCACCACGAGCCCCCTCGGGTGGCCAGACAGTGCTCATGCCGGCAGCCCTGCCGCGTCGAACACGCCCTCGAAGAGCACCGAGCTGAGATAGCGTTCGCCGGAATCGGGCAGCACCACCACGATGGTCTTGCCAGCGTTCTCCGGCCGCCTGGCCAGACGGGCCGCCACCGCCACCGCCGCCCCGCTGGAGATGCCGGACAGGATGCCCTCCTCCCGGGCCAGGCGGCGGGCGTAGTCCACCGCCTCCTCGTTGCTGACCTGCTCGATGGCATCCACCAGGGACAGGTCGAGCACGCCGGGCACGAAGCCGGCGCCGATGCCCTGGATCTTGTGGGGCCCGGGCTTGAGCGGCTCGCCGCTGCGGGCCTGGGTCAGCACCGGGCTGGCCGACGGCTCCACCGCCACCGACTGGATGGCCTTGCCGCGGCCTTGCTTGAAGTAACGGGTGACTCCGGTGATGGTGCCGCCGGTGCCCACCCCCGAGACGAAGATGTCGACCTGGCCCTCGGTGTCCTGCCAGATCTCGGGGCCGGTGGTGGTTTCGTGGATCTGCGGGTTCGCCGGGTTCTTGAACTGCTGCAGCAGCACGTACTTGCCGGGATCGGAGGCGGCGATCTCCTCGGCCTTCGCCACCGCACCGCTCATGCCCTTCGGGCCTTCGGTCAGGACCAGCCTGGCGCCGTAGGCGAGGAGCAGCTTGCGCCGCTCGAGGCTCATGGTCTCAGGCATGGTGAGGGTCAGGGGGATGCCCTTGGCCGCCGCCACGAAGGCCAGGGCGATCCCGGTGTTGCCGCTGGTGGGCTCGACCAGCTCCTTGCCCGGCCCCAGCAGGCCGCGCTTCTCGGCATCCCAGATGAGGGCGGCGCCGATCCGGCATTTGACCGAGTAGGCCGGGTTGCGCCCTTCGATCTTGGCCAGCACGGTGGCCCCGGCGCCATCGGTGATGCGGTTGAGTTTGACCAGCGGGGTATGACCGATGGACTGGGCATTGTCCGCAAACCAGTGGGACATGGGGCTCTCCTTGGAAGATTCGGGTAGGAAATTGAATACGAATGGATGCACCTACCTTAGCGCCCCGTCCCGCGGGTGCGAACCAACAATATTTGCCAAGGATTCCAATGCCTGCGGAATTAGCTTAGAAGCAGGCCTGCTAAGCCTCCCTCCCCCGCGCTATACACACCCATCCGCCGCAGGTAGACTTTTCCGGCTTCAGCCACAGCAATCGGACCGCACATGAACCCGGGCGTGATTTCCCCAGCCGGACAGGCAGGCAGAGTGACCTTTTTGAACCACAGCTGCCTCCTGGTCGAGAGCCCGCAAGTCAGGATGCTGTGCGACCCGTGGTTCGAGGGCAGCGCCTTCGGTGACGGCTGGCGCCTGCTGGCGGAACACTCGCACCGACTCGGTGACATCGGCTGCGATTACATCTGGCTGTCTCACGAGCACCCGGATCATTTCTCGATCCCGACCCTGCGCCAGCTCGATTCGCCGCGCCGCTTCATCTACCAGAAGACCAGCGACAACAAGGTCAGGCAATACCTCCTCGCCAACGGCCACAGCTGCATCGAGATGGACGAGGCCACGCCCCATGTCTTCGGGGACATCAGGAAGACCGTTTACGTCAGCGACGGCTACGACTCGGCTTCGGTGATCGAATTCCCGGACGGATCGACCCTCCTCAACGCCAATGACGCCCGCCTGGAGCTGGGCGGCAACATCGGGCGGATCCGCAGCCGCCACCCCCGGATCGACCTGCTGGCCGCCCAGTTCTCGTATGCCAACTGGGCCGGCAACGAGGGTGACGACAGCACGCCCGTCGATCAGCAGCAGCTCGTCATCGATCGGCTCAAGACCTATATCGCGCAATTCCAGCCGAAGAAGATCATCCTCTTTGCGTCCTTCGTCTATTACTCCCACGAGGAGAATTTCTACTGGAACCGCAACTGGCTGCCACGGGTGATGGAGGCGCTGCAGGAGCATGCCGACCGCATCATCGTGCCGCGCCCCGACCAGGCTTTTGACATGGCGGATCTCGCCGGGCAGGATTTTTCCGAAGAGAACCGCAAGTCGATGGCCTTCTGGCAGGCGGCTGCCTCAGGCATACAGGCGGTAGACCGCAGCAACCGGGACATCCGCCTCGACGACATCCGCCAGGCCTACCGCCATTTCTTCAGCGAGACCTGGTCGCTCAATGCGATGAGCACGGTCGTCACCGGGCAGAACCGGGACTTCTCCCTCGTCGTCCGCCTGCCGGACCTGGCGCAGGACCTCAGGCTTTACCTGTTCGAGGAGCGGCTCGAGCTGTGCCCGGCTGAAGAAGAGCCGGAACCCGACATCACCGTATCGGCCGAGACACTCTGCTTCCTGCTGCGCAACAAGTTCGGGCGGGGCACCGTCTCGATCAACAGCCGGATCCAGTTCAACTACCCCAGCGCCCACCGCTTTTTCATCTTCTTCTTCATTCCCTACGCCAACAACATCGGCAGCTATTTCCGGGAAGGCCGCCTGGACGCCGCGCGGCTGAGAAGCATTGCCAGGACGTCGGTGATGATGTCTATCCTGAAGGCCAGCCCGGCGGCCGCGCTCAACTTCGAGAAGGACATGCAGGCATTCGCCTGAGGACTCCCCCGAGGACCGGCCCCGGCGCTCAGGCCGTCCTGCCGCGGGAGGCCACCACGTAGATCTCCCCGGCGATATCGGGATAGCGTTCGCCCAGCACCATGAAGGCCTGGAGCATGTCCTCGCTCCAGTTGGCCTCGATCTGGCCGGACGACACCGGCTTGAGGAAATAGCCACCGAAGAAGCCGATCGACAGACCGGCGCGGAGGAAGACCTGGCGGAAACGCTCGGGGTCAAAGACCCGCCGGTGCCCGTGCCGCCGGTCCATGTCATTGAGGGCATTCTCGGCCTCGAGCACGCCCATCACCACGCCGGCCTGGCGGTGCAGCGACCGGGCGTTGGGTACCGCGGCAAAGAGGATGCCACCAGGCAGAAGCCACTCCTTGGCCTGGTTCAGGATGGCGACCGGATCCTCCACGTGTTCGAGCACGTGCCCCATGATGATGTTGCCGAACTGCTTGCGGGGCTGGTATTCCTCGAAGATGGAATGGACCACCTCGACCGTGGGGAAGCGCCCCGCCAGGGACTGGCAGAAGGCTTCCGCCCCTTCCACGCAGGTGATGTTGCGGCCGGTGGACACCAGCATCCCGGTCATCACCCCCTCGGCCGGCCCCAGCTCGAGGATGTCGCCCTCCACCAGGAAGCGCTCGAGCACCCTGAAGCAGTACTGGGTGCTCGCCGCATTCGCCCCCAGCGCATAGACGGAGCGAACGGCGATGTCCTCCAGGATCGCTTTCTCGGACGCCGGCATGTCTTCCCCTTCTCGATTCAATTTCCGTTGCGGATCCGCAGCCTGGCGCATGCAGGGCGCAGGGCGCCCATTCTATCCACAATCGATCGGGGGCCGGCAGGCCTCAGCCCGGCAGATGGGTAAACGCCTCCCAGCTGAAGCGGGTGCGATGCCGCAGGCGGGCCAGCGCGCCGCGCTTGCCCCGGTGGCTGAGCTTGTCTTCGTCGATGCAGCCGAGCGGCAGGCCGGTGTAGGACTCCCGCAGGCCGTTCAGCAGGGTCAGCCCGGCAGGCCAGGCGCCGTGACCGGAGTCCACGTTGATGTGGCCCGCGTGACCGGCATCGATCAGCAGGCTGCCCCAGCTGTCGGCCCAGTGGGCCGTACAGTCGAAGCTGGCCCAGGGGTCGTCGCGGCTGGCCACCACCAGGCTGGGCACGCCGATGGGCGTGGCGGGAATCCATTCGCCCAGGCCGCCATGGCCGGGCATGTCCCGCCCGTCGCGCAGCCCGAAGGCGGTAAAACGTTCCGGATCGGGCGGCGCCACCAGCAGCAGGCCGGCCACCCGCTCGGGGCGGTCCGCGGCGGCCACCACCGAGGCCAGACAGCCATAGCTGTGGGCCACCAGCCAGACCACTCCGGCGGCCTCGTCCACTTCGCGGCGCACCTCGGTGGCCCAGCGCGCCAGCACCGGGGCGCCCCAGTCGATGTTGCGCACCCGCCGGGCCTCGGGACACTGCCCTTCCAGCCAGGTCTGCCAATGATCCGGGCCACTGTTGCCGAGGCCGGGGACGATCAGGACGGTCTGCAGCACGAGAACTCCTTTGTGCGGGCACGGCTCCCGGCCCCCTGGCCCGAAGCGCTCACCCACGGAAAAATGCGCCGGCCCGGGAGGGACGGCGCATGCGGTCGGGCGGTTGCTCCAGCCTGCCGGCTGGAGCGCGGCCAGGCCTTACTTGACGCTGATCTGGTCGAACACGCCACCATCGGAGAAGTGGGTCTTCTGGGCCTTGGTCCAGCCGCCGAACACGTCGTCGATGTTGAACAGCTTCACCGGTGCGAACTGCTTGGAATACTTGGCCGCCACCTTCGAATCGGTCGGACGGTAGTAGTTCTTGCCGGCGATGTCCTGGCCTTCCGGCGAGTACAGGTACTTCAGGTATTCCTCGGCGACCTTGCGGGTGCCGCGCTTGTCCACCACCTTGTCCACCACGGCGACGGGCGGTTCGGCCAGGATCGACAGGGATGGGGTCACGATGTCGAACTTGTCCGGACCGAGCTCCTTGACGGCCAGGTAGGCTTCGTTTTCCCAGGCGATCAGCACGTCGCCGATGCCGCGCTCGGCAAAGGTGGTGGTGGAGCCGCGGGCGCCGGAGTCGAGCACCTTCACGTTGCCGTAGATCTTCTTGACGAAGTCCTTGGCGGTGGTGTCATTGCCGCCCGGCTGCTTGAGAGCGAAGCCCCAGGCGGCCAGGTAGTTCCAGCGGGCGCCGCCGGAGGTCTTCGGGTTCGGGGTGATCACCTCGATGCCCGGCTTGGCCAGGTCGTTCCAGTCCTTGATCTTCTTCGGGTTGCCCTTGCGCACCAGGAAGACGATGGTGGAGGTGTAGGGCGAGGCGTTGTGGGGCAGGCGCTTCTGCCAGTCGGCGGGCAGCAGCTTGCCGTTCTCGTAGAGCGCATCCACGTCGGCGGCCAGGGCCAGGGTCACCACGTCGGCCTCGAGGCCGTCGATCACCGAACGGGCCTGCTTGCCGGAACCGCCGTGGGAAGCCTTGATGGTGACAGTCTCATTGTTCTTGGCCTTCCAGTACTTGGCGAAGGCGGCGTTGTAATCCTGGTACAGCTCGCGGGTCGGATCGTAAGACACGTTGAGCAGGCTCACGTCGGCGTGTGCGACGCTGGACAGGCCCAGCACCAGGGCGAGCGACAGGAGGGAACGGCGGGTGATGCGCGATTTCATGAGACTTCCTATGGGCTAAGGTTGGTGAAAACGAGTCTAGAGAGGGGGGGCGGAGAAGCGAACCAAGAAAAACTTGATTGCTTATTCATGCCCCGATGGATTTCTATGCACGATTTCCACCCGGGCAATCCGGGCGGAGGCTCGCTTCAGCGGGATGCGCTGACCTCGCCGATGGCGCTGCGCAGGTCAGCCAGGGTCACCACACGCGGACCGTGCAGGGCAGCGATCTGCTCCACCTCCAGGCCCAGCTTGCGGATGTTTTCGTAGAGATTGACGGAGTAGGGATTCGGCCGCGCCGGCGCCGGCACATTCGCGGCAGTGGGGGTGAAGGCATCTCCCTCCACCAGCACCTTTTCAGCAGGCAGGTAGACCAGCGCGAAGGCGTCGCTGTGGCCGCTGCCGACGATGCTGTGCACCTCGATGCTGCGTTTGCCGTCGGAGAGCACCCGCTTGCCATCCACCTCGGCGAACAGCGCCCCCTTGCGGGAACGGGCCAGACCATCCGGATTGATGCTGCGCGGCGCCGACCAGGCCTTGCGGTAGTAGGGCACGTTGGCCTTCGGGGTGACGATCACGGCCCCCTCGTTGACGAAGGTGCGCAGGCCGCCGGAATGGTCGAAGTGGGCGTGGGTGTTGATCAGGTACTTGATGGGCTTGCCCGGCACGGTCTCCTTGGCCTTGGCGATCACCGCCAGGGAGCGCTCCTCGTTGAGGGGCGCCTCCACCACCACGAGGTGGTCTGACTGCTCGATGAGCACGCTGTGATGCGTTCCGCCGGTCAGGAAGAAGACTCCGTCGGCCAGCTTGTCCACCTTCACCACCGGGATCTGCTGGGTGGCGCTGGCCACCTCCGGCGGCACCGCCAGCGCGGCGGCGCCGTTCAGGCGCACATCATTGACCTGCAGGTCGAGCACCGGGTAGCCCCCCTGGCTGCGCTCGATGCGGCCGGGAAAGGGAATCCCGCCGAAATCCCGGTAGGCCGAGAAGCGGGTTTCCACGAGCGTGTCGCCGAGCACGGGGTTATCCACCCAGGTGCGCACCACCTCCACCTCGTTGCGGGCATTGATCTGCCCGACAAACCGATGACGGCCGTCGAGGGTGAAGGACACCTCGCTGCCGCCGCCCTTCAGCGGGCGGGACTTGGCCTTGTGGGCCAGCGCCGCGCGCAGGAAGCCCTGCGGCGTGGACCACACCTCGGCCTGCCGCTCGGCAACCGCTCCAGGCTGGGCCTGGGGCGCGGGGGCGCCGCTGCCCGCTGGCGCCGCGGTGGGCAGGTTCCAGGCCACCGGGCCACTGACATACTGATCGACCTTCTGCTCGACTGGCGCCGGACGCACGCGGCCGGGCTCCAGGGCCTGGATGCGGCTGATCTGCACCCGCGCACTGGCCTTCTCGTAGTCGATGTCGGCCACGTAGCGGCTGACCTCGAAGCGCGGCCAGGGCAGGCTCGGGTCCGGCGCCTGGCCGAACTGGAACCAGCTGCCGCTGCCGGTCAGCTGGATGCTGCGGGTGCCGGCGGCATCGAGCGCCCGCACGGCGGATTGCAGGGTCTGGGCCTGGGCCGGAAAGGCCGCGAGCAGGGAAAGGGCGACAGTGGCGCCCAGCATGGGACGAAGCGGGAAGGACATGGAACCCCCAGAGAGATGAGTGACTCGGGGAGAGCTGATGGCAATATCCATACCCGGACCGGGCCAGGCATGGGCGAACCGGAAAAAGCCCTTGATTCCACGGAGGATTAGCGTCTGCCCCACCAGGCTGGGCGAACCCGTTGCCAACCGGCTCACTGCCCGCTGCGCAACAGGATCTGCTGCCGGATCAGCACGCTGCTGCACAGCAGCACCCGGCTCCGGAACGTGCTCCGCTGGCCGGACCGGCACCTCCCTGATGGTTCAGGGAGCGGGCGTCTGCTGGTAGTGGCGCACCGCCTCGACGGTGGCCGGGACCAGCTCGGTGACCACCTGCCAGAGTTGGTCACGCCATTCCCGCCTCGGCACGGCGGCATGCAGGGGCAGGCTCTCCCAGGCCTGCCAGTCGATGCGCGGCATCGTGGCGCGCAGCTCGGCGGGCATGGCCCGAGCACTGTCACGCATGGCCTCCAGGCGCTCGATGAGCTGCTCGAAGCGGCCCGAGGAGGCGAGCACGAGGCGCCCCCCGCCCTCCCCACCGGCCAGCTCACGGCTGCTCAGGTCACCGAGCAGGATCGCGCCCTCGTCCAGCAGATTGCCGAGCAAGGCGCCGCACAGCACCGCGGCCCCCAGGGTGCGGCGACGGCGGGGACGACGGGGGGCCGGGGCGGACTGGTCGCGGGAAGGTCGGATCATGGCGGGCACGCCCTCAGTGGAGGTAGCCGGGTTCCTGAAGCCCCCTGCCCCTCGTCAGCCCCATACGCCGGTGCGCCGGTCTTCGACGCGCTTGGCCTTGTGGGTGGCCCGCGGCAAAGTGTCAGCGGGCAGGATCGTCACGCTGGCGCTGACCCCGGTGATGGACTTCAGCTGGCGGGCGAAGCGGTGGGACAGCGCCTCGTCGCTGCCGGCAAAGGCCGGGCTGCGCTCCAGCTCCACGGTGAGGCGGTCGAGGTGGTTCTCCCGTTCGACGATCAGGCGGTACTCGCCGGTCAGGTCGTGGTCGCGCCGGGCGATGGCCTCCACGTCGCTGGGGAAGATGTTGGCGCCCTTGATGATGAGCATGTCGTCCAGGCGCCCATGCACGCCCTGCAGGCGGATCGAGGTACGCCCGCA
The DNA here is from genome assembly GCA_009026175.1 of Zoogloea sp. GTDB lineage: Bacteria > Pseudomonadota > Gammaproteobacteria > Burkholderiales > Rhodocyclaceae > Zoogloea. Next base: position 8,727 of record WBTZ01000068.1, on the reverse strand, counting down.
GCCGCAGGGCTCGGAGGTGAAGGAGACGATGTCGCCGGTGCGGAAGCGCACCATCGGACGGGCCGACTTCTTCAAGGTGGTCAGCACCATCTCGCCGCGGCCGCCCTCCTCCACCGGCTCGTTGGTGCCGGGATGCAGCACCTCGACCAGGATGTGGTCCTCGGCCCAGTGCAGGCCGTCCTTCTCCTCGCACATGCCGGCGCAGGAGCCGAAGATGTCCGACAGGCCGTAGTAGTCATACACCGAGGCGCCCCACAGGTCCTCGATGCGCTGGCGGGTCTCGGGGATCGAGCCGCCGGGCTCGCCGGCCACGAAGATGCGGCGCACGGCCAGGTCCTTCTTCAGGTCGATGCCTTCCTTGATCGCCGTCTCACCCAGGTACCAGGCATAGGACGGGGTGGTCCAGATGGCGGTGACCTGGAACTGGCGCAGGATCGCCAGCAACCGCTCGGAGGGCACGGTGCCGGCGTGGATGGACAGGGCGCCGAGCTTCTGGGCGCCGAGCACGCAGGGGCCGCCGACGAACAGGGAGAAGTTCAGCGAGTGGGCGTAGCGGTCTTCCGGGCGCAGGCCCGAGGACCAGAACTGGCGCGCCTCGTAATCGATCCACTCGTCGAAGTCCTGGCCGCTGAAGGGCGAGGCGGTGGGCACGCCGGTGGACCCGCTGGAGGCGGAGATGTACACGATGTCCCGCTCGGGCACCGCCACCAGGTCGCCGAAGGGCGGCACGGCGAGCTGGCGCTCCCGCAGGGTCTGCTTGTTGATGAAGGGGAAGCGCCGGATGTCGTCCAGGCTGCGCACCTCCTCGGGATGCACCCCGGCCGCGTCGAAGCTGGCCCGGTAGTAAGGCGAGTGGGTGTAGGCATGCAGCAGGTGCTTCTGCAGCAGCTGCAGCTTGAGGGCGTCCCAGTCCGCGCGGGGCTGGGTTTCCAGGGCTTCGTCCCAGTAGGGACGGTGGGCGGTGCTCATCAGGGATTCCTTGACTCAGGCGAATGGTGGGGCGTACGGAGACATGCGGGGACATGCAGGGGCGACTTCAGTCGCCCACGGACTCCGATCAACGGCCTGTCCGTGCGCGGGGTGCGGTGGGCGACTGATGTCGCCCCTACGGCGCTGCAACCCTAAGCCCCTTCAGATGTCACTGCAGGAAGGCCGGGCGAGCGTAACCCGCGAAGTGCTTGTCCAGCGCGGCGCGGTATTCCGGGGTGCGGAAGGCGGCGGCGATGTCCTTGGCCCAGGGCTTGTCCTTGTCGTCGGCCTTCACCGCCACCACGTTCAGGTAGTGGTCGGGGGTCTTCTCCAGCACCACCGCCTCGGTCAGCTTGAGGCCGGACGAGATGGCGAAGTTGCCGTTGATGAGGGCGAACTCGGCGTCGTCCAGGGTACGCGGCAGCTGGGCGGCCTCGATCGGGGTGAGGACCAGCTTGTGCGGGTTCTCGGCCACGTCCTTCTCGGTGACCTTCAGCGGGTCGACGCCGGCCTTCACCTTGATGAGCTTGTTGGCCTCCAGGAAGACCAGGGCGCGGGCCAGGTTGCTGGGGTCGTTCGGCAGGGTGATGCGGTCACCGTCCTTCACCTCGGCGAGGCTCTTGCGCTTCTTGGAGTAGAGGCCCAGCGGGGCGATCGGCGCCTTGGTGATGTCCACCAGGTTGAGGCCCTTGTCGGCGGAGAACTTCTTCAGGTAGATGATGTGCTGGAACAGGTTGGCATCCAGGGAGCCCTGGGCCAGGGCCAGGTTGGGCTGCACGTAGTCGTTGAACTCGACGAGCTTGACGGTGTAGCCCTTCTTCTCGAGCACCGGCTTGATGCCGAGCTTGAGCTGGTCGAAGTTGGAGCCGGCGGTGGCACCGATGGTCAGGGTCTTCTTCTCCTGGGCGTGGGCCGTGGTGGCGCCAAAGCCGATGGCGGCGACGAGGCCGACGGCGGAGGCAACGGACAGCAGGCGCTGGGTGAAGTGGCGGCGGGGGGTGTTCATGGGTGTTCTCCTGGCAAGAATGGTCTGGTCTGTTTTATTGGGGATCAACGCTTGTCCACGTGCCGGGCGAACCACTGGCCGAGGAACTGGATGCTCTGCACGAGCACGACGAGCAGCACGATGGTGATGAGCATCACATCGGTCTGGAAACGGTAGTAGCCGTAGCGGATGGCCAGGTCGCCGATGCCGCCGCCGCCCACCACGCCGGCCACCGCCGAGTAGGACAGGAAGCTCACGGCCAGCACGGTGACGGCCAGCACCAGCCCGGAGCGGGCCTCCACCAGCAGCACGTGGCGGATGATCTGCAGCGGCGAGGCGCCCATCGCCTCGGCGGCTTCGATGACGCCGCGGGGTACATCACGCAAGGTCTGCTCGATGAGCCGGGCAAAGTAGAAGATCGCCGCGATGGACAGGGGCACGCTGGCCGCCAGCGGCCCGATGGAGGTGCCGGCGATCACCCGCGTGAAGGGCGAGATCGCCACCAGCAGGATGATGAAAGGGAAGCTGCGGACCACGTTGATGAGGCCGTTGGCCGCCAGGTTGAAGGCGCGGAAACGCCCCAGGGACTGCCCCGGGCTGGTCAGGAAGACCAGCAGGCCCAGCGCGCCGCCGACCACGATGGCGGCCGACAGGCAGATCGCCATCATCAGCAGGGTCTCGCCGGTGGCCTTGAGAATCTCCGGCAGCAGCTCGTTCAGCGTATCGAAGAGGGAGGTGGTTTCAGACATGGGCGGCCTCCAGGGCGAAGTGACTGGGTGCCCCGTCCTGCGGCGGGGCCGAGGGCGAGGGGCTGGCGGCCGGGCCGACGGCGCCGAAGTCCTGCAGCCAGCCGGCCAGGCGGGAGCCTTCCGGGATACGGCCGCCGGCGATGTCGAGCTGCTCGACGATGCGGCCACCTTCCATCACCGAGACCCGGTGGCACAGGCGGCGGATCACCTCCATTTCGTGGCTGACCAGCAGGATGGTCACGCCGAACTTGCGGTTGGCGTCGGCCAGCACCCCGAGCAGATCCAGGGTGGTGCGCGGGTCGAGGGCCGAGGTCGGCTCGTCGGCCAGCAGCACGTGGGGCTCGGGCGCCAGGGCCCGGGCGATGGCGACACGCTGCTTCTGCCCACCGGACAGGCGCCCGGGATAGACATCGGCCTTCTCGGCCAGGCCCACGAAATCGAGGCAGACCCTGACCCGCTCGGCAATGCGCGCCGGGCGCTCGCCGGCGATCCGCATGGGCAGGGCCACGTTGTCGGCGACCGTGAGGTTATGCAGCAGGTTGAAGTGCTGGAAGATCATCCCGATGCGGTGGCGGGCCTGGCGCAGGCCGGCTGCCGACAGGCGGGTGAGGGTCTCGCCGTGGACCACCACTTCGCCCGCATCCGGGCGCTCCAGCAGATTGACGATGCGCAGCAGGGTGGATTTGCCGGCACCGGAGAAGCCGATGATCCCGTGGATCTCGCCCTGCGGGACGATCAGGCTGGTGGGATGCACACCCACCGAGCGGCCGCCCGGGTCGGCGAAGCGGCGGGACACACCGCGCAGTTCAATGGCGGGTGGCACGGAGGCAGTGGAAGAAGTCTGGGACATGATGCTTTGCAACAAGAACAGCGATGGACCGACTTTAGCGCCGGCCCACCCCCCCCCCAAACCAATCAATTCTTGATTGCTATGCAGGCTCCCTCTGCATTGCTTTTTACCTTACGTAAGGGCATGCCCTCTGGAGTACCGCACCGGTTCAGGATCGGCGGACCACTTCGGCCTTGCCCTTGCTCACGCAGCGGCCACAGCCGAGTTCATCCAGGCGCTCCCGCACCTCGGTGGCCGAGTGACGGCAGAAAACCATGGGGATGCCCAGCTCCTCGGCCTGCTTGCGCACATTGCGCATCAGCATGTGATTGGCGCGGTCGCACATGAACACCACCAGGCTGGTCCGGCGAGACAGCTGACGCCGGTTTTCAGAGGCCTTGCGGCCGGTCCAGTGATCGATGTCCTTGATGCCGAAATGATCGGCGACCCTGAGAATCTCGCTGCGGATGCCCTCTATGCGATCCGCGCCGACGATGACGGCCTGCATGGGAAAGCTCCATTCCATAAATGCGCGGTCAGCGCGAATGGAGCGGAGTGTGTGGCCGGATTGCGGCGCACCAAACCAAATTGTTCAGATATGCATTTCACCCCGCGGTGAAATAAACGGCTTTCCGGAAATAATCACAAGCTATTGAAATAATTGAAAAAGCAATCTGCTGGCGAATCACCAGCCCTGCCCGGCAGGCTGTTGATTTCCGGTCACCTGAATAAGCCCCGGCCATTCAAAAGTTGTTAGCAATCAAGCCCGTCGAGTGCTGGCATTGCCCTTGCGATGGATTTCCGGCGGCCGGCCCGTCCGGCTGATCGCCCAACTACGCAATGGAGAAACACACAATGGCCATCCGCCCGCTCTACGACCGGATCATCGTCAAACGCCTCGACCCGGAACGCACCACCGCCAGCGGAATCGTCATCCCCGACAGTGCCGGCGAGAAACCCGACCAGGGGCAGGTCCTGGCTGTCGGCAACGGCAAGCTGCTGCCCAACGGCGAACTCCGCCCCCTCGCCGTGAAGGCCGGCGACCAGGTCCTGTTCGGCAAATACGCCGGCCAGGCCGTCAGGATCGATGGCGCCGATGCGCTGGTCCTGCGCGAGGAAGACGTCATCGCGCTGATCGAGGGCTGAGCCCCTCCCCCACCGACTTTCCCCATCCCATACAAAGAAGAACCCAGGAGCGATTTGAATGCCTGCCAAGAAAGTGCTTTTCGGCGATGACGCCCGCGCCCGCATCGTCACCGGAGTGAACATCCTCGCCGACGCCGTGAAGGTGACCCTCGGCCCCAAGGGCCGCAACGTGGTACTGGAGCGCAGCTTCGGCTCTCCCACGGTGACCAAGGACGGTGTCTCCGTCGCCAAGGAGATCGAGCTCAAGGATAAATACGAGAACATCGGCGCCCAGCTGGTGAAGGAAGTCGCCTCGCGGACCTCCGACAACGCCGGCGACGGCACCACCACCGCCACCGTGCTGGCGCAGGCCATCGTGCGTGAAGGCTTCAAGTACGTGGCCGCCGGCTACAACCCGACCGACCTCAAGCGCGGCATCGACAAGGCGGTGAGCGCCATCGTGGCCGAGATCGGCAACATCGCGCGGCCGACCACCACCAGCAAGGAGATCGCCCAGGTCGGCAGCATCTCCGCCAACTCCGACGCGGACATCGGCCAGATCATCGCGGACGCCATCGACCGGGTCGGCAAGTCCGGCGTGATCACCGTCGAGGACGGCAAGTCCCTGGCCAACGAGCTGGACGTGGTGGAGGGTCTGCAGTTCGACCGCGGCTACCTGTCGCCCTACTTCATCAACAACGCGGACAAGCAGATCGCCGCCCTGGACGATCCGTTCATCCTGCTCTTCGACAAGAAGATCTCCAGCATCCGCGACCTGCTCCCCGTGCTCGAACAGGTGGCCAAGGCCAACCGTCCGCTGCTGATCATTGCCGAGGACGTGGAAGGCGAGGCCCTCGCCACCCTGGTGGTGAACACCATCCGCGGCATTCTCAAGGTCGTGGCGGTGAAGGCGCCGGGCTTCGGCGACCGCCGCAAGGCCATCCTGGAGGACATCGCCATCCTGACCGGCGGCCGCGTCATCGCCGAGGAGGTCGGCCTGACCCTCGAGAAGGCCACCCTGGAAGACCTGGGCCAGGCCAAGCGCATCGAGGTCGGCAAGGAGAACACCACGGTGGTGGATGGGCTGGGCAGCGCCGACGCCATCAAGGCCCGCGTGGCCACCATCGACGCGCAGATCGCTGAGGCGACCTCCGACTACGATCGTGAGAAGCTGCAGGAGCGCAAGGCCAAGCTGGCCGGCGGCGTGGCGGTGATCAAGGTGGGCGCGGCTACCGAAGTCGAACTGAAGGAGAAGAAGGCCCGGGTCGAGGACGCCCTGCACGCAACCCGGGCAGCCGTGGAAGAAGGTGTGGTTCCCGGCGGCGGCGTGGCTCTCCTGCGCGCGCGCAAGGCGATCACCGAACTCAAGGGTGACAACCACGAGCAGGATGCAGGCATCAAGATCGTGCTGCGCGCCGTCGAGGAGCCCCTGCGCCAGATCGTCACCAACGCAGGCGATGAAGCCTCGGTGGTAGTGAACAAGGTGATCGAGGGCAGCGGCAACTTCGGCTACAACGCGGCCAACGGCAGCTACGGTGACCTGGTGGAACAGGGCGTGCTGGACCCCGCCAAGGTCACCCGGTCAGCGTTGCAGAATGCGGCCTCGGTCGCCTCGCTGATCCTGACCACCGATGCCATCGTGGCTGAACTTCCGGAAGACAAGCCCGCCTCGCTCCCGTCCGAGCACCACGGAGGCGGTGGCGGCTTCGGCGGCTTCTAAGCCTCGCCGCGGGAGGCCGGGCCACAGATCGCATCCAGCGATGGCCCGGCTTCTCCCTTGATGTACTGGATCGGCGAAATGCCGAAGGTCCGCCGGAAAGCGGCCGAAAACGCACTCGGACTGTCATAGCCGTGGCTCAGCGCCACGTCCAGCACCGAACGCCCCGCAGCCAGCGCCGACAGGCTGAGCAGCAGTCGGGCCTGACGGCACCAGGCTCCCATGTTCAAGCCGGTCTCCTTCAGGAACTGGCGGGCCAGGGTCTTCTCGGTCAGATGGGCCTGCCGCGCCCAGTCCGCCAGGCTCGCCTCGGCGGCCGGATGATCCAGGAAGGCCCGGCATAGGGCGGCCAGACGGGCTCCCGTCGGCATCGGCAGATGCAGGCCCAATGCGGGCGCCCTCTCGATCTCATCCACAATGAGATTCATCAGCCTCTCCTCGCGCCCCCCCTCGGGATAGTCCAGCGGCAGCTCATCCACCGCAGTGACAATCAGCTGGCGCAGCAACGGAGTCACGCCGATCACCCGACATGCAGCAGCCTCGGGGCCGCGCTGGAATCCCGGCTCGATGAAGACCGTACGCGTCGCCACCGGTCCGGGGGCTTCGATCTCGTGCTCCACGCCGGCGGGCACCCACACCGCGCGCCCCTGGGGCACCACCCAGCTACCACCCGGCGCCCGCACGATCATCACGCCGTGGATGGCATGCAACAACTGTCCGCGCCGGTGCACATGAGGTGCGATACGGACGCCTCCGGCCAGGTCCGACGCCAGCACCGCCACCGGACGCAAGGACGACTCGACTTTCAGCAGCGATTCCAGTTCCAGATTGTCCATATCGCGACGACGACGGGTGTTTTCGGGGGAGAAGCCGAGCAGGGCGGGCGCCTAGCATAGCGCCTCCCCAACCCGGAGAAACACTGATGAATCGAAAACGCCTCGGCTTGCTGACCGGAACCCATTCGGTCAATGATCTCTACCAGGGCCTGATACCCGCCCTCCTCCCGTTCATGGTCCTGGAGCGCGGCTATAGCTACACCGCGGTGAGCGGCCTCATCCTGGCGGCCACCGGGCTGTCCAGCGTGGTTCAGCCGCTCTTTGGCCTCTACGCCGACAGGCATCCCCGCAGCGGGCTGATCCCGGCCGGCTTCATGCTCGCGGCATTGGGCGTCGCACTGTCCGGTGTGGCGGAGAGTTACCTGTGGACCTGGCTGGCCATTGCCATGAGCGGGCTGGGCATCGCGGCCTATCACCCCCCTGCCACAACAGCGGCCCGGCTGGCTGGCGGATCCTCCCAGAAGGCCATGAGCCTGTTCTCGGTGGGTGGAATGCTGGGTGCGGCGGCTGCGCCGCTGGTAGCGACCGCGGTGATCGGCGGGTTCTCCCTTTCGGCAACGCCGTGGCTGGCAGTACCCGCTGCAGCGATGGCCGTCGTCTGGTGGTGGTCCACCCGCCATGCAGACGCGGCGGAAGCCGCCCTCGCCCACGCTCGACGCCGCACAGCCACCCTTGCCACCAACGACTGGCGGGCCTTCCTGCGCTTGAGCAGCGTCATTGTCGGATGGTCCATCCCCTACGTGACCGTGCTCTCCATGGCCGCCCTGTACACCAGCCGCGATCTGCATGGCAGCAGTGCCCAAGGGGCCCTGGTCCTCACCTGCTTCACCGCCTCGAGTGCCATCGGAACCCTGGGCGGCGGCTTGCTGGCTGACCGGGTGGGGAGAATCGCCACGATCCGCCTTGGCTACACCCTGGCCCTGCCCGCTCTGGCAGGCCTGGTCCTCGCGAACGCCCCCATCCCTGCCATGCTGTGCGCCGCCCTGCTGGGCACTGCAATGTTCCTGCCTTTTGCTTCCCAGGTGACCCTGGCCCAGGACTACCTGCCACGCAATCCGGCCACGGCGGCAGGCATCACCCTCGGACTGGCCCTGTCAGTCGGCGGAATGCTCTCGCCCTTGCTCGGGATGCTGTCGGACAGCCATGGCCTCAGGACAACCCTCTGCGTGGTTCTGGGCGTCCTCAGTCTTGCCACTGCCCTGGCTTTTCAGTTGGGCAACCGGAAGATCGAAGAAACGGCCCTGGCCTGATGGAGCAAGGCCCCCGGGCACTGGGCAGGGGGCCTCTCCGGCTCATGGCGAATCAAGCTTCAAGATCTCTCTGTGACGTGCAGGAAATGACCTTCACCACGGCTACAAGACCACTCCTGCGCCGCAAAGCATGGAACACAGACGGGCTTTATCAGTTTGAGTGGGGAGTTTCGATGTTGGGCGTAGACGCAATAAACCCCCTGACGCCGTTTGGCGCAGGGGGTTTTGCATGTGTGAGTCTGACGATGACCTACTTTCACGCACGCG
>WBTZ01000067.1 GCA_009026175.1 Zoogloea sp. | reverse complement strand
GACGCCATCGAAGCCGGCACCCCCTTCCCCACCCCCTTCCGCGGCACCCGTGCCTTCCGGGAGCTCACGCCCGGCTGCATGCGGCGCAGGAAGCCGGCCTGCAACGCAGCACCGCCCTCGCCCGCCGGGCCGAGGCCCTCGAGCAGCAGCTGGCCGGCCAGGCGGGCGAGCTGGCCGCCGCCCGCGCCGAACTCGAGCGCCTGGCCGAGCGCTTCGACCTGATCAGCCGGGCCAGCGGCGAAGGCCTGTGGGACATCAGCCTGGTGGGCGGCGACCCGGCCCACCCGGCCAGCGTGGTCTGGTGGTCGCGCCAGCTGCGCCAGCTGCTGGGCTTCCAGGATACCGGCGACTTCCCCGACCGCCTCGACAGCTGGAGCGGGCGCCTGCATCCGGACGACGCCCAGCAGGTGGCCGCCGCCTTCGCCGCCCACCTGTCCGACCGCAGCGGCCGCACGCCCTATGACATCGAATACCGGATGGCCCGCAAGGACGGCAGCTACCGCTGGTTCCGGGCCATCGGCACCACCCTGCGCGACGGCCAGGGCACACCGCTGCGGGTCGCCGGGTCGCTGGTGGACATCCATGAACAACGCGAACAGGCCGCCCTGCTGACCCGCAGCGTGGACCGCTTCGAACTGGTGCGGGAGCTGCTCTCCGATGGCCTGTGGGACATCGAGATCCTCAACGGACGGGCCCTCGACCCCGCCAACCCGGTGTGGTGGTCGCAGCAGTTCCGCCGCCTGCTCGGCTTCACCGACGAGAGCGACTTCCCGAACACCCTCGACGCCTGGGCCTCGCGCCTGCACCCGGACGACCGGGACGCCACCTTCAGCGCCTTCATCGCCCACCTGGAAGACCGCCGCGGCCTCACCCCCTACGACCAGCGCTTCCGGCTGGCCCTGAAGAATGGCGACTACCACTGGTTCCGCGCCTCGGCCCAGACCCGCCGCCACCCGGACGGGCGCCCCCTGCGGGCGGTCGGCGCCTTGATCGACATCGACGCCCAGCTGCGCGAAAGCGAGGCGCGCAACACGCGCGACAAACAGCAGGCGCGCCTGGAGGCCACCCTCGCGCGGATCAACGCCCTGGTCGGCACCATCAAGGAGATTGCCGATCAGACCAACCTGCTGGCCCTCAACGCCGCCATCGAAGCCGCCCGCGCCGGCGAAAGCGGCCGCGGCTTCGCGGTGGTGGCCGACGAAGTCCGCAAATTGGCCGAACGCACCCGGGACACCACGGCGCGGATCGAGCAGATGGCTGAAGAGGCTTGAATATCAAAAAAAACGGGTCCTCCCCGGCCAGGGAGGACCCGAACACCGCCCCGTGCTCCAGGGAGGAGGGTGAAACCGGGGCGGTGGCCTCACACAGGAAGACGGGTATCAGGGACGGGCGGCGCGCCCGGGCAGCGGCCCCGGCCGGATGAAGGCATCCAGCACGTTGGCGGTGATCCGCGACACCGGGTTGTCGAAGCCCCGGCTGGGCAAGGCGCTGGTCCAGGCGATGGAGCCGGTGGAGAACACCGCGCCGTCGTTCAGTGTGTCGAAGAAGACCACGTCGGCCCGGCACTGGTAGTCCTGGGTCGCCCCCTGGCCGGGGAACATGTAGTAGATCTCCTCGGAGACCCGCGGGTAGTTGTCGCTGAGCCCTTGCGAGGTGGCCAGCAGGTAGGCACCCGGCGGGGTGCCCAGATGGAGGTCGTAGCGGTCCAGCTCGAGGCCGGCGGCGCCGCCCAGGGCCAGGCCGAAGTCGCCGATCAGGGTCTCCGGCACGCCGGCCATGATCCACTCCAGCTCCGGCTTGTCGGCGTCGGGCATGCGGCTGTAGGAGCCGGAGGCATCGAAGCCCTCGGTGGCGAAGCCGACCCCGAGCAGCTTCTGCGGCGTGCGCCCGATGTTGCGCCACAGGCCGCTGCGGATCGGCTCGCTCTGGTTGTAGTGTTCGCCGGGCTGAGCCTGCCAGGCACGGGAGCCGGAGTCGAGCTTGCGCACCTCCATGCACCAGGGCTCATCGTCGCGGAAGCTCACCGCCCAGTAGTAGCCGTTGGCGCCGGTGTAGATCAGCCGCCCGCCGCCGCCCAGGTACTGCTCGGTGGCGTCCATCATGCGCCACGAGTAGTACTCCGGATGGCTGCCGGTGATCACCGCCTTGTAGGGCTGCAGGGCGGCCAGACCGTCCCGGTGCAGGTCGTGGTCGGTGAGCACCTCGTAGTCGTAGCCCTTGTGGGTGAGCCAGGCGATCATCGACAGGTCGGCCGGAAACTGCCAGGTGCTGCCCAGGGCCATGCGGTAACGCGGCCGCATGTTGAGGATGGGACGCCGCCAGGAGCTGAAGCAGACCCCCGCGCCATCGCTGTGGCAGTCGTAGGCCGACAGGCCCAGCTCCGGCCGCTCGACGCGGATCATGTCGTCCTCGCTGAGGATGGGCGTGCGCCCGAAGATGGGCTGCACCACCGGCGAGCTGAAGGACAGCTGCTCGTTGGCATAGGCCAGGTAGGAGGCGGTGGCCATCAGCACGGCGATCGGAGCCCTGGGGGTGACCGCCCGCACGAAGAAGGGGATGTGCTCCTCCACCCCGCCATGGCGCAGCTTGAGGGCATAGCAGCCGCTGGGCAGGTCGACCGGCACTTCGAGGCTGCAGGCCGGCGTCCACCGGCAGTCGATCAGCGCGTCGTCGTGGAAATGCACGCCGCCGTACTGCTCCGGGGCCAGGCGGTAGCTGTCGTCACGGCCGCTCCAGTTGTAGCCGGTCATGGCCCGCACCGGGCGGTTGAAGCCCTCCAGGTCGAGCGCCGCCGGGCCCTGGTCCACCAGGGTGTCGCCGATGCCGGCCGGGCCGTAGCCGATGCTCGGGTTCCAGTAGGCAAGCAGCCGGGATTCCCGGCCCGGCAGGCCGTCGGCGTCGCGCCGGATGGCGTCGAAGGCGGCGGCGTCGAGGGCACGGCCGACCAGGCCGCAGCGATCGATCTTGCCGTTGTACAGATCCACCACCTGGGCCGGCGTACCCGAGCGGTGGCTGCCGGCCAGCACGAAGGGGGTGTCGGGCAGGTGCAGGATGGCCTGGGCCAGCACGCCCGCCCGCCGTTCGGCGTAGGCATAGGGCAGGATCGGCGCGTGCAGGGAGTTGCTGGCATTGATCACCGCCTCCTGGTACAGGCGCGTCTCGCCGCTCGCCGGGTCGTGGCTGAAGCCCACCAGGTACCAGCAGCGGGCGAACAGGGGCACCTCGCCGAGCAGGTGGGCGACGCTGATGCCGTCGCCGAGGGCCAGCTCGAGCCGCCCCTGGGCGTCGATGCCGAAGCGGTAGCCACTGACCCGCGCCGCATCCCAGCGCCCGAAGAGGGTCTGGGAACGGCCGCCGGGCGTGGTCGGCCAGATGAAGGCAAAGCCGCTGAAGGCTCCGCCGGGCGCCAGCCGCCCCGCCGGATCGGCGCCCCGGGCGAAGCTGCCCACCTGGGTGAACTGGCGCCCCACCGCCAGCGCCCCGTCCAGCGGGCTGGCGACGGGCGCGTCCAGGTAGCCCGGGCCGTCCGGGTGCTCGTCGCCGTGGATCAGGCGGACCAGCTGGGCCTCCACCCGGGCCGTGCCCTCGGCGCTGACCATGAAGTCGACGCGTTCACCGGCGCGCACCGAGAGAGGATCGCAATAGCCAAAGATGCGGACGTTTTCCATGATTACCTCGCTGCCGCGTTGAAGTCGGCCAGACGCTTGAGAAAGACCGCGTGGTAAACCGCGTCCATGCTGTCGTAGAGGGTGTCGTCGGCGGGCTGCGGGCGCCGGCCGCGCTGCCCGGTCAGGCGCACGATGCGATAGGGGCCGAAGGGGCCGGCGGTGGCGATGCCGTACTTGCCGGGCACCGGCCCGCGCCGGAAGTAGTTGAGGACCCGCGCCAGGGCGTCGCTGTGAGCGCCCAGCGGCGCCAGGCGGTGCTCCTCGATCAGCGCCGGGGTGATGCTGCGGGCGATCTGCCCGGCCAGGCGCTGGTCGAAGCGGGCGTAGCAGAGGAGATCGCGGTTTTCGATGTTCATCTCAGCCCCCGGCGAGTTTCGACGCGTGGATGGCCGGGGTGCGCTGATGCCAGGGCATGGCGGCCTCCAGCTCGGCGGCCAGTTGCAGCAGGGTGCCCTCCCCGCCCATCGGCGCCGCGAAGTGCATGCCGACAGGCAGCTCGCCGGCCATGCCGAGGGGCAGCGAGATGGCCGGCAGGCCGGTGAAGTTGAACAGTGCGGTGTAGGGGCAGATGTCGAAGATGCGGTCGTACCAGCCACGGGCATCCAGGCGTGGGTCGTTCTGGTTGAGGTAGCCGATGGGCGGCGGCGGCGTGCGCATGGTAGGGGTGAGCAGCAGGTCGTACTTGCCGTAGAAGGCGGCCACCTGGCGGCTGACGCTGTTCATCGCGGCCAGGGCCTGCTCCAGCTGCAGGCCGCTGAGGCGCCGCCCGTAGTCGATGCAGGCCCGGGTGCAGGCCTCCACCTCGTTCTCGTCGTAGTCCCGGCCCAGCGCGGCGGCGGTGCCGAGGGCCGCCGAGGCGAGGAAGGACGACCAGATCATCACATTGGCCGAGTGGAACTGCTCCGCGTCATAGGACGGCGCGTCGATCTCGACCGAATGGCCCAGGTCGGTGAGAGTCCGGATGGTCTGCTGCAGCACGGCCTGGCAGGCCGGATCGGCCTTGTCGCTGCCGGGCAGGCGGTCGGCCACGGCGATCGACAGGCGGTGCCCCGGCCGGCGGATCTGCAGGGCGTAGGCCTCGGCGGGCCGCTCGATGTTGAACATTTCGCCCGGATGCGGCCCCTCCAGGGCATCGAGCAGGGCCGCCGCATCGCGCACGCTGCGGGTCACCACGAACTCGTTGGCCTGCCCCATCAAGGGCAGCCCGTAGTCAGGCCCGAAGGGCAGGCGCCCGCGGGAGGGCTTGAGCCCGACCAGCCCGCAGGCCGAGGCCGGGATGCGGATGGAGCCGCCGCCGTCGTTGGCATGGGCCACCGGCACGATGCCGGCCGCCACCGCCGCGCTGGCCCCGCCGCTGGAGCCGCCCGAGCTGTGGCCGAGGTGCCAGGGGTTGCGGGTGGGACCGTGCAGCACGCACTCGGTGCTGGCGTTGAAGCCCAGCTCCGGCGTGGTGGTGCGCCCCAGGGTGGCCAGCCCGGCGCGCCGGAAGCGGGCCATCAGTTCGCTGTCATGGGCCGACACGTAGCGGCCGGCCATCAGCCGGGAACCGCCGTCGCAGGCGATCCCCTCGGCATGCAGTACCAGGTCCTTGATCAGGAAGGGCACACCGGCAAACAAGCCGTCCTGCTCGTAGTGCAGGGCGTGGGGAAAGATCTCGATGATGGCGTTGATGTCCGGGTTGAGGCCGGCGGCGGCCCGGCGGGCGCAGTCGTGCAGTTCCTGGGCGCTCACTTCGCCGCGGTCGAGCAGGGCCGCCAGGGCAGTGGCGTCGAGGCGGCTGTATTCGTCTATCTTCATGGTGTGTGGCTCTCTTTCGATGAATGGGGAGGATGCGGGGCGGGCGGGCCCGCCTTGCTTGCCGGGCTCTATTTGCCGGCCTCGCGTTCGAGGGCTTCGGCGGTGATGGTCTTGTCGTTGATCTTGGGATCGTTCATGACCCAGTCGCTGGCGAACACCGTGGCGTGGCGCCGCTTGACGTCGATGAAGCGGCCCTGCAGCGCGGAGAAGCCCTTGAAGCCGTCCTTGCCGACGACCGGCGCGCGCTCGTAGCTGATGAACTTCCAGAACTCGCCCTTCTTGTCGTAGATCTCCGAGTGGTAGGCCTGGAACAGCTCGGCATCCACGTACACCACGCGCTTGCCATAGGGGTGCTCGGTGGCGGGGGTCACCTCCAGCTCGTACACCTCGCGGGGTTCCCAGGCATTGCGGCTGTTGATGTAGGGCGGCTGCTCCAGGTCGGACTGCAGCAGCTCGGCGGGGGTGCGCTTCTTCGATTCATCCACCGGCTTGCCCGCATGGGCCACCGCCAGTACCCAGCGCTTGCCCTTCAGCTTGACGCTGGGATACCAGTTGGGCGGGGTGTCCCAGACGTTGAGGTCTTCCTGCAGGATGTCCACGCCGCCGCCCAGGGGGTCCATCCAGCCGCCGCCGGAGACCCGCTTGGTGCGCCGGAACTGGTTGATGTAGACCCATTTGTCATCCACCTTGGAGGCATCCAGGTGGCGCAGGGAGAAGGAGCCGATGCCGCGGATGTCCTGGGGATAGGTGAGAAAGACCAGGGTCTTGGCGAGCACCGAACCGTCGCCCAGGGTGGCGGCCTCGGCACCGACCCGGCCGTTCATGATGACGCGCTTGTAGGCCCAGTTCTGGACCCGCTCGACGCCCTTGTCGAGGTCCACCAGGTACACCGCCACGTAGGGTTCGTCCTGGGCGTAGCCTTCGAGCAGGCCGTAGCGGGCGTTCCAGGCCACCTTGTCGCCGGCAGCGGGGTCACCGGCCTCGATGGCCGGGAAGGGCAGCCCGCCCTTCCAGCCCGACACGGTGCGGGTGGCGGCCTCGAACTTCACCTGGGGCGCGTTGCGCTTGGTGGCCTCCTTCCACCTGGCGTCCACTTCGATCGGCTTGGCATTGGCCAGCTTCATGGCAAAGCCCTGGTTGCGGACCATCCATTCGACCCGCTCGGTGAGCAGGCTCTTGAGGGGCTTGCCGTCGAGGGTCTCGGTGAGCAGCTTGTCGATGCTGGCCTTGTTGAGCACGGTGCCGGCGGGGATCTCGGCGGCGTGGGCGAAGCTGCCGAGCAGGAGGCCGGCGAGCAGCGCGAGGGGATGGCGGATTGCGGTTTTCATGGGAGTGTCCTTTGGCGGGGGATCAGAACTGGTAGGTGGCGCGCAGGTAGAAGCGGTCGTTACGGCCGAGCACGCCGGGCAGGCCGGCGGCATTGCCGACCGGGATGACGCCGACGCCCTGGACATCCTTCATGGCAATGTCGGACTCCTTGCTCCAGAACAGGTCGGCCTCGGCCCGCAGGCGCCAGTGGGCGCCCAGCTCCTGGTCGAGAGCGAGGGCCATGAAGGTGCCTCGGTTGCTGAAATCGCGGCCCAGGGCCAGGGTGGTGCCGAGCTTGTCGCCGTTGAAGGGGGCGCGGACCACCAGGGTGCCGAGGGTGGTGTCGTGCTTGACCCGGTCGGGGTAGCCGATCGACTGGACCAGGTCCTCCTCGTCGCGCAGCCCCAGCACGCGGGTGTTGAAAAGTTGGGCCGACACCGACAGGGGACCGCTGGTGGACAGCAGGTCCATGGTCTGGAAGGTCTTCTCGGCGCGCACCATGGTCATCACGGTGTTCTTGCGCTTGACCCCGCACAGGCCGCTGAAGCTGGTGAAGTCGGCCACGCCCCCCATGGCGCCCAGACAGTTGGGCGAGGCCGACGGCACCGAGCCCACGTTGAAGGGCTCGCCACGGGTATAGACCAGCTCGCCGGACAGCACCGTGTCGATGGACTGCACATAGCCGTTGGCCCCGGTGCCGAAGACATCCACGGTCGGGAAGATCCAGTTGAGCAGGCCGGTCGGCGAGGTGGGGGTGGGCGCCTTCACGTAGGGGGCGTACACCGAGTTGGCGATCACGTTGCGGGTGTAGGGCGCCTTCACGTAGCTGAGGTGGTAGTTCACCCCGGCGGCCAGACCCTTCCAGCGCAGGGCGTAGGTCACGTCATCCTTGTTGCCCTCGGGGTGGTGGTAGTCGAAGCCGTTGCCATACACCGAGGACGCCCCCTTGTAGCCCGCCGTGCGGCCGCGGCCGCCGTACAGGTCGAAGGTGCTGCCGATGTACTTGCCCTCGTCCCAGCCCGGACGGATCACCAGCTGGAGCGAGCCGTCGGCTTCGGGCACCGACAGGGTGGTGTTGAGCAGGATCAGCGGCTTGCGGGTCTCGTCCGGCTCCTCCAGCAGGGGTGCCCAGGTGTTGTCGTAGCCGTGGATCACGTCGAGGGCCTGGAAGATGTCGGTCTCGCCCCACACCACCTGCTGGCGGCCGAACTTGACGTTGAGGTTCTCGGTGGGCTGGAACTGCACCCAGGCCTCGCGGATCTGCGCCGAGTTGTAGATGTCGGTGACATTGAAGCCGGGGTTGGCGAAGGCGCCGCGGCTGCGCTCCAGGTCCTGCAGGTCGGAGAGGTAGTCGGTGCGGGCCTCGCGCACGGCGCGGCCGGCGATCTTCCACTGCAGGCGCGGGCCCTTCGAGTCGGCCTCGATGTAGGCCTGGCCGCGCAGCATGCTGAGCCGGCCACGGTCGTTGCCGCTCAGCTCCTGCGGGTCGTCCAGGTTCCAGCCGGCATAGCCGCGCAGGTAGCCGCCGACGCGGATCTCGCCTTCTTCATCGGCCTGGGCGGCACTGCACAGGACGCAGGACAGGGACAGGCCGGCCACCGCACCGGCCACCTGGCGGGTGAGCAATCGCTTTTTCATCATGGGTTTCCTAGGGTTGGATTGACTGCAGGGGACGGGCGACGGAGGCGGCGCGGGCCGTCCCCATGACGAAGCCCGGTTTGAAGACCACCACCATCGCGGGCATCAGCACGAGGGCGCTGAAGGCCGAAATGCCGAGCCAGATGGCCATCAGCAGGGCCATCTCCGACTGGAAGCGCAGGGAGGAGAAGCCCCACATGGCGACCGCCAGGATCAGGGTGCCGGCGGTGACCGTGACGCCCTTGCCGGCGCCGGCCAGGGCCAGGGCGATGGCCTCCTCGAGGGACTTGCCGTGGCGCAGCTCCTCGCGGATGTCGTCGATGATGTAGAAGGCGTAATCGACGCCCAGGCCGATGCCCAGGGCCGCCACCGGCAGGGTGTTGATGTTCATGCCGATGCCCTTCCAGGCCATGAAGCTGAAGGTCAGGGTGTTGGCCAGGATCACCGGCACCATGAAGAACATGCCGGCGTTGAGGGAGCGGTAGGTCACCGCGCAGCACAGCACCAGGACCAGCAGGGCCAGGGCGATGCTCTCGATCTGGCTGGCCAGGATCACCTCGTTGACCGCCGCGGTGACCCCGGCGAAACCGCCCGCCAGCAGCAGCTGCATGCCCGGCAGCGGGTTGGCCGCGGCGAACTCCTTGATGCGCGCCACGGCGGTGCGGATGGTGTCGCCCTGGTGGTCGCGGAAGAACAGGGTGACGGCGCCGGTCTTGAAGTCCCGGTCGGCCAGGCGTTCCAGGTCGGAGGGGTCGGCGCCGCCGCTGCTGAACAGGTAGAGCAGCTCGCCGTTCTCGTTCTGGTTGCGGCCGAACTCCTCGTAGTGGTGGTTGCCGTCGCGCATCACCCGCTTGATCACCGGGATCAGGTCGGCCAGGGACAGGCTGGCGCCGATCTCGGGCTGGGCCTCCATGTAGCGCTGGAAGCGGTTCATGGTCTCCAGGGCCTCGGGCCGCTTGATGTCGTCGGCCTGCTCGCCGGCCAGCACCACGAACATCCGGTCGGTGCCGGGGAAGCGCCGGTTGATCTCGGTGGCGTCCCGGTTGTAGGCGGAGTCCTGGTGCAGGATGGGCGAGCCCGGATTGGCGTCGCCGATGCGGATGTCGAAGGCGAACCAGCCGGACACCAGGAACACCAGCCCGGCCACCGCAACGAGGATGTAGGCATTGCGCCCGACCACCCGGCGGGCCAGCCCGGCCATCGCCCTGTCGAGCCCCGGCATCAGGTTGATGGGGTGGGCATGGCGCACCGGCAGGCGCACCCACGACAGCAGCACCGGGGTCATCACCACCGCGCTGAGGGCGATGGTGGACACCCACACGGTGCCGATCACCGCCACCTTCTGCATCAGCGGAATGGGCACCAGGATCACGATGATCATGCAGCCCGCGTCGGCGATCACTCCCAGCATGCCCGGCTTGAACAGGCCGAACATGGCCTTGCGCGCGGCCTCCCGGGCGGTGGCCGCGCCGGCCTTCAGCTCGTCGTCGAAGCGGGTGACCAGCTGCACCGAGTGGGAAATGGAGCGGGCCGTGATCAGGAAGGCCACCACGATCACCAGCGGATCGAACTGGATGCCGGCCAGGCCGGGCAGCAGGGTGCCGCGCCAGGTGCGGGAGAAGAGGAACAGCAGGGCCCCCAGCACGGCCAGGGTGGCGGCCAGGATGGTCAGGGTCTCGGGCAGGAAATAGGCCACCCAGCCCGCCAGGATGGGCTCGCCGACCATGCGCACGCGCAGCCCCGGCCCGGCCACCGAATCGGCGATGGCGCGGATCTGGCGGAAGGCCTCCTCCGGCTTGAGCAGGTGGTCGTAGAAGTCGACGGTGACCAGCGCCGCGCCCAGGTCACGGGACACGTAGCTGCCCAGCACCAGCCCGTTGCGCTGTACCCGGGCCTTCAGCTCGGCCAGGCCGGCGGCGTCGGACGGCACCTCGGGGAACATCAGCGGCCGGCTCTCCAACCCGTCGGAGCTGGAGCGCACATCGACGATCTTGCGCGAGGCCAGGGAGATGATCTGCTCCGGGTTGACCCCGTCCACCTTGCGCAGCTCGAGGGTCACGGTGCGCAGGCGCTCCAGGAAATCGGTGCGGAAGATGTCGCCCTGCTCCGCCTCCAGCACGATGGTGACGGCGTTGGAGCTGCCATAGGTGGCCTTGAAGCGGTTGTGCACCTCCACATAGGCGTGGTGCCGGGGCAGCAGGTCCCCGAAGTCGGTCCCCACGTGGATACGGCTGGCCGCCCCCAGCATCAGCAGGGTGAGCAGGCCGATGACGGTGACCACCAGGGCCCGTCGCCCAATACAGAAATCAACGAATCTTGCGAGCATGGCGACCTCTCAGCGGGCTGTGGCAGAAGCCGGGCCGGACGTGCCGGCGGCTTTGCTGGCGAGGGAAACGAAGCGGTCCCCATGGATCACGCCCAGCGTCGCGCCGGCGAGCAGGAGACCATCGGCTCCCGGCACCACGCGGGAGAACCACAGGAAATTGCGGGCCTCACCGAGGGCCGCATCGAGGGCCTTCCAGGCCCGGCCATCGGCAGACTCGAGGAGCAGGCCCCGATCGCCACACGCCACGAAACGGCGGCCATCCCAGCTCACGTCATAGAGGTGCTCCTCGCCCCCCTGGCCGACCGGCAGCCACGAGCGGCCGCCGTCCTCGCTGAGCAGCACGGTGCCGTTGAGGCCCACCGCCACGCCGCGCCGCTCGTCGGCGAAGGCGACGGCGGTGAGGTGGGCCTCGGTCGGGGTGGTGATCGCCCGCCAGCTGCGCCCGAGGTCGTCGGACTGCATCAGGCGGCCGAACTCGCCGGCCACGGTGATCCGCGATCCGCGCACCGCCAGGCCATACCAGGCCACATCCTGCTCGGGGGTCAGGCGCTCCCAGTGGCGGCCGTAGGCGCTGCCGAGCAGCACCGTATTGAACTCGCCGACCGCCACCGCCTGGCCGTCCGGCAGGGCCTGGACCCGCATCAGCTTGTTGGCGGTGGCCGACACCGGCGCCTCCGCCTTGAGCCAGGTCTGGCCGCCGTCGCTGGTGCTCAGCACGGTGCCCTCGTTGCCCACCGCCAGGGCATGCCGGGCATCCCAGGCATCCACTGCCTGCAGGTGGGCGCGGGTGCCGCTGGCCTGGACTTGCCAGCGGCCACGGCCATCGCCCAGCACCACCTTGCCGTCGTTGCCCACCGCCCAGAACTGCCCGGCAGCCGCCTGGACCATGGCGTAGAAGTGATCGCGGGGGGCGATCACCGGGGGCTCGAGGGCGGTGCCGCCCCCTGCCGGCTTGATGTAAAGCGCCGCGTACAGCAGGCCGCCGATGATGCAAAGCGGTGCCAGCGACGTGATGAAGCTGCTCCTTGAACTCATGGTTCCGTCTCTCCTGATGGGGCCGGTCTCTCTCGGGAGGCCGACCGGGTGACGGAACCTTAAGAGCCGGTGGCAGGCGCCGGCAGTCGTTCAAATTGACGCGGTACGTGCAGCGATGCTGCACCACGGCAGTGCGGAGGGCCTCTCCGGCGCCATGCCAAAGGAATCCGGCAGAGTCATGACCGGGGGATTTCCGTGGAACCAGGGCAGCGCTGCGGCGGGGGCTGCGGCCTCTTCGGCCACGCGCGGGCCTTAATCAATCTGCAACATCTCCGGCCGCCGGAACCCCTTTGTGGTGCATGCCCAGCGCTGGGGCATTGACGCGCAGCAGCGAGAAATCCGGGCCCGAAAAGCAGGTGGCATCGTTCATTTGAACGACCTCCCGATCTCCGCATTGCGGACAGGCCGGTTCTGCAGTACCTTGAATAAAAAAGGAAAAGCGCCACCGGCCGAGAGCCGCCCAGCGCAAGGAGTGCCAACAGCGGAGGTCAATATGGAAGCGACGCAGGACTGGGGCGAGCGCCTCGAGGTGGAAATTGCCCGGGCCTTTTCGGACAAGGAACTGGAACGGGATGCGCCACAGCCCTGTCCGGCCGAGGCAACGGGCAGTATCGCCGCCTCGCTGGGGCGCCTGCTGCTGGAGCTCTACCCGCTGGCCCTGACGGCCAACATCGGCGAGTTCGAGACCCAGCTGTTCAGCCTGCTGCGCGAGCACCTGGACTTCGACAGCGCCTGGCTGGGCCGCTCGACCCTGGTCGATGGCACCCCGCTGATGCACAGCAACGCCCTGTACCGGCTGGGCCGGGATTTCCTGTCCGAATGGGAGGAGATCAAGTTCAAGGACCCGCTGGTGCCGCTGGTCAAGTCCGCCCCCGGGCAGCCCGTGCACATGCTGATCACCGACGAGCGCATGTGCCCCGAGTTCCGCCGCTTCACCGAGAGGCACGACATGGCCCAGCTGCTCTGCGTCATCTCGGTGGATCCGGCCCTCAACCTGTGGACCCACCTGTCCCTGTACCGCAACAGCCTGGTGCCACGCTTCTCGCCGCGCGACAGCGAGCTGGGACAGCTCGTCATGCCCCACATCGCCTCGGTGCTCAACATCAACCGCGTCCAGTACCTCGAGCGGGTGCGCCACCGCACCGGCCCCCAGCGCATCTCCGCGGCGATCTGCGACTCTGCCGGCGTCATGCTCTACGCCGATGCCGCCTTCGCCGACCTGGTGCTGCTGGAATGGCCCGAATGGCGCGGCGGCCGCCTGCCTGCCCCGCTGCTGCCGGCCCTGCTGACCAACGAACGCGGCGCCTTCGTCGGCGCCCACCTGAGCCTGCAGGCGGAAAAGCTCGGCGACATGCACCTGGTGCAGGTCCGCCCCCGCGCCGCCATCGACGTACTCACGCCCAAGGAGCTGTCGGTGGCACGCCTGTTCGGCGAAGGGCTCACCTACAAGGCCGTGGCACGCAGGCTCGGCCTCTCCCCCGCCACCGTGCGCCACCACCTGCGCCAGGCCTATTCCAAGCTGCACATCCAGAACAAGGGCGAGATCGCCTGGCTGCTGACCCACGCAGAGGCGGCGATGGCCCAGTGAGCGGACCCTCCCGTCAGCCCTGACCTTCGCATCGGAAACTTGGCGAACCCTTCCCCCAGTGCCTCTGACGGCGTCTTCTTGCCCACGATCAAGAACGCTTCACGGGAACCATTCGCCCCCTTAGCACTCACAGGCCGGGAGTGCTAATATTTGCGCGAAGGAGGTAGTCGCAGATGTCCCATACCCTGTCGTTTCCCGTTCCGTCCGCGGTTGGCAGCCTGGATCAATATATCCAGAGCGTGAATCGCATCCCCCTGCTGACCGAGAAGGAGGAATCCGACCTGGCCCACAGCTTCCGGGAAGAAGACGATCTGGAGGCGGCCCGCAAGCTCGTCCTGTCCCACCTGCGCCTGGTGGTGGCCATCGCCCGTGGTTACCTCGGCTATGGCCTGCCCCACGCCGACCTGATCCAGGAAGGCAACGTGGGCCTCATGAAGGCGGTCAAGCGCTTCGACCCTGACCGTGGCGTGCGCCTGGTGTCCTTTGCGATCCACTGGATCAAGGCCGAGATCCACGAGTACATCGTCAAGAACTGGCGCCTGGTCAAGATCGCCACCACCAAGGCCCAGCGCAAGCTGTTCTTCAACCTGCGCAGCATGAAGAGCAGCAGCAACGCCCTGCAGGGTGAGGAGGTACTGGCCGTGGCCCAGCAGCTCGGTGTGAAGCCCGAGGAGGTCCGCGAGATGGAGACCCGCCTGGCCGGCCAGGAAGTGGCCCTCGAGGCCGGCCCGGAGGACGAGGAGGAGCGTTTCGCCCCCATCGCCTACCTGGCCGACCCCGATGCGGAACCCTCCGAAGTGCTCGCCCAGCGGCAGGCCGCCCGGCTCAAGGACGTGGGCCTCCACGAAGCCCTCGCCACCCTGGACGAGCGCAGCCGTGCCATCGTGCAGCGCCGCTGGCTGACCGAAGGCGATGCCGCCACCCTGCACGAACTGGCTGCCGAATACGGCGTCTCCGCCGAGCGGATCCGCCAGATCGAGGCCAAGGCCATGCAGAAGATGCGCACCCAGCTGGCAGCGCTGGCCTGAGCGGCCCCGGCCGCGAGGCCGCCCGGTCAAGCAGAAAGGGCGACCCGCGGGTCGCCCTTTTCATTGTCCCGCCCCGCAGCGCGCCGGCCTACTGGCCGGCCAGCAACTTGCGGAGATCGGCGGCGATCACCTCCGGCTTCTCCCCGTGCCGGATGTAGAGGCGCAGGCGCCCCTGCGGATCGAAGGCGTAGGTCCCGGTGGAGTGGTCCACCGTGTAGGCCTGGCCCTTGGTGTCGCCCTGCTTCTGATAGAAGACCCGGAACTCCTTCGCTACCGCCTCGGTGGCCGGCAGGTCGCCCCGCAAGCCCATGAACCTGGCATCGAAGGCCGGCACGTACTGGGCCAGCAGCTCCCGGCTGTCCCGCTCAGGATCGACCGTCACGAACAAGACCTGCACACGCTCCGCATCGGGCCCAAGCTGGTGCATCACCTCGGCCATGGTCAGCAAATTGGTGGGGCAGATGTCCGGGCACTGGGTGTAACCGAAGAACAGGGTGACCACCTTGCCCCGGTAGTCCGCCAGGCTGCGCGGCGTACCCGTCTGGTCGATCAGCCGGAAGTCCTTGGCGTAGTTCGCGCCCGTGATGTCGGTCGCTGCAAAGCCCTTCGTCCCCTGGCCATCCCCCCCCGGCGAACAGGCAGTCAGCCCCAGCGACAGCGCCAACGCGCCAATGATGCATCGCAACATCAAAAGCATTTATTTTCCCCTTTTAAATCAGAAGCCTGCACTAGTTTCAAGTGCACTGCAAAATCGACGGGCGATGCTACACTCCTTCCAGAATTTGATCTGCGTCAAAAAGTCGCAGACAGGGCCTGGAGGAGACGCCATGGCTATAACAACGATAGAAGCAGAGGGCGTGCATGAGTGGCATGCACGTCCCAACTGCTCTCTGACTCCTTTCGCCCGCCGGGTCCTGATCGGCGGCGTGATCTTCATCAGCCTGATCGTCAGCGGCGGCTTCCTGCTTGCCGGTGCCTGGCTCGTCCTGCCCTTCGCCGGCCTGGAACTGGCCGCCCTCTTCATCGCCCTCCGCATCCTCGATCGCCGCGACCAGAGCAGCGAGACCGTGCGCCTCGAGGGCAACCGGCTCAGCATCGTCAGCCACCTTCCCGGCAACCATATCCACCAGGACTTCACGGTGGGCTGGGCCCGCCTCAGCCTGGAGGCCGACAACGGCCCCGACCCGCTGATCTGCATCCGCTCCCACGGGCGCTGCTGCCGGGTGGGCCATCTGATGACCCCGGAACAACGCTCCCAGTTCTACGCAGATCTCTCAAGCCGGCTCAGAAGCTGAGCGTCGAGAGCCGCGCCGATCATCCCACGAAAAGAAGAGGTAGAGACTTGACGACACTCAACCCCCGCACCCCAGCCAAGCTTTTCGCAGGAACCGGCCTGATGCTCGCCGCCGGCAGTGCTCTCGCAGACTACACCTGGAACTTCCCCAAGCCCGTCACCCCCATCGGGCGAGACACCCTTTCGATGCACAACCAGTTCATGGTGATCATCACCGTGCTGTTCGTCGTCGTCTTCGCGATCATGGTCTATTCCATGATCAAGCACCGCAAGAGCAACGGCGCCGCGCCGGCCCGGTTCAGCGGCCCGGCCGGGGCCCTCCAGTGGTTCTGGGTGCTGGTGCCCTTCGGCATCCTGCTCTTCATCGACTTCGTACTGATGGGCATCCCGGCCTTCCATGCGGTCATCGACATGGAGGACACCCGCACCAAGGCCGACATGGTGCTCAAGGTGACCGGCCTGCAATGGAAGTGGAAGTACGAATACCCGGATTCGGGCATTCAGTTCGTCAGCACCCTCGCCACCCCCCGCGAGCAGATCGAGGGCAAGGAAGCCAAGGGCGAGCACTACCTGCTGGAGGTGGATAACGAAGTGGTGCTGCCCGTCGGCAAGAAGGTCCGCATCCTGCTCACCTCCACCGACGTGATCCACACCTGGTGGGTGCCCCAGTTCGGCGTCAAGCGCGATGCGATCCCGGGCTTCCTGCGCGAGACCTGGGTGCGCATCGAAGAGCCGGGGGTCTATCGCGGCCAGTGCGCCGAACTGTGCGGCAAGGACCACGGCTTCATGCCGGTGGTGGTACGCGCGGTACCCGAAGCCGAGTACGCCGCCTGGGTGGACAAGAAGAAGGCCGAGATGGCTGCCGCCGCGGCCGGAGGCGAAAAGACCTGGACCAAGGACGAGCTGATCGCCGCCGGCAAGGCCGCCTACGAGAAGAACTGCGCAGCCTGCCACCAGCCCGAGGGCCAGGGTCTGCCGCCCGCCTTCCCGGCGCTGGCAGGCAGCAAGATCGTCAATGGCCCACTGCTCTCCCCCGAGGGCAAACTGATCCCCGACAGCCACGTGGACCGGGTCATGAACGGCAAGACCGGCACCGCCATGCAGGCCTTCAAGGCCACCCTGTCCGACGCCGACATCGCCGCCATCATCACCTACGAGCGCAACAGCTTCGGCAACACCAAGGGCGACATGATCCAGCCCGCCCAGATCAAGGCCCTTCGCTGAGGAGTCACGGATGAACACCGCCACCCATACCCTCGACCACCATGACGGCCACGGCCAGCACCCGACCGGGCTGCTGCGCTGGCTGACCACCACCAACCACAAGGACATCGGCACGATGTACCTGACCTTCTCCCTGCTGATGTTCTTCGTCGGCGGGGCGATGATCCTGGCGGTGCGGGCCGAGCTCTTCCAGCCCGGCCTGCAGCTGATGAAGCCGGAGTTCTTCAACCAGCTCATCGGCGTGCACGCCCTGGTGATGATCTTCGCGGCCCTGATGCCGGCCGCCACCGGCTTCGCCAACTGGATGATCCCGCTGATGATCGGCGCCCCCGACATGGCCCTGCCGCGCCTCAACAACTGGGGTTTCTGGCTGCTGCCGCCGGCCGCGATGCTGCTCACCATGCCCTTCGTGCTGGCGCTCTTCGGCATCGGCGACGGCGCGGTGGCCACCGGCTGGACGCTCTACGCGCCCCTGTCGGTCCAGGGCGGCATCGGGGTGGACTTCGCGATCTTCTCGATCCACATCCTGGGCATCAGCTCGATCATGGGCTCGATCAACATCATCGCCACCATCCTCAACATGCGTGCGCCGGGCATGACGCTGATGAAGATGCCGCTCTTCTGCTGGGGCTGGCTGGTCACCGCGGTGCTGCTCATCATCACCCTGCCGGTGCTGGCGGGCGGCGTCACCATGCTGCTGACCGACCGTCACTTCGACACCCACTTCTTCAACGCCGCGGGCGGCGGCGACCCGATCCTGTTCCAGCACCTGTTCTGGTTCTTCGGCCACCCGGAGGTCTACATCCTGCTGCTGCCGGTGTGGGGCCTGATGCCTCACGTGCTGTCCACCTTCACCCGCAAGCCGATCTACGGACACACCGCGCAGGTGTGGTCCTTCATCGCCATCGGCGTGCTGGGCCTGATCGTGTGGGCCCACCACTTCCTGACCGCCGGCCTGCCGGTGCCGGCCCTGCTGTATTTCATGTACAGCACCATGTCGATCTCCCTGCCCCTGGCGGTGCTCTTCTTCTGCTGGATCGCCACCATGTGGCGCGGCGCCATGAGCTTCGAGACCCCGATGCTGTTCGCGGTGGGCTTCATCGTGCTGTTCGGCATCGCCGGCCTGACCGGCCTGGTGCTGGCCGACGTGGCCGCGGACGCCCAGTACCACCACAGCTACTTCGTGGTGGCCCACTTCCACTACGCCCTCTTCGCCGGCGGCATCATGGGGGTGATGACCGGCGTGTATTACTGGCTGCCCAAATGGACCGGCCACATGTACAGCGAGAAGCTCGGCAAGCTGCACTTCTGGCTCACCGTCATCAGCTTCAACTTCACCTTCATGCCCCAGTTCTTCCTGGGCCTCGCCGGCATGCCGCGGCGCATCCCCGACTACGCCCTGCAGTTTGCGGAATTCAACGCCATCTCCACGGTCGGCGCCTTCGCCCTGGGCCTGTCCCAGCTGATCTTCGCCTACAACGTGTGGCGCTGCGTGAAGGGGGGCGAGAAGGCCAGCGACAAGGTCTGGGAAGGCACCAGCGGCCTCGAATGGGAGCTCAGCTCGCCTCCGCCGCATCACTCCTGGGACATCCAGCCCGTCATCAAGACCCCCTGAGGAGGACATCGTGCACCTCACCGATTCGGATCTCGCCAATCGCCGCCGGGCTTCGGCCCGCTTCGCATGGCTGCTCGGCGCAGTCGCCGTGGCGCTATACGTGGTCGGCTTCTTCATCGACCGCTGAGACGCCATGAGCGAGGCAACCCTGCCCCCGCCGCGCAGGCACGGCCGGCTGGTCGTCCGGCTGCTCCTGCTGGCCGCGGTCTTCTTCGCCTTCGGCTTCGCCCTGGTGCCGCTCTACGACACCCTGTGCGCGGCCGTCGGCTTCAATGGCAAGACGCTCAAGGACGCCATCGACGCGAAGGACCTGCCGCCCGCCGCGGTCAACTACAACCGCAAGCTCGGCGTGCAGTTCACCTCCACGCTGATGCCCGGCCTGCCCTGGGAGATCCGGCCCCTCGAACCGTCCATCGAGATCCACCCGGGCGAACTGCGCACCACCCGCTTCCTGGTCCGCAACCTGTCCGACAAGACCATCGTCGGCCAGGCGGTGCCCAGCGTCTCGCCCACCGTGGCGGCCCGCCATTTCAGGAAGCTCGACTGTTTCTGCTTCAAGCAACAGACCCTCGCCCCCGGAGAAAGCCGCGAGATGGCCCTGACCTTCATCATCGACGGTGACATCGGCGACGAGATCAGCGAGCTGACCCTCGCCTACGCCTTCTTCCCCGCCCCGAATCCATCCTAGGGAGCCCGCCTTGAACGCCTCGCACGCCAACACCGCAGCGCCCCACGCAAGCCACTACTACGTCCCTCAACCCAGCCTCTACCCCTTCTTCCTGTCGGGCGGCATGTTCATGCTGGCCCTGGGCTTCATCCTGCTGATGAACAAGTTCGCGCCCGGCCCGTGGGTCATGGCGGCGGGTACGGCGGTCATCATCACGGTCCTGTTCAAGTGGTTCGGCGCGGTGATCGCCGAAAACCAGCGGGGTGCCTACACCGACTGGGAAGACAAGTCCTTCCGCCAGGGCATGGTCTGGTTCATCGGTTCCGAGGTGATGTTCTTTGCCGCCTTCTTCGGCGCCCTGTTCTACTGCCGGGTGCTCTCGGTGCCGGCCCTGGCCGGCATGGACCCGGCCTTCACCCTCTACAAGGACTTCACCGCCGCCTGGCCCACCTCCGGCCCCAAGGGGGCCAGCTTCACGCCCATGGGCGCCTGGGGCATCCCGGCGATCAACACCGCCCTGCTGCTGACCTCGGGGGTCACCCTGACCTGGGCCCACTGGGGCCTGATGAAGGGCAAGCGTGCCCAGCTCAACCTGGGGCTGGCCCTCACCGTGCTGCTGGGCGTGATCTTCCTGGGCTTCCAGGCCTACGAATACCACCACGCCTACACCGAGCTGGGCCTGACCATGGGCGCCGGCGTGTATGGCGCCACCTTCTTCATGCTCACCGGCTTCCACGGTTTCCACGTCACCCTCGGCGCCATCATGCTGGCGGTGGTCACCGGGCGCAGCCTGGCCGGGCACTTCGACGCGCGGCGCCACTTCGCCTTCGAGGCGGTGGCCTGGTACTGGCACTTCGTGGATGTGGTCTGGCTGCTGCTGTTCGTCGTGGTCTACTGGCTGTAAGCCCCGTAGCGCCATGCCAGCAACAGGCCGATGAAAAGCAGGAGAGAGAGGGAGACGCGCACGGTGAGCGCCCGCACAACCCGGTCGCCATTGCCCTTGTCGCGATAAAGAAAGACCAGGCCCGAAAAGAGGCTGCCGATCACCAGCAAGAGCATGAACACAACGGCCAACTTGAACAGCACAGCTCACTCCCCGAATCCGGTGGCCCGATTGTGCGCCCGCCTCCGGGCAGCCACAAGCGGCCGCCGCTTCCGCCCCTCACCCTGGGGCGGCCTGCTGGCGCTGGCCGTGGCCGCGGGCTGCATCCAGCTCGGCAACTGGCAGCATGGCAAGGCCGAGCGCAAGGCCGCCGCCCAGTCCCTGCTGGACCAGCGGACGCAGGACGGGGCGATCCGCCTGGGAGGCACCGCGGCCGACGCGGAGGACCTGCGCTCCCGCCAGGTGGTGGTGCGCGGCCACTTCGAGACCGGTCGGCAGTTCCTGGTGGACAACCGGATCCAGCGGGAGCGGGCGGGCTACCACGTGATCACGCCGCTGCACATCGAAGGCAGCGACATGCGCGTGCTGGTCAACCGGGGCTGGATCCCCGCCTCCGACCAGCATGCCGACCTGCCCCCCGTCCCCACACCGGACGAAACCGTCGAACTGCGCGGCACGGCCGTCGTGCCGGGGCAGCGCTTCTTCACCCTGGGCCCGGAACCTGCCGGCGATAGCTGGCAGCCCGTCTGGCAGAACCTCGACCTGGCCCGCTTCCGCACCTTTGCCCCGTGGCCCCTGCAGCCCGTGGTGGTCCAGCTCGACCCCGCCTCTCCGGCCGGCTTCGGCAGGGAATGGCCGCGTCCCGACGAGCGCCTGGAGCGGCACCTCTCCTACGCCCTGCAGTGGTACGGCTTTGCCGCCTCGGCCCTGCTGATCTGGCTGGCGCTGGGCTGGAGACGCCGCTGATGTCGCGCTACCGCCCCCTCTTCCTGGTCATCGCCCTGCTGGCCCTGCCCTTCATCGTGGCCGCCAGCCTCTATGCCACCGGCTGGCGTCCGGCCAGTGCCGGCAACCACGGCGAACTCCTCGACCCGCCGCGCCCCCTGCCCGCACTGGCAGGGCCTCACGGTGAGCCCCTGGACAAGAACAGCCTCGAGGGACACTGGAATCTGGTCGTCGCCGGGCCGGGCCCCTGCGATGAAGCCTGCCGCCAGTGGATCGTCGCCACCCGCCAGATCCACGTGGCCCTCTACAAGCAGATGTCCCGCGTGCAGCGCACCTGGCTGACCGACCAGGCGGCACCGGACAGCACCCCCCTGACCGCCCTGCAGCCCGACCTCCACGCCGCCGTGGCAGGCAGCAGCGCCGCCCGGGCGGCCTTCGACCTGGACGCTGGCGGACACCGGGTCTACGTGGTGGACCCCCAGGGCCGGATCATCCTGCGCTACCCCGCCGACGCCCCGCCCCGCGACATCCTCAAAGACATGGAACGCCTGCTCCGCTATGCGTGGGCTGGCTGAAGACTTCAACGGAGACCCGCCCGCATGCCAACCCTCCTCCGCAGCACCGCGCTTGCCACCCCCCTGGCCCTGCGCCTCGCCGCCTTCGCCACCCAGTGCAAGCCCCGGGTGAACAGCCTGATCGTGTTCACGGCCATGATCGGCATGTTCCTCGCGGTGCCGGGCTGGCCGCCCCTGGGCCTGATGCTCGCCGCCACCATCGGCATTGCCCTGGTGGCCGGCGCCGCCGCCGCGATCAATTGCCTGGTGGAACGCACCATCGATGCGCGCATGGCACGCACCCGCGGCCGCGCCCTGCCCCTGGGCCTCATCACCCCGGCCGAGACCCTGGGCCTGGCCTGCCTGACGGGGGGCGCCGGACTGTGGCTGCTGCATGTGGCGGTCAATCCCCTCACCATGTGGCTGACCCTGGCCACCTTCCTGGGCTATGCCATCGTCTACACCCTGGTGCTCAAGCCCGCCACTCCCATGAACATCGTCATCGGCGGAGCCTCCGGCGCCATGCCGCCGGTGCTCGGCTGGGCCGCCATGACGGACTCGATCGGCATGCCCGCGCTGGCCCTGTTCCTCATCATCTTCTTGTGGACACCCCCGCACTTCTGGGCCCTCGCCTGCTACCGGCGGGAGGAATACGCCCGCGCCGGCCTGCCCATGCTGCCGGTGAGCCACGGCGTCCCCCTGACCTGCCTGCACATCCTGCTATACACCGTGCTGCTGGCCGCGGTGTCCTACCTGCCCTGCACCCTGGGCCTGTCCGGGGCCACCTACGCCGCGCTGGTCAGCCTGCTCAACCTGGGCTACCTGCGGGAGGCCTGGGTGTTGTGGCGGAACTACTCGGACGACCGCGCCCGCCACGCTTTCCGCTACTCGCTCATCTACCTTACCGGACTGTTCGCCGCCCTGTTCCTGGACCGGCTGGCATGAGACAGCACGACAGCCACCCTGCGGGGCTGCGCCGCGCCGAGACCTGGAAGCCCGAAACCCGCCCGCCGGCAGGCACGGCCTACCGCGGGCTGGCGATCCTCGCCCTGCTGCTCGCCCTCGTCGTGGTATCCCTCGGTGCCTACGTGCGCCTCTCCGATGCCGGCCTCGGCTGTCCGGACTGGCCCGGCTGTTACGGCAAGCTGGTGGGTGTCCCCGAACAGGCCCACGAGGTGTCCCATGCCGAAGCCAGCTTCGGCAAGCCCGTCGAGGCACCGAAAGCCTGGAAGGAGATGATCCACCGCTACGCCGCCGGCACCCTGGGGCTGTGCATCCTGGCCCTGGCGATCACCGCCTGGCGTCGGCGGGCCCGGCGCCGGCCCTGGCTGGAGCTGGCCCTGCTTGGTGTGGTGATGGGCCAGGCCCTGCTCGGCATGCTCACGGTCACCCGCCTGCTCAAGCCCGTCATCGTGACCAGCCACCTGCTCGGCGGCATGACCACCCTGGCCCTGCTCGCCCTGCTCGTGCTGCGTGAAGGCCGCCCCCCCCGCCCTGCGGTCTTTCCCGCCGGCCTGAAGATCCTCGCCGTGCTGGCCACGGCAGCGGTGCTGGGGCAGATCGCCCTGGGCGGCTGGGTCAGCAGCAACTATGCGGCGACCATCTGCGCCGATTTTCCCACCTGCCAGGGCAGCTTCAGTCCCGACACCGACTTCCACCACGCCTTCACGCTCGACCGGGAACTGGGCAGCACAGCCAGCGGCGAACTCCTGCCGGCCGCCGCCCTGACCGCCATCCACTGGACCCACCGGCTGTTTGCCTGCGTCGTGCTGACCCTCGCCGGCCTGTTCAGCCTCTGTCTGCTGCGCCGGGACGGGGGCCGCCGGCACGGGCTGGCGCTGCTCACCGCCCTCGCCCTGCAGATCGGGCTGGGCATCGCCAACGTCCTGCTGCAACTGCCCCTGCCCCTCGCGGTGGCCCACAACACCGGCGCCGCGCTGCTGCTGTGCGCCGTGCTGGCGGCAACGCGCCATGTCCTGAATGGCGAAAAAGCCCCCCATCGGCATGCGATGGCGGGCTTTCCGCGGCGTTTCCAGGCGATCCGCTAGCGCCCCGGGGGCACTCGCCCCTGCGGGTGGTCCGTTCAGCCCGCCAGGGCGCTCAGCAGCTTACCGTGGATGCCACCAAAGCCACCGTTGCTCATCACCAGGATGCGGTCGCCCTCCCGCGCTTCTGCAACGATCGCCCTGACCAGGGCGTCCAGGTCGTCCTCGACCACGGTCTTGCCGGCGATCGGGGCCAGCGCCTCGCGGGCATCCCAACCCAGGTTGGCCGCATAGCAGAACACCTTGTCGGCCTCGGCCAGGCTTGCCGGTAGCTGATCCTTCATCACCCCCAGCTTCATCGTATTGGAGCGCGGCTCCAGCACGGCCAGGATGCGCGCCTCACCCACCTGCCGGCGCAGGCCCTCGACGGTCAGGGTGATCGCGGTCGGGTGGTGGGCGAAGTCGTCGTACACCGCCACACCGCGCACGGTCCCACGCAGTTCCAGGCGGCGCTTGACGCCTTCGAAGCGGGTCAGGGCATCCAGGCCCACCTCCGGCGTCACCCCCACGTGGCGGGCGGCGGCGATGGCGGCCAGAGCATTGGCCCGGTTGTGGCGCCCGGACAGGGGCAGGCGCTTGCGGCCGATCTCCTTGCCCAGGTGGCGGACCACCACCTCGTCCTCGACGCGCCCCTCGGCAATCGACCAGCCGGCCGCATCGTTGAACCATTCCAGCTCGGACCAGCAGCCCCGCTCGATGACCTGCGGCAGGGTCTCCTCGGCGGCGTTGGCGATGATCCGCCCGGAGCGCGGGATGGTCCGCACCAGGTGGTGGAACTGCGTCTGGATCGCCTCCAGATCAGCGAAGATGTCGGCGTGATCGAACTCAAGATTATTCAGGATGGCGGTCCGCGGGCGGTAATGGACAAACTTGGAGCGCTTGTCACAGAAGGCGGTGTCGTACTCGTCCGCCTCGATCACGAAGAAGGGCGACTCGGTCAGGCGGGCCGACACGCCGAAGTTCTTGGGCACCCCACCCACCAGGAAACCGGGGTTGAGCCCGGCATCTTCGAGGATCCACGCCAGCAGTGACGTGGTCGTCGTCTTGCCATGCGTTCCGGCCACCGCCAGCACCCAGCGCCCCTGCAGCACGTTCTCGGCCAGCCACTGGGGGCCCGACACATAGGGCAGCCCCTGGTCGAGGACCGCCTCGAGCAGGGGGTTGCCGCGGGAGATCGCATTGCCCACCACGAAGACGTCCGGCTTCAGGCCAAGCTGCTCCACGCCGTACCCCTCCACCAGGCCGATCCCCTGCTCCTCCAGCTGGGTGCTCATGGGCGGGTACACGTTGGCGTCGCACCCCGTCACCGTGTGGCCGGCAGCCCGTGCCAGCAGGGCGATGCCCCCCATGAAAGTCCCGCAGATACCAAGAATGTGAATATGCATAGTCCGGAAGGCGGAAACAGTGCCGCAATAGTCGTGTGTAGAATGGATGGCATTCTAATCGAACGGGGAGCTTCGACCTTCCATGCCGCGCCCTGCCGTTCCGCACCGCAGCAACCTGCGCCGCGAGATCGCCGCCCTGGCGGCCCGCATGATTGCCGAAGACGGCGTCACCGACTATGGCTTCGCCAAGCGCAAGGCCGCCCGCCAGCTCGGCGCCGTCAACGCCGACGAGCTGCCCAACAACGCCGAGATCGAAGCGGAAGTCCGCACCTACCTCGCCGTCTTCCAGGACGAGGAGCACCTCGAACGTCAGCACGCCCTGCGCCTGGCCGCCGTGGAGGTGATGCGCGAGCTCGAGACCTTCCGTCCCTACCTCACCGGCGCCGTCCTCGAAGGCACCGCCGGCCGCTACTCCGAAGTGGAGATCGACCTGTTTCCGGAGAGCGCCAAGGAGGTGGAGATCTTCTTCCTCAACAACGACGTCGTGTACGAGCACCGGGAACCGCGACGCAACCAGCCCGATGGCCCCGAGGCCATCCTGGTCTTCGACTGGGGCGACATCCCGATCCGCCTGCGCATCTACTCTCCCGACGTGGAGCGCCTCAGCCGCCGGGGCAGTCACGGCGCCCGACAAATGGAACGGGCCCGCCTGTCCGTCGTCGAAGCGCTCGTCAATGACAGCACGCCAGCCATCGCCGCCGGTATCCAGCCATGAAATTCGCCACCCGCATCCTCCCCGCCCTCGTCATTGCCGCCCTGGCCACGGCAGCAGGCCTGTACTCATCCCGCCACAACCTGAGCGCTCCGGCCCAATCGACCGAAGCCGCCCCCTCTGCCGCAGTCGGCAAGCTGCTGGCCCTCGAACTGCCGGACGCCGCGGGCAGGAAGCAGCCCTTGTCCCAATGGAAAGGCCAGGTCCTGGTGGTCAACTTCTGGGCCACCTGGTGCCCGCCCTGCCGCAAGGAAATGCCGGCTTTTTCGGTCATCAGCGAGAAATATGCCGGCAAAGGAGTACAGTTTGTCGGCATCAGCATCGACACGGACGAGAACGTGCGCAAATTCCAGGCGAACACCCCGGTCGCCTATCCCCTGGTGGTCGCCCCACCCAGCGTGGTGAGCCTGTCCGAAGAGCTGGGCAACAGCTCCCAGGCCCTGCCCTTCACCCTGATCATCGACCGTCGCGGCAGTGTCGGGCTGGTCAAGGTCGGCATGCTGTCCGAAGAAGAACTCGACCGCAAACTCGCCGAACTCAGCCGCTCGTAAGCGGCGCATTCACAGCCAGGCGATGGACAAATTGCGCCAATCTGCGGCAAACTTGCATTCATGACGCGGAAAAATCGCACACCTGAAGCCAGCACGGACGACCTGCAGCAAGCTCGCATCCTCGTTCTGCATGGCCCCAATCTCAATCTCCTCGGCCGCCGGGAACCCGGCATCTACGGCCTGACCACCCTTGCCGACATCCATGCGGCAATGGAAAGTCGCGCCAAGGTCGACGGGGTGCTCCTGGAATCCTTCCAGAGCAATCACGAGGGCGAACTGATCGACCGGGTCCAGGCTGCCGGTACCGAAGGCGTCGACTTCATCATCATCAACCCGGCCGCCTACACGCACACCAGCGTGGGGATCCGGGATGCCCTGTCGGGCGTCGACATCCCGTTCGTCGAAGTACACCTGTCCAATATCCACGCCCGCGAGCCGTTCCGGCATCACTCCTACTTTTCCGACAAGGCCGTCGGAGTGATCTGCGGACTGGGCGCCCAGGGTTATCAACTCGCCCTCGAGTTCGCCCTGTCGCGCCTCCGCTCCCGCGGCTGAACCAGATATCGGCTCCTGCGTCGTCCGACGCCGGGGCACCAACAATCAAGGGGAATACTATGGATCTTCGCAAGCTCAAGAAATTGATCGACCTGGTCCAGGAATCCGGCATCTCCGAGCTGGAAGTCACTGAGGGCGAGGAAAAAGTCCGCATCGCCAAACACGTCTCCGGCC
>WBTZ01000066.1 GCA_009026175.1 Zoogloea sp. | reverse complement strand
GGGGCATCGGGGTGGCGGGTGCGGCGGACGGGGCAGCAGCGGGCGATTGGGCGTGAGCCAGGCCAAA
This sequence comes from Zoogloea sp., assembly GCA_009026175.1. Lineage (GTDB taxonomy): Bacteria > Pseudomonadota > Gammaproteobacteria > Burkholderiales > Rhodocyclaceae > Zoogloea. Next base: position 28,040 of record WBTZ01000066.1, on the reverse strand, counting down.
GGCCAGGGTCGCAGCCAGGGCGACAAAAATACGTTGGGTCATTGCGATACCTCCGGTGCACGCACGGGAATTCGTGCGTTCCCGTTCAACGGAGGACGCGGCCCCCCGTTGACGCCCGGGAAGCCGGCCGACCTGCGGCGGGGTGCTGCCCCCTCGCCCGGTCACCCCGGCGCGGCGTTGCGGGGCCATGGCACACCACGACAAGCCCTTAAAAACACTACGCTATCAACATGCAATACGGGTACGCAAGCATGCAGAAAGTTGAATGCAAGTTACATTCACTTGCAAAGCAGGCCGGTCGTCCACGCCACGAAATCCCGGGCGATCTGCGGCGTGACCTCGTGGCCGGCCGGGTAGCGGCGATCCTCGAAGCGCACCCCCAGCTCCGTCAGCCAGGCATGGCTGCGATCGGCCCAGCTCACCGGCAGGCGATCGTCGAAGCTGCCATGCACGATCAGTGCATCCAGCTGCGCCAGCGCCTCGGACGGGGCCAGTACGGGGGCGATCTCCGGCAGGATGCGCCCCGACAGGATGGCAAAGCCGCGTACGGTCTGGGGACGGGTCAGCGCCGCGCCGGCCGACATGATGCCGCCCTGGCTGAAGCCGGCCACCACCGTCCTGATGGGGGCAATCCCGGTCCGCGCCTGCAACTCGGCAATGAAAGCCAGCAGGCGGACCCGGCTGGCCTCCGCCGCGTCGGCGTCGATCACCGGACCGCTGGCGGTGAAGTTCACCGCGAAGGCACTGAAGGACGCCGGCCCCATCGGAATCGGCGAGCGCACCAGCGCTACGCTCAGGGAGGCCGGCAGCAGGGCCGCCAGCCCCGCCAGCGAGGCCTCGTTGCTGCCCACCCCGTGGAGCAGCACCACCAGGCCGGCGGGTTCGCCGCTGGCGGGGCGTAGGCGATAGGCCAGGCTCAGGTCTTCAACGAGGGGAGGCAGCTGGGGCAGGACGTTCATGGCATTCCTTGAAGATCAAATGTGTTCCGGGCAGGTTGGCAGAATACGTCAAACTCGCGCGAACCCGGCCAGGCCCCTGCCCGGAGATGCAGCTCAGCCCTTGAAGCGGGCCGTCACCTCAGCCACCCGCTTGCCGAACAGGCGGGCAGTTTCCAGGTCGCCGGCGGGCATTTCGTCGGGGCTGGCATCCGACGGGGTCTGGGCCATGGCGCCACTGAAGGAGCCCACGAAATTCACGTCGTCGCGCTGCGCCGCCTTGCTGTTGGAAGGCATCAGGCCGGTGCCCACCCAGATGCCGCTGTGCTGCATGGCCAGGGTGAACAGGTAGTGCAGGGTGGACAGCTTGTCGCCGTTCATGGTGGCGCTGTTGGTGAAGCCGGCAAACACCTTGTCCTTCCACGCCTGGGAGAACCAGGCCTTGCTGCTGGCGTCGGCGAACTTCTTGAACTGCCAGCTCACCGTGCCCATGTAGGTCGGGCTGCCGAAGATGATGGCATCCGCCTCATCGAGGATCTCCCAGCCGCCGTCCGGCAGGTTGCCGTCGGCATCGATGGCCACCAGGCGCGCGTCAGCCCCTGCGGCAACCGACTGAGCGAGGCGGAGGGTGTGGCCGTAGCCGGAATGGAAGACGACTGCAATCTTGCTCATGCTGTTCTCCTGATCTATCAAGTCTGAATGGCCGCGGCTGAAAACAACCGCGTTGAACTGGAGAACACTGTAGGGGCAGGCGCGGTGCGCAGGATCCAGCGTGTTTGATGGCATCATTCAAATTTTTCGAATCAAAAGCGCCTCATGCCCGACCCTCATCCGCGGAATGTCCTCACCCCCGAGGCCCTGGCCATGCTCCAGCGCATCGTCGACTGCGGCAGCTTCGCCGCGGCGGCGCGCAGCATGGGCATGGTGCCCAGCGCCCTCACCTACCGGGTCCGGCAGATCGAGGACAGCCTGGATGTGCTGCTGTTCGACCGCAGCTCGCGCCAGGCCAGGCCCACCGAGGCGGGACACGAACTGCTGAGGGAAGGCCGGCGCCTGCTCGCCGAACTGGATGCCGTGGCCAACCGGGTCAAGCGGGTGGCCACCGGCTGGGAGCCGAGCTTCACCCTGGCGGTGGACGGCATCATCGACCGCAAGACCCTCTTCGAACTGTGCGAGGCCTTCCTGGCCCAGGCGCCCCCCACCCGCCTGCGCCTGCGCGACGAGGTCTTGTCGGGCACCCTGGAAGCCCTGAGCTCGGGGCAGGCCGACCTGGCCCTCGGCGTGGTGGCCGAGTCGGTGATCGCCGCAGGCCTCGAATCCCTGCCCCTCGGCAGCCAGCGCTTCATCTTTGCAGTGGCCCCGCAGCACCCCCTGGCCCACGCCACCGTCCCCCTCGATGACGAGGCCATCGCCCGCCACCGGGCGGTGGCCGTGGCCGACTCGGTGCAGCGCGGCAGCGGCCTCACCATCGGCCTGCTGGCCGGCCAGGACGTATTCACGGTGCCCAACCTGCGCGACAAGCTGGAGGCCCAGCTGCGGGGGGTCGGCGTGGGCTTCCTGCCGGAACGCCTGGCCCGCCCCTACATCGACAGCGGCCAGCTGGTCACGCCCCCGGTCATCCGCCAGGAGCGGATCTTCAACGTGAGCTATGCCTGGCGCAAATCCTCCACCCTGCAAGGCAAGGCCATGGCCTGGTGGCTGGCGCGCCTGGCCGACCCGGTCACCCGCAGGGCGCTGGTGGACCGGCCCGACTGAAGGGCTTTACGTCAGCGTTCAGCAGCGATGCCCGCCGCAATCTCCTTGAGCGTCCTCGCGAAGGTCACCCCCGCCGGGGTGGGGCTGCGCCCGGCGCGCAGGCTGTAGCCAACCGTCCCGAAGCGGAGGGTCTCGTCCATCGGCAGGGACTGCAGGAAGCCCGACTCGATCAAGGGCGTGGCAGCGGCCCGCGGCAGCATGGCCACGGTGTCGGAACGCAGCAAGACGCCCAGGTTGGTGAGCAGGGACAGGGATTCGATGCGGTTCGCCGGAATGGGCATCCCCCTGGCCAGGAAGAAGCCCTCCACCTGGGCGCGTACGGGCGATTCGGTGATCGGCAGGATCCACGGATAGGCCAGCAACGCCTCCAGGGCAAAGTCTGCCTGCCCCACCAGCGGGTGCCCGCTCCGCACCACCAGCACAAGACTTTCATCGTACAGGGCGTAGGAGTCGACGCCGCTGATCGACTCTTCGGGAAGGCGTCCGATGATGAGGTCCAGCTCACCCACCACCAGCATGGGAAACAGCACATCGTTGGTGGCCTCCCGTACCGTGATGTCCACCCCGGGATGGCGCAGCTTCATCAGCGTGATGGCCTCCGGCAGCAGGCGCGCGGAGGCCGAGATCAGGGTTCCCACCACCACGTGGCCGCGCTCCACCCTGCGGATCGCCGCCAGATCCTCGCCCATGGCCCGGGCGTCCCCGAGCATCGGCTTGACCCGCTCCAGCAGGCGTTCGGCAAAGACGGTGGGGACGACCCCGCGGCTGCTCCGCTCGAAAAGGGACACATCCAGCAGGCTCTCCAGCTGCTCGATGATCTTGAACACGTTCGGCTGGGACATATGCAGGGCCACCGCCGCCTTGTGCATTGACCCCAGGGCCACGACCCGCTCGAACACCAGCAATTGCTTGAACTTGAGATCCCGGACGCGGACAAGGGACGAATCAGCCATGGATGAGCGCGGAATGTGTCGATGGGGGACGCAAGCCTACCATCCGCGCCGCGGCAGGTCCGCCCATCGGAGAAGCGTCCACGCGCAGCGGTCCCGAATGGATGCCCGACCTGCGCTCCCGCCGGATGAAGTTGATCATTGTCTGCTCCCCGCGGACGGGTGCCGCGCCTCAGGCCCCGAGGTATCTGTGGCAGATCTCGGGCGCGGCCCGCAGGCGCGCCGAATCGCCCTGCCAGACCACCTGCCCCTTCTCGATGACATAGTGGTAGTCGGCCAGGGCCAGCAGGGGCACGATGTTCTTGTCGACCACCAGGATCGCCATGCCCTCCCTGCGCAACTCGCCCAGGGCCGCCCAGATCTCCTGGCGGACCTTCGGCGACAGGCCCTCGGTGGCCTCGTCGAGGATCAGCAGTTCCGGGTTGGTCATCAGGGCACGGCCAATCGCCAGCATCTGCTGCTCACCGCCCGACAGCTGGTTGCCGAAGTTGGAGGCCCGCTCCTTCAGCCGCGGGAACAGCCCGTACACCCGCTCCAGGGTCCAGGGCGAGGCGCGCTTGCGCCGGTCAGCCGCCGTGGCGACGAGGTTCTCCCGCACCGACAGGTTGGGAAACACCTGCCGCCCCTCCGGCACCAGCCCGATGCCGGCCTGGGCCACCCGGTAGGACGGCAGCCCGCCGACCGGCGCCCCGCGGAAGCTGACCTGCCCTTTCCACGGCGCATGCATGCCCATGATGTTCCTGATCGTGGTGCTCTTGCCCATGCCGTTGCGGCCCAGCAAGGTCACGCACTGCCCGGCCTGGATCTCCAGGCTCATTCCGAACAGCACCTGGCTGCGGCCGTAGCCGGCCACCAGGCCATCCACCTTCAACAGACTGCTCATTCCGGCACCTCCTCGTCGCCCAGATAGGCCTCGCGCACCTGGGGGTTGTCCTTCACCGCCGCGGGGTCGCCGCAGTAGATCACCTTGCCGTAGAACAGCACGCTGATCCGGTCCGCCAGGCGGAACACCGCGTCCATGTCATGCTCGATCAGCAGGATCCCGTAACGGCCCTTCAGGCGCAGCAGCAGGTCCACCATGTGGCTCGTCTCGCCATGCCCCATGCCGGCCATCGGCTCATCGAGGAGCAGCACCTGCGGCTCCAGGGCCAGGGCCATCGCCATCTCCAGCTGGCGCTGCTGCCCGTAGGACAGGGACGCCGCCGGATCGTCCCGCCGCGACGACAGCCCCAGCAGCGCGATGATCTCGTCCGCCCGGCTGGTCAGCGCCAACGTTTTCACCACAGGCGTCCAGAAGCGGTAGGCATGCCCGCGGCAGCCCTGCACGGCCAGGATCACGTTCTCCAGCACGGTGAAGCGCGGGATGACCGAAGTGATCTGGTATGAGCGGCCGATGCCCGCCCGGGCCCGCTGGGCCACGTCCAGGCTGTCGATGGGGCGGTCACCCAGGGCAATGCTGCCTGCATCACTGGTCACTTCACCGACGATCTGGCTGATCAGCGTGGTCTTGCCCGCCCCGTTGGGGCCGATGATGGCATGCACCTCGCCGGGCAGGATGTCCAGGTCCACATGGTCGGTCACGGTCAGGCCGCCGTAGCGCTTGACCAGACCGCGGATCGAAAGCAGCGGCTTCATCAATGCCCCCCCTTGCCGGATTCGCCGTCACCGAGCAGACCCCACAACCCGTCCTTCAGGAACAGCACGATCAGGACGATGACCGGCCCCATGATCGCCATCCAGTGATCGGTCAGCGCCTTGAGGCCTTCTTCCAGCAGCAGGAAGACCGCCGCCCCCACCACCGGGCCCACCAGGGTGCCGGTTCCGCCCAGCAACACCATCACGATCAGCTCGCCGGACACCGTCCACGCCATGTAGGCCGGCGAGGCAAAGGCGGTGAGGTTGGCCAGGAAGTAGCCCGCCACGGCGCACAGCTCGGCCGACATCACGTAGCCGACCAGCCGGTAGCCCAGTGGCGAAGTGCCCACCGCCCGCACCCGCCGTTCGTTGATGCGCGTTGCCCGCAGCACCAGCCCGAAGCGCGAGGCCACCACCCGCCGCAGCAGCGCCAGGGCCAGCCCCAGGGCCACCATCATCGACAGGTAGAGCGCCGTCTTGTTGGCGGTGAGAGCGCCGAAGCCCGACAGCTCGGCGATGGTCAGCCCCTCATCTCCCCCGTACTGCTTGAGGCCGACAAAGACGAAGAACAGCATCTGGGCAAAGGCCAGGGTGATCATGATGAAGGCGATGCCCTGGGTCCGCAGCGCAATGAAGCCCACCGGGACAGCCAGCACCGCGGTCACCGCGCCGACGGCGAGAAGATGCACCACCCCGCTGTTCACCCCATGATGGGACAGGATCGCCACCGTGTAGGCGCCCAGCCCCAGGTACATGGCGTGCCCCAGGCTGACCATGCCACCATAGCCCAGCGCAAAATTGAGTCCGACCGCGGCGAGGGCGAACACCAGGACCCGGCCGAACAGGATCAGGGAATAGCTATCCCCGGCAACACCGGCATACACCGGAACCAGCAGGAACAGCCCGGTCAGCACGACGGTCACGGCCACCCGCAGGCGCCCCTTGCCCATCCCCAACAGGGTCTGCCCGCCATGCGTGTGTGTCATGGAATTCATGGGCACTCCTTCAACGCTTCTTTACAGGGAACAGGCCATCGGGCTTGAGGGCCAGGATCACGGCCATCAGCACATAGACCGCCAGGGACGACAAGGCCGGACCCACGGTGTTGGCCGTTTCGGGGTCGAGCGACTGGCGCAGCACGAAGGGCATCACCGTGCGGCCGAGGGTGTCCACCACGCCCACCACGAGGGCCCCCAGGAAGGCGCCGCGGATCGAGCCGATGCCGCCGATGACGATCACCACCAGGGTGGTGATCAGGATCGGGTCGCCCATGCCCGGCTGCACCGACAGGATCGGCCCCACCATGGCGCCCGCCAGCCCGGCGAGCCCGGCGCCCAGGGCAAAGATGAAGGTATTGAGCCAGCCGATGTTCACCCCCAGGGCTGCCACCATGCTCCGGTTGCTCGCCCCGGCCCGGATCAGCATGCCGATCCGGGTGCGCTCGATCAGCAGGTAGAGCCCCACCGCCACCACCAGGCCCACCGCGATGATGAGGATGCGATAGGCCGGGTAGCTCAGGCCGAACAGGGAGATGGAATCGGCCATGGACTCGGGCAGCTCCATGAAGATCGGCGAAGCGCCCCAGATCATGCGCGCCACTTCGTTGGAGAACAGCACCACGCCGAAGGTGGCCAGCACCTGGTCCAGGTGGTCCCGCCGGTGCAGCACGAAGAAGCCGCAGCGGTCGATCAGCGCCCCGAGGACGAACACGCCGCAGAAGCCGGCGCCCACCGACACCAGGAAGGAGCCCGTCGCCTGGTAGGCCGCGGCCGCGAAGTAGGCGCCGAACATGTACAGCGAACCGTGCGCCAGGTTGATGAAACTCATGATGCCGAAGACCAGGGTCAGCCCGGCCGCCATGAGGAAGAGCAGGACGCCGAACTGAAGGCCGTTCAGCGCCTGGATGAAGAGAAGTTCTGGACTCATGGGCCCTCCCGGCCGGGCGAAGAGACTCCCCCCGGATGGATCAAGATCGCGCCTGGATTACTTGCATTCGCCCGCGTAGGCGTCCTGGTGAGCCTTGAGCGGCGTCCCGACCTGCTTGAGCGACACCCGGCCGCCGGCATCCCGGGCCACCTCGAAGACATGGAAGTCCTGGATCGGGAAGCCGTTGGGGCCGAACCTGTAGGCGCCGCGCAGGGAAGCGTAGTCGGCCGCGCGCAGGGCATTGCGCAGCGCAACCTTGTCAGCCACCCTGCCGCCAGTCTTCTTCAGGGCACTGTCGATCAGCAGGGCCGAGTCGTAGGCCTGGGCGGCGTATTGGGACGGGATCCGCCCGTACTTCTTCTCGAAGGCGGCCACGAAGGCCTTGCTCGCCGGGTTGGCGGAGTCCGGCCCCCAGAAGCTGCCCGCAAGAGTCCCAAGCGCCATCTCCTTGAGCGCCGGCAGCTGGGTGCCATCCACCGTCGAGGCGGTCAGCAGCGGCAGCCGGCCCAGCAGGCCCGCCTGCTTGAACTGCTTGATGAAGTTGACGCCCATGCCGCCCGGGAAGAAGGCATACACCGCGTCCGCGCCGGCGGCCTGCAGCTGGGCCAGCTCCGCGGAGTAGTCCGGCTGGTTGAGCTGGGTGTACACCTCGCCCGCCACCGTGCCCTTGTAGAAGCGCTTGAAGCCCACCACCTGGTCACGGCCCGACTGGTAGTTGGGAGCCATCAGGTAGACCTTCCTGTAGCCCTTGTCGGTGGCGTACTTGCCCAGCACTTCGGCCTGGTTGTCGTTCTGCCAGGAAGCAAAGAAGAAGGCCTTGCTGCACAGCTTGCCGGCGAGGGGCGCAGGCCCCGCGTTGGAGCCCACGAAGGTGATGTCCGCGTCGGCCAGCGGCTTGGCGACAGCCATCATCACGTTGGAGAAGGTCACCCCGGCCACCAGGTCCACCTTTTCCTTTTCGATGAATTTCTGGACCGCCTGCACGCCCACGTCGGGCTTCATCTGGTCGTCCTCCTTGAGCAGTTGGATGTTCTGCCCACCCAGCTTGCCACCCCGCTCTTCCAGCGCGAGGTTGAAACCATCCACCATGTCCTGGCCGAGGGCCGCGCCCCCGCCGGAGAGCGTGGCCAGGAAGCCGATCCTGACGTCGGCCAGGGACGCCCCGGAAAAGCTCCCCGCCGCCATCGCGAGCGCCACCGCTGCCGCATGTTGCCTTGTGTTCATCTTCGTCTCCTGTTTATGACAAATCCATTGACCGGATCGACACGGGCCCGGGGTGGCCTTGCGGGCACCACCGCAAGGGGCCGGCCGCGGCCGTGAGGGGTCAGGTCAGATTGAAAAAGTGCCGGGCATTGCCGGCGAGAATGCGCCGCCGTCCCGCGTCGTCGAGGAACGTGGCCTTCGAGACCAGGCCACCGATCTGCTGCTCCCCCAGGGGGAAGGGATGATCGGAACCGAGCATCACGCGCTCGCAGCCCATGACATCGACGAGCAGCTTGAGGGCCTTCTCGTCGAACACCGCCGAATCCACATAGAACCGATCCGTGTAGCTGGACGGCGGGTTCGGACAGTCCTGGCGGATGATGTCCCGGTGCCGCCAGGCGTTATCCACCCGCCCGAGCGTGAAGGCGAAGGCGCCACCGCCGTGGGCGAAGCAGATCTTCAGGCTGCGCGGCAGGCGCTCGAAAGCACCGGAGAGAATCAGGGAGAGGATGCCGAGGCTGGTCTCCGCCGGCATGGCCACCAGCCAGGGCAACATCCACTTCTTCATGCGCTGGCTGCCACCCATCATGTCCCAGGGATGCACCAGCACCGGAATGTCGTTGCGGCCGCAGTGGTCGAGGAACTCCACCAGCTGGGCATCGTCCAGGTCCCGGTCGCCCACGTGGTTGCCGATCTGCACCCCCACATGGCCCACCGCCATGGCGCGGGACGCTTCACGGCAGGCCAGTTCGGTGTTCTGCAGCGGCACCTGGGCCAGGGCCTTGAGGCGCTCCGGCGCGGCGGCGCAGTAGTCGAGGGCCAGGTCGTTCATGCGCTCGGCCCAGGGCATCACCCGTCCGGCCTCCAGCGCGTAGCCGAACATGATCGGGGTAGCGCAGACGACCTGCATGTCCACACCCTGACGGTCCATGTCCTCGAGCCGTGCGGCCGCGTCCCAGAGGGGCGGGATGACCGGCCGGAAGGCCTGCTCGCCGCGCATGATCATGCCCTGCCCGGCCTCGTCGATACGCAGCCAGGGCCCCGCCTGGGGGTCCAGGGCTGCCGCCTCCTCCCGCGAAATGCGCGGGAAGATGTGGGTATGCATGTCGATCATGCGCCGGCTCACCTCAGGACCTCGCCTTCAGCTGGGCGTGCCAGGCGCTGTAGTCCTTGCCCGGATGCACGGTGCCACAGTTGGGGCAGCGGCGTTCCTCGTCGGAGCGGGCGTAGAACAGCTTGTAGATGGCCGGCAGGTCATCCACCAGACTCTCCAGCTGCTTCTCGGCCCGCCACACCTGGGTGCCACAGTTGGCGCAGTACCACTGCAGGGAATCCAGATCTCCAAGGGGACGGGTCTGCTCGACGAGGAAGCACAGGCCCGGCTCCGGGCGCTGGGGCGAGTGCTGCACGTGGGCGGGCAGCAGGAAGACCTCCCCCTCCTTGATGTCCACCCGCTCGAAGTGGCCGCGGTCCCAGATGTTCAGGTAGGCGTTGCCCTTGATCTGGTAGAAGATCTCCTCGTAGGGGTTGTCGTGGAAGTCGGTGCGGGTATTGGGGCCGCCGACCATGTTGATGATGTAGCTGCTGTCCGGAAAGAGCGCGGCATTGCAGACCGGCGGCTTGAGGCGGCCGGCATTGTCTTCAGCCCATTGCATGAGATTGAAGGGATTGCCGAATTGAAGGTCCATGTGTGTCTCCTGATTGATGAGGGGATATCGCCGATCCCCTTCACGGCGGCCTGCCGGGGACGGATGCGCCGTCAGCGCGGCGCTTGCTGGGTTTGTTTCCGGGGTGAGTAGGCGACGGCCTTGATCTCGATGCGCAGGTGCGGATGGGGTAGCTGATGCACCGCCACGGTGGTGCGGGTCGGGCCGTCGTAGTCGAAGAACTCGGCATACACCTCGTTGTATCCACCGAAATCGTTCATATCCACCAGGTAGGCCGAGAGCTCCACGAGATCGGACAGGGAGGCCCCGACGCTCTCCAGGATGTCGCGGATGTTCTCGATCACCGCCCGGGTCTGGACCCGGATGTCGAGCTTGGTCACCCCCAGGGAGTCGACCTCCACGCCCGCAAAGCTGTTGTCGGGCCGGCGGGAGCTGGTGCCCGAGACGAAAAGGAAATCCCCGGCCCGCTTCACGTGGGGGAACCTGCCCCGCGGGGTGGCCTTGCCGGCCACCACCTTTGCCGTTGTGCTCATGCTGTTGTCCTCAGTCAGCGCGATAGAAGGTGAATTCGATCTCGACCTGGGCCCCCAGGGGCAGGGCCGAGACCCCCACCGATGTCCGCGCCGGGGGCGGGACATCGGCAAAGAACGCTTCCCAGACCTCGTTGAAGGCACCGAACTGCCCGAAGGGCACCACGTAGACCCGCGCCGAGATCATGTGCTCCAGGCCCACGCCGTAGTCGGGCAAGGCGGCTTTCAGGTTGGCCAGGATCTGGCGGGTCTCCGCCGCAATGCCCCCCTGAGCCAGCGCTCCGGTGGAGAAATCCAGCCCCACCATGCCGGACACCGTGTAAAGGGGGCCGCTCTTCACGCAGGGCGTGTAGCGGAAGCGCGGCGCGGGGATGGCGGCGGAGACGAGCAGTTCGCGCATGGTTCAGGCCACCTTCACGCAGATGTTGGTGATCTCGGAGTAGAAGTCCATGGAGTGACGCCCGCCTTCACGGCCGATACCCGACATGCGGACCCCGCCGAACGGCGTGCGCAGGTCGCGCATGAACCAGGTGTTGATCCACACGATGCCGGTGTGCATGCGGCCAGCCACGCGGTGGGCGCGGGTCACGTCCTGGGTCCAGATGGAGGCGGCCAGGCCGTAGTCGCAGTCGTTGGCCAGGGCCACCACCTCTTCCTCGTCATCGAAGGGGGTGATGTGGCACACCGGACCGAACACTTCCTCACGCAGGCAGCGGGCGTTGGCAGGCAGGCCGGTCCAGATCGTCGGGCGCACCCACGAACCGTTGTCGCGGGCATCGCCGAAGTGGGGCTTCTCTCCGCCGGTGATCACGGTGGCGCCCTCTTCCCGCGCCAGCTGCAGGTAAGACAGCACCTTGCCCTGATGCTCCAGGGAAATCTGCGGGCCGATATCGGTGGCCGGGTCCATGGGGTCGCCCAGCACCAGCGCTTCGGTCTTTTCCTTCATGGCCGCCACGAAGCGGTCGAAGATGGATCGATGCACATACACCCGCTCGGAGCACAGGCAGACCTGGCCGGAGTTGGTGAAGGACGAACGCACCACGCCGCTCACCGCCGCCTCGAAGTCGGCATCGGCAAACACGATGGCGGCGTTCTTGCCACCCAGCTCGAAGGACACTTCCTTCATGCCGTCGGCCACGGCCTTCATGATGGTGGAGCCGGTGCCCGATTCGCCGGTGAAGGTCACCGCGTCGATATCCGGATTGCGGGTCATGAACTCGCCGGTGGAGTTGCCACCGAAGCCATGCACCACGTTGAAGACACCGGCCGGCAGGCCGATCTCGTGGGCCACCTCGGCCAGCAGCGCGGCGGAGGACGGAGTTTCTTCGGAGGGCTTGGCCACCACCGTGTTGCCCATGGCCAGGGCCGGGGCCACCTTCCAGCTGAACAGCAGGATCGGCAGGTTCCACGGGGAGATGGCGGCCACCACGCCCAGCGGCTTGCGGAGGGTGTAGTTGATCGCCCGGGCGCCGTCGGCCGTGGTGGTCTCGAAGCACTCGGTGTTGGCGGTCTTGATCAGGTCCGCGAAGAAGCGGAAGTTGGCGATGCCGCGGGGCACGTCCAGGGTGCGGGCCTGCTTCACCGGGCGGCCGGTGTCACGCACCTCGGCCTCCACAAAATCCTCAAAGCGCTTCTCGATGCCCGCCGCCAGGCGGTACAGCCACTCGGCCCGCTCGGCGATGGAGATCTTGCCCCACGGGCCCGACAGGGCGGCGCGGGCGGCGGCGACGGCGTTGTCCACGTCCGCCCTGGAGGCCTCGCAGACATCGGCCACCAGGGTGCCGTCCACCGGGCAGGTGTTGGCAAAGCGCTTGTCGCTATCTACGAATTGACCATTGATGTAGCTACGGATCAGCTTGCTCATGTCGTCCTCTTTCCTTATCGGGGTAAGGAAAGATTAAGACAGCCTTCCGATTCCGGTCCAATAACACTAAATACACCGGCAATTACGTTCTGGAATAAGCAAAAGGACCGGGGAGCGCTGAATCGGTCGAATCCGCCAGCAACTCCGCCACCAGGCGTCGCAGCCAGATATTGGCCTTGTCATGGTGAAAGCGCTCGTGCCAATGCTGCTTGACCCCATAGGGTGGCAGGGGAAAGGGCACCGGGAAGGTCCGGAAGCGGCCATGGTCGGCCAGGAAGGTGCCGAGCCGGGTGGGGATGGTCACCACCAGATCGGTGTGCTCGGCCACGAAGGCCGCGCCGATGAAGCTGGGAATATCCAGCGCCACCCGCCGCCGGATGCCTTGCCGGAGCACCGCCTTGTCGATGAGGGACGGCGCAGCCCCGGACGAGGTGATCACCGCATGCCCCTCATGTTCGAACTGGGCCAGACTGAGGCTGTCGGTGATCCGTGGATGGGCCCTCCCCACGATGCACACGAAGCTCTGCATGAACAGCAGCTGCTGGTAGAAGCCCGCATCCAGCTGGGGGATGAAGCCCAGCGCCAGGTCCGCCCCGCCCCGTTCCAGCATGCGCGGCAGGTCCGGCGTAAGGGGAAAGACCTCGACCCGGATCCGGGGTGCCACGACCCGGATCTTCTCCCACAGCAAGGGCAGCAGCACCAGCTGGGAGATGTCCGTCATGCAGACCCGGAACGTGCGCTCCGCCGTCGCCGGATCGAACTCGTTGCGCAGCGACAGCACCTCCGCGAGCGCGTCCAGGACCGTCTCCACCGGCTGTGACAGGGATGCCCCGTAGGGCGTGGGTTCCATGCCGCTGGAGGTCCGCACGAACAGCGGATCGTTGAAGCGCCGCCGCAGCTTCGCCAGGGCCACGCTGACCGCGGGCTGGCCGAGGCCCAGGGCTTCGGCGGCGGCCGTCACGCTGCGGGTCCGGTGGATCGCGTTGAAAACCTCCAGCAGGCGAATGTCAATGTCCTTCATGGGCTTACCATCATTTCATATTCGAATGATGCACATCATTGCTATTGCATGTACAGCCTGATGCCGCCCACCTACGATCTTCCTCGTCCCACCCACCCCGCCACGCGATGGACCGAATGTCTCGGTCCGGCAGCGCGGGGGCCGACAACGGAGGAACAATCGACATGCTGGAACTTGGCCGCCTGGAAGACCTGCCCGAAGACTACCGGACCGCCCTGGCCGAACAGAATCTGGTCCCCCTGTGGCCCAGCCTGCGGGCGGTACTGCCGCCCCGCAAACCCGCCCTGCGCACCCGCCCCATCCGCTGGACCTACGCCAGCCTGCGTCCCCTGCTCCTGCGGACCGGCCAGCTGACCCCCATCGAAAGGGCCGAGCGCCGGGTGCTGGTGATGGCCAACCCGGGCCATGGCCTCGAGAAGATGCAGGCCACGTCCACCATCTACCTGGGCATGCAGCTGCTGCTGCCCGGTGAATGGGCGCCGGCCCACAAGCACACCCCGAACGCGGCACGCATGATCGTGGAAGGCAACGGCGCCTACACCACGGTGAATGGCGAAAAGTGCTCCATGGAGCGGGGCGACCTCATCCTCACCCCCACCGGCCAGTGGCACGAACACGGCCACAGCGGCAGCCAGCCGGTGATCTGGCTCGACGTGCTCGACCTGCCCCTGGTGTATTACGCCGAAGCCTCCTACGTCATCGAAGGGCAGGCCCAGCGCACCGACAGCGAGGCCACCGAACAGGCCTACCTCCGGGGCGGCGTGGTCCCGGCCCCGCGCTTCATCCGCTCCGCCGCCCACCACCCCATGCTGCGCTATCCCTGGTCCGAGGTCCGCCAGGCCCTGCTCGGCCTGGCCCGGGCCCAGCCGGAGATCGATGCCGTCCAGCTCGCCTACGTCAATCCCGAGAACGGGGATGACTGCCAGAAGATCCTCGGTTTCTCCGCCCTGATGCTTCGTCCCGGCGAACACCTCCAGCTGCCGGCCCGCTCGAGCGCCATGGTCTTCCACCAGATCGAGGGGGCCGCCGACGTGACCGTCGAGGACAGCCGCTTCCGGCTCGCCGGCGCCGACACCTGCTGCGTCCCCGGCTACGCCCCGGTGGGCCTGCGCAACACCTCGGCCGACAACCCCGCCTTCCTCTTCGTCGCCGACGACGCCCCCTTCCAGAAAAAGCTCGGCGTCTATGAAGTGCGCTCCTGACCCGGAAGACACAACAATCATGACCACTCCCCGACTCGCCTTCGCCGCGCCCGATATCGTCACCCTGCCCATCCGCGGGTCCGGCGCGCGCTTCCCCATCCGCCGCATCTTCTGTGTGGGGCGCAACTACCATGCCCACGCCATCGAGATGGGACGCCCCGTGGACAAGTCCACGACCCGCCCCTTCTACTTCCTGAAAGATGCCTCCGCCACCGTCGAGAGCGGCGCAACCATCCCCTATCCGCCGGGCACCCAGGACTACCAGTACGAGATGGAGCTGGTCGTGGCCATCGGCGCCCACGGCTTCCGCCTGACCGAAGACGACGCGGAACGGATGGTCTTCGGCTACTGCTGCGGCCTCGACATGACCCGCCGCGACCTGCAGATGCTCGCCCGGGAAACCGGCCGGCCATGGGACCTCGGCAAGGATTTCGAGCAGTCCGCGGTGTTCACCGGGATCGTCCCCAAGGGCCGGCCTGGCGTGCTGGACGGCGGCGAGATCAGGCTGCAGGTCAATGGCCGGACCATGCAGCGGTCCAGCCTGGACAAGCTGATCTGGAGCATCCCCGAGCTGCTGGCCGACCTGTCCGGGTTCTATCACCTCCAGCCGGGCGACCTGATCATGACCGGCACCCCCGAAGGGGTCGGCCCGGTGTGGCCCGGCGACCACCTCTCCGGGCACATCGACGCCGTCGGCGACATCGAGCTGCACATCGGCGCCCCCACATAAGACGCCGCAGCCCCAAGACATCGAGGAGACACACCATGAATCAAGCACAACACCCCGTTCTCATCGCCGGTGGCGGCATCGGCGGCCTGGCGGCGGCCCTGGCCCTGGTCCGCCAGGGCTTCCACGTGAAAGTGCTCGAGCAGGCCGCCGAACTCGGCGAGATCGGCGCGGGCATCCAGCTCGGCCCCAACGCCTTCCATGCCTTCGACGCCCTGGGCGTCGGCGCGAGGGCCCGCGCCCGCGCCGTCTACACCGACTACATGGTCATGCACGACGCCATCGACGAGTACCAGGTCGGCCGCATCCCCACCGACGAGAGATTCCGCGCCCGCTTCGGCAATCCCTACGCGGTGATCCACCGGGCCGACGTACACCTTTCCCTGCTGGAGGGGGCAGGAGAAACCGGGCAGGTCGAGTTCCTCACCAGCACCCGGGTGGAACGGATCGAGCAGGACGACCGGGGCGTCACCGTCTTCGACCAGCACCGCCAGCCCCACCGGGGCCTTGCCCTGATCGGCGCGGACGGCGTCAAGTCGGTGGTACGCCAGCAGTATGTGAACGACCCGGCGCGGGTCACCGGCCACGTCGTCTATCGGGCCGTGGTGGACAAGGCGGACTTCCCCGACGAGCTCAAGTGGAACGCCGCCGCCATCTGGGTGGGCCCCAACTGCCACCTGGTGCACTACCCCCTGCGTGGCGGCGAACAATACAACATCGTCGTCACCTTCCACTCCCGCCAGAAGGAAGAATGGGGCATCACCAACGGCAGCAGGAAGGAGGTCCAGAGCTACTTCCAGGACGTCTGCCCGAAAGCCCGCCAGTTGATCGAACTACCCAGGAGCTGGCGCCGCTGGGCCACCGCCGACCGGGACCCGATCGGCCAGTGGAGCTTCGGCCGCGCCACCCTCCTCGGCGACGCCGCCCACCCCACCACCCAGTACATGGCCCAGGGTGCCTGCATGGCCATGGAGGATGCGGTCACCCTCGGCGAAGCGCTGCGGGTCCACGCCAGGGACTGGACCGCAGCCCTGGACCTGTACCAGCGCTCGCGCATCGCCCGCACCGCCCGGATCGTCCTGTCGTCCCGTGAGATGGGCCGCCTCTACCACGCCACGGGCGTCGAGCGCCTGGTACGCAACGACCTGTGGCGCGGCCGCAGCGCGGAGCGTTTCTACGACGCCATGGAGTGGCTCTACGGCTGGAACGTGGACAACTGCCTGGCCCCCCACTGAAGGAGCAGACATGCAGCTCTACAACTTCTTCCGCAGCAGCAGCTCCCATCGCCTGCGCATCGCGCTCAACCTCAAGGGGCTGGACTACGACTACGTCGCCGTGGACCTGCGCCGGGAGGAACACCTGGAGGCGACCTTCAAGGCCCTCAACCCCCAGGGGCTCGTGCCCGCCCTGAGCTGCGACGACGGCGTGCTGATCCAGTCTCCCGCCATCCTCGAATGGCTGGAGGATCGCTACCCCACCCTGCCCCTGCTGCCCGCAGACCCGGCATCACGGGCACGGGTGCGGGCCCTGGCGGCCATCATCGGCTGCGACATCCACCCCATCAACAACCGGCGGATCCTCGAGTACCTGCGCCATACCCTCGGTGCCGACGAGGACGTCATCCAGGCCTGGTGCGGCGAATGGATCCACGCCGGCTTCCAGGCCCTGGAGGCCCTGCTGGCCGCCGACCCGGGCAGGGGCCGCTTCTGCTTCGGGCACACCCCCACCCTGGCCGACGTGTATCTGATCCCCCAGGTGGAAAGCGCCCGCCGCTTCGAGGTGGACCTCACCCCCTATCCCCGCATCCTGGCCATCGATGAAGCCTGCGCCAGACTGCCCACCTTCAGCAACGCAGCCCCCGCCAGACAGCCGGACGCACCGCGCAGCCGCACCTGACAAGACGCACACGCCGGCCCTGGCGTGGCAGCCCGGACAGCTTTCCGGGCCGCCACGCCCTCACATCCAAAGGAACTGGAGACACATCATGAGCCCCCCCCTGAGCCTGAGCGGCGCCGACCCGTCGGTCCGCCAGAACAAACAATTGCAGACGGTCGCCTGGGTCGTCTCCCTGGCCCTTTTCGGCCTGATCTTCGATGGCTACGACCTCGTCGTCTACGGAGCCTGCGTCTCCACCTTCCTGCGCGACGCCTCCCAGCTCGGTCCGGTGAGCGCCGCCACCGCCGGTGCGCTGGGCAGCTATGCACTCTTCGGGGTGCTGGTCGGCGCCCTCCTGGCCGGCAGCGTCGGCGACATCCTGGGCCGCCGCAAGGTGATGCTCTTCTCCTACGCATGGTTCTCCATCGGCATGGGGCTCACCACCCTCGCCAGCAGCGTCACCAGCTTCGGGGTCCTGCGCTTCATCACCGGACTTGGCGTCGGCGCCCTGGTCGCCACCACGGGCGCCCTGGTGTCGGAGTACGCGCCCAGGGGCAAGAAGAACCTCCTGAATGCGGTGGTCTATTCAGGGATCATGATCGGCAGCCTGCTGGCAGCCCTGCTGGCCATCCTGCTGCTGGAGCACATCGGCTGGCGCGGCATGTTCTGGATCGGCGCCCTGCCCATCTTCACCCTGCTGCCCCTGGCCTGGTTCAAGATGCCCGAATCGATCGCCTGGCTCGCCGCCAGGGGACGCTTCGAGGAAGCACGCCGGATCGCAGAACAGACGGGCTTCGACCTGCCCGAGCCGGTGGTCCGCGCGATCGGCGACGAAGGCACGCAGAAGGCCGGCTTTGCCGGACTGTTCTCCACCTATCCGGTACAGACCATACTCCTCGGCCTGATGAGCGCCACCGGGCTGATGCTGGTGTTCTCCCTCAACACCTGGCTGCCCGAGCTCATGCTGCGGGCGGGGTTCAACACCAAGGGCTCCCTGTCCTTCCTCCTCGTGCTCAACGGCGGCGCGGTGATCGGCGCCCTGACAGGCTCCCGGGCGGCCGACCGCTTCGGTCCCAAGATGGTGGTGGCCGCCAGCTTTGCCCTGGGCGCGGTGGCCATGGCCCTGCTGACCTCCGGCTTCTCCCTGGGCGTCCTGCTGGCCATCGTCGCCGTGGTCGGCCTGGGCAGCAGCGGCACCCAGACCCTCATCTACGGCCTCGTGGCCAACTACTACCGCACCAACGTGCGCGGCGCCGGCGTCGCCTGGTGCGCCGGCTTCGGGCGTATCGGCGGCGTCGGCGGGCCCCTGCTCGGCGGCTACCTCGCCGGCGGCGGGTTCCAGCTGGAGACCATCTTCTACATCCTGGCGGGGCTGGCGGTGCTGGGTACCGTGCTCACCCTGCTTCTTCCTGCTGCACCCCGGTCGACGCAGGCGATCTGAGCGAGCCAACGCCCGCATCGGGCCCACGCAATCGAGGGCACCGACGCCCCCTCATCCACCCGCGCCATGGCCCGCGCCGCAAAAGCCCCCGGAATGGCGATGGCGATGGCGATGGCGACCAGGTTCATCCCGAACACAGCGGGATGCCCACCGGCACACCGAGTGAACAGACACATGAAAGACACTACCCACCACACCACGGTGCAGAAGTCGCGCCGCGTTGCCGGCGGCGGGCCGGCAACGGAGATCGGGACATCACGAGCATGCCGCGGGCACCGCCCCCTTTGGGCGGGGTACCGGAATCACCGGGCCCCGGGCGCGTTCACAGCCAGGTGCCGCCCTGGCGCTCGCTCGGCACCTGGGTGGCCGGGTCGAAATCGTGGATCCAGCCGAGGTGATGCATCATCTCGTCGCGATTGCCGAGCCGTGCATTGCGCGCGTCGGCGGCAGGACCGTCCGGCAGATGGAGCACGTCGGCGGTGGAGATCGACGCAAACTGCACCTTGCGGGTACGGCCGCGACGCAGGCTCTCATAAGCTTCCAGGCCTTCGGCATAGGCGGCGGGGCCGAACTCGGCCAGTCTGGCCGCCAGCACGACCGCATCCTCGATGGACTGGTTGGCGCCCTGGCCGTGGTGCGGCACCAGCGCATGGGCGGCATCACCCAGCAGGGTCACCCGGCCGCGCGTCCAGCGGCCCAGCGGCGGACGGTGGAACAAGGCCCAGCGCTGGCTGGTGGGCACCGCGGAGATCATCTGCACCACCGCCGGATGCCAGTCGGCAAAACGCTTGAGCTGATCGCCCTGCTCCGCGCCGGTGACCCACTCGCGCAGCGGCCACGGCGACGGGTTGCGCTCGACCAGCAGGAAGTTGTGGTCGCCCTTGCCGATCGGGTAATGCAGCAGGTGGCCATGGGGGCCCATCCAGAACTGGATCGCCTCCGGATCGGGCAGCAGATCCAGCAGCTCCGGCGCCACGATGCCGCGAAAGCCCGAGCAGCCGGAATACAACGCATCGTCGTAGCCCAGCATCCAGCGCCGCACCAGGGACTTGGCCCCGTCGGCCCCGATCACCAGGTCGGCGCGGGCCGAAGTGCCATCCTCAAACTCCAGCACCACCTCCTTGCCGGAATCCTTCAGATCGGTGAGGCGCTTGTTGAGGTGGATGTGCTCCATCCCCACCGCCTTCGACAGCACCGCCTGCAGGTCGGCCCGGTGGATGCCCCAGTAGCAGGCACCAAACTGATCCTCGTAGGTCGGCTCGCCACTGTGCCGGCCGATCACCCGCCCGTCACGCCCGTCCCGGTAGATCAGGGTCGAGATGGCGTAGCACACCGCGTCGAATTCCTTGCGCAGGCCGATCTTGTCGTAAAAGCGGTTGGCGTTGGCCGACAGCGCCACCGCCGCGCCCACCTCGCGCAGCTCCGGCGTCTGTTCGTAGAGTTCCACCGCAATGCCCTGCTGACGCAGCGCGAGGGCCAACGTAAGGCCACCGATGCCGGCACCGACGATGGCAATCTTCCAGTCTCCTTGGCTCATGAGAGCTCCTTCTCTGTGGGTTGAATCCGTGAGAAGAAGCATATATCTCGAGATTTTTCAGCTCAATGCACCAAGGGTAATAGCCACTATTACCTTGAGTCATAGTCACGAAGCCAATTGATAACTTCCGTGACGCAACCCGCCTCACTCAACCGCCTGAATGCTCGGCAAAGCGCACTGCACCGCAATCACATTGCGCAACCAGCGGTTGGCCGGGTCGCGGTGGAAGCGCGCGTGCCAGAACTCATCAATCGACAAGCGCGGCAGCGTCACCGGATGCTTTGAATAAGCCAGCGCCAGCGGATGAATGTTGGGCTGCACCAGCGCCTCCGGCACCGTCGCCACCAGATCGGTGGCCCGCAGCAGATGCTCCAGGCTGGCGTAGGTAGGCACCCGCAACTTCACCTTGCGCTGGATGCCCTGCTTCTCGATCAGCTCGTCGATGCGCGCGTGGCCCGTACCCGCCGCCGTCACCACCGCATGCTCCGCCGCCACAAAGTCATCCAGCGTCATCGGCTTGCCGGCCAGCGGATGATCCGGCCGGAACACGCACACATAACCCTGCTTGAACACCTGCCGACTGAAGAAGCCCGTCTCCAGCCCATCGATCAGCCCGATCGCCAGATCAATCCGCCCCGCCTCCATCTCGCTCTTCAGCGTCTCACCCCCGTCCCGCACGATGTTGATGCACACCCCCGGCGCCTCCACGCTCAGAAAGCGCAACAGACGCGGCAGGATATAGATCTCCCCGATGTCCGACATGCGCAGGGTGAAACTGCGCCGGCTGCTCTTCGGATCAAAGTCGAACTCCCGGCTGATCGCACTCCGCAACGAATCCAGCGCCTCTCCAACAGGCTCCGCCAGATGCCGCGCATAAGACGTCGGCTCCATGCCATTGGCGGTGCGGTAGAACAACTCATCCCCCAGCAAGGCGCGCAAGCGCTTGAGGGAACGGCTGATGGCCGGCTGGGTGACCCCCAGCGTGTCCGCCACCGCCGAAACCTTGCGCTCCTTCAGCATCTGGTCGAAGACGAGGAGGAGGTTGAGGTCGAAGTCTTTGAGGTCCATGCAGGAAAGTGAGGAAAGACCAAGTGGTAGTGATCCTACCGCGGGAGCCTATCCGGAGGGGGGGATGCCGGACCCACAAGTAAAATCGGGGACCGAAGTCCCCGATGCATATGCGTTACGCAGTGTATCTACGGTACTGCCAGCCTGCGATCCCGACCAGCGCAAGCGCCATGAGGATCTGCGCCCACCCCGACAAGGTCGGGACAGGAGTCGCGGCACAGCTTCCGTTCCCGTTGAAAATGACATTCCCGGGCCCATTCATGGTCAGCGTATCCGTATACGCGTAGGTGCCCGGAGTGGTCTGGTTATAGGCAACCAGCACGGAATACGGCTGACCAGCCGTCAGGTTGATGCCCGTGAAGGAAGAAGTACTGCCCCCACTGAAGTCAGACACAATGAAGTTCGAGATGGGCGTCGTCGGAGGAAACGTCGGAGACGGCGTGAACGTGCCATTCAGGAAGAAAGTCGTATTGACCACGCTAGTCGTGGTCGACGTTGCAGTGTAGACGCCAGATTCGCACACCTGAAAACTGTGAAGCGTATAGATCCATTTGAAAGACGAACTATAAGTGGCGATGTTTGTATTTTCCCCCGCAGAAATAGTTGGGGCATATGTCGTGTCAGTCGAAGACGGGCCGGCAACAATCTCGGAGGTTGCCGCAAACGACAAAGCGGAATACAAAGAAAGAAGCAGGAATAGCGCTCTGGTCATGAAATATCAATCCTCAATAATGGCCATCAAAACAGCTTGACCTTCAAGCCGCAACTCTCCAAAACTTGAACAATGAAACAACTAAAGTGTAAGACCATGCTATCTTATACCGAAGCTGTCGATGAAGAGCGGGTTGATGGCATTGCGTTCTACATATCTTTCCCCTGTATTTCCGGCCTCCACAAGGGCTAGCTCAGTGGCCCGCAGCACATGCGCCAAGCTGGCGTAAGTTGACGCCCGACTTCACCCTGCGCACGGTGCCCTGCTTCTCGATCAGTTCGCCGATCAAACCAATCGCCAGATCAATCCGCCCAGCCTCCCTCCCACGCTTCAGCGTCTCGCCCCGTCCCGCACGATCTTGCCGCACACCCCCTGCGCTGTCCCACTCAGAAAGCGCAACAGCCGCGGCAGGATGTAGATTTCCTCGCTGTCCGACATGCGCAGAGTAAAACTGCGCCGACTGCTCCGCGGATGAAAGTCGAACTCCCTGCTGATCGCACTCCGCAACGAATCCAGCGCCTCTCCAACAGGCTCCGCCAGATGCCGCGCATAAGACGTCGGCTCCATGCCATTGGCGGTGCGATAGAACAACTCATCCCCCAGCAAGGCGCGCAAGCGCTTGAGGGAACGGCTGATGGCGGGCTGGGTGACCCCCAGCGTGTCCGCCACGGCCGAAACCTTGCGCTCCTTCAGCATCTGGTCGAAGACGAGAAGGAGGTTGAGGTCGAAGTTTTTGAGGTCCATGGGGGAAGATAAACTATGCTGGGGCGGAAGACCTTCATGGCGATGAAGTTAAACGGGGGAGTCAGAATAGAAAACCTCCATGTTCACTCATAGGACTTCCTCAACTTCCCGCATCTACATTCTCAAGGCATTAACATCCATTTCATTTATTCTACCAAAGCACGCATGATCCAAGCCATTTCCAAAAGGATCTGTGAGCATGCCCTCAAAGCAAAACCCACTCGACACAAGCGCCTCTATAGAAGAAATCTCCCTCGAAGGCACGGTCAAGTAAATACGCCTACAATGCGAGAAATCGAGCAAGACCTTCTCAAGCAATCTTCTAATACTCGCTTTGTCTTTAATCGTAGAGACAATATTTATTTTTGCCATCCCTGATCTTTTTGGCGTCAGTAACACTGCAGCTCGAACTCGACCGTTACGGTCATAACCGCCATAAATGGCTCGGCTTTTTACTGAGTATGCACTCATCCCTATTTCAAATGACTTCAAACTCTCCATTATTGATCTCCCCAGCCCTTCATGAGGATCAAAATACCATTTCGACATATTTCTAATAAAAAAATTAATCACGCGAGCCGTCCGCTCATCCGAGCTAAAAGATCGAGCAATTTTCATCAACTGCCCCCCATCAGAAGCTTTCGCAAGAGCCACTGGCCCGCTATTCATACCGACTATAGATTTCGAAAAAACGAGCTCATCGCTATTACGCGAAAGATGAGACCTTAAGCGCGCCTGCAGCTGCATCCCTGAATTTAGTAGATATGAAACAACGAGAGGCTTTGAATCGGAGCAAGTACAGTAAATAGCCCTAGCTCCAGATTCCCGACAAAAACATTCGACCACGCGCCTCATTTCCTGCCCAAACCCTATTCCCCGAAACGGGGGTAGAAGTATGCTTGGCCCAGTCTTCCACGAGCCATGTGATTTTTCAGTAACTACTGAAAAACCTATCAACTCATCACGCCACGCGAACTCAAAGACTCTCTTTCCAATAGTAGAAAAAGCTGATTTCTTGCCTACCTCAGCATCAAGAACTTGATTAACAAAGTCATCATCAATATCGTCATAACCACTACCTACCTCAGAACGAATTAGTGAATCAAAAGCCGTGCGACCGGCCGGCGACAAAGGCCTCAGTTTCAACTCACTCTCAAGATGAAAACACAATACAGAAATAAGATCCTGCGTCAGCCCCTCATACTTATTCAAATACGCAAACGTCTGAGGCACTGAAAAGTAATGATCTCTCAAGCGTAGGTCATTTAGTGGAATTGCTTTTCCAAATTTCACCGCAGACGATATCGTTATAACCCATGCACTATCCCTCTTTCCATAGTACTCCACGGCCCTGTCTTTTGGCACCCCGAAACGCTCCGCGATATCAACTGCCTCACTAACAGTGGATCTCGTCGCCTGGCGAACCAAAAAAGCGCCTGTTATGGCTGAAACGGGCGCGGTCTCATATAAAAAAACTATGCGCGCACTCTCTGTAAAACTCTTTCTTAATTCCGCTTTTTTCTTCCCTGAATAAATTCGGTCCGCGTGCTCGGATTGAATACTCAACAATACAAAACCTGAGGGGCTCTTCATGGCTTTAACCTCTTCTCCCAATCAACACATAACTTCCCGCGATCCAAAACCACAATTCCATTGGACCACAGTCTTTCTTGAAAATAACGTCTCACCAAATCAACACTTTCCTTTCCAGTCAACATGAGATCCCTGACGTTTCCCGTTGACTCATGCTCGGCAACGGCGATTAGCCACGCATACCGATCATCAATCCTACAAACACTCATCGCTGCGGGCATTGGGGTATCAAAGGGATCTTGATACACAGCAAGCGATACATTTGCTACCCCCTCAAATTCTTTCGCCAGCTTATTGATCCAATCTTTTTTTCCACTTGAGTAGCGCTCTACACGCCGTATAGTTGCCCTGCTTGACTTATATATTTTCTTTAGATCTGAAAAATAATCACTCTCTGCAGGACTATTTTTTACTCTCGGTGGCAACAACCCCAGATGAGTTATATCAACATTATTCGTCGCTCTTCTAACCTGTTCTGGCCAGATGGCATAAAACTCTCGCTCATGTACAGTTAAGCACGCGGACAACCCATTACTTATTTGACGAAACAATGCACCGTCATCCATTTGTTTTTGTCGTTGCTCACGCTCTCTCTCAGCATAAAGGAGAACCAACGACATTGTCGCGCCAATCAAAGCAAGACTCAAACCCATTCCAGGCGGGAGATTTTTCGGAAAATCCGCAGGAGCCAATTCAATATACAACCCATAAAGAACAACGGCAGCCTGAGAGAAAAAAAGCAGAAGTGAATATAATTTCATTGAAAATTCAAAAACCCACTCTCTTCAATTCGACACCCAAAGACTCGATCACCATCTTCGAAACACTCGAATCATTCATTGTTCGACTTAGCCCTGATGGATGGGGCATAAAAAGCCAGTTTGTTTCTATTGCAACAGGAGGAAAAAGATCATCTTGAAATAACTGACTAGTCGTCAAAGTACGTCCAAGAACTTGATTCCAATCGCCACCTTCTTGTTTTAGGAGAATATCTGCCGGCTCCTTTCCAAGAACAAGGATCAATCTCGGCCTAATAATCTCAATCTGCCTCCAAAGAAAATGAGAACACATTCTCCAAAGCCGCTTTCTATTAGCTAGCGTATCCGGAATCGCTGCGCATTTATTTAGAGAGGTTAAATAAACACTATCTCTAAACTGTTCCTCGGAGAGTGGATATCCGGCGCAACAGAACCAACTCAAGAGTCGAGAGAGACTATTTCCAGCAAAAGCCTTCCCGGCATTGATCGCCGACTGCCCCGGCGCGACACCAACTGCCATCACCACAGAACCTGCTGAACCTCGCCTCATATTTTCTGGCTTGCTTATAAGCAGGCGATTTGATTCGCACTTTCGACAACGGCTTATTTCAGAATGAATTATTTCTATACGCCTAGATGAGATCATATTTTTTGAATAGGTGTATGAACTTTCCCCATGCATTCAATTCCGCAAAAACAGTGCTTATTCATTCAATGCGTATCAGATTACGCCACTTGACACACAACATCACCTCCAAACGGGCACCCCTAGCCGCCCCCTCAACTCCTCGTGACTCCCTGTCTCGCTTTCTTGCTTTTATTACGGGCCCCAGCCGATCTATACTCCCCCAAAAGAAACACGCCAGTCGCGCGCTTCGCCAGCTGATTTTTCATGACTTCATTCCCCAAAATGGATTTTCAATTCCGTTTTGACGCCCGCCGAGCGGACCGGGGAATGAGCATTTTCCCAATCCCGGATACTGCTTCAGGCTGCGCTCCCCGCGTCCTGCAATTTCGCAATTCGCAGCAGGTTGTACGCAGCGTGCCGACAGATAGGCGGCGATCTGGGTTCGGGCTTCTCCGATGAAACGGGTCTTTCTCATTCCGCCCACCGTCTTCAGCCACCCGAAAATCTCTTCAACCCGCTTTCGTTTGCGCTGGCTGACCTTGTAGCCCTCGGTGCAGGTCGTCCGTCCATCGAGGCCCGGTGTCTTGCGTCCCTCAATGCGGGCGATATGCGGCTTGATTTTGTGCTCGCGCAAATGTTGGACGAAGTCCTTCACGCGGTAGCCCTTATCAGCCCCCAGGGTTTTGGGATGAATCCGGCGGCGCCGGGCGCGGGTGAGCAACTGGCGGGCGGCTTTGTGTTCGGCCAGAGTGGCATCGGTGATGAGCAGATCGATGCACAGGCCGCTGCGGTTCTCCATGAGCGCATGGCCGCCGTAACTGAGCTTGGCCGGCTGGCCGTTGCCTTTCCTCATGAGCTTCGCGTCGGGATCGGTCGTGCTCCGGTGAGTGGTGTTGGAGCGCTTCTCGCCCTTGAAGTCCACCTTACCGGTGCCGTCCCCGCCGGATTTAGGCGGCTCGTCATCGTCCTTGCGGGCCAGGCGGACCACCTCGTCGAAGAAGCGCCGGGCGATGTCGGTTTCCACCAAGCGCTCGCACAGGCGGCTGACATTGGATTGATCTAACCTACCCGATTCCAGGTCCAAATCGAGGAACCACCGAAACAGCAGGTTGTAATCGAGCTGCTCGCAGAACTGCCGATCCGAGCGTACCGAATAGAAAGCGATCAGCAATTGGGCCTTGAGCAGTCGCTCCGGCGGAATCGAGGGGCGCCCGCCCTTGGCGTAGAGCCCATCGAGCTCCGCCGAAATGGCCGACAGCGCCGAGTCGGCCAGTTTCTTCACCGGCCGCAGCGGATGATCGGCCGGAATCCGGGACTCGACCGAGAAATAGTGAAACATCGAGGACTGGGGATCCACTTCGCCGCGCATCGTTGCTGTGCCTGGGGTTCGGGAGATACAGCTAGGGCAGATGGGTGGCCGGATCGTTCACTGGATTCTGCATCAACCTGTTAGAGCTTCTCACCTCTTCTTACCCGACCCGTATGAGCCGGGAAGCACCGGAGACCCCCCTCGCTTTGGCTTCGATGCCCGACGTTCGCGGAGTTGCTTGGCATAGACTGCCGCCTGATACTCCAACGGAACACCACTCAATTTTTTAGGGTATGCCGAGAAAACTCCATTTTCATCGATTAGAGAAATTCTCTTTGCCGTTCTTGAGCGCTTCTTATTCTTAACCGTGAGCTTAGTGACCATAAGAACTCTAGCTTTGTTTTGGACCGACAGTTCTGCAGCGTAACATCGGAACGCTGGATAAAACGGCCAGCAAATTATTGTCCAAGAACGCAATCTGTGCACAATGCGAAGTAACACGGCAGGGAAAGCAGCTGCCAACGGCATAGCAAGATGATTCGATCCATGTAGAACATAGACCTAATGCATATCTCCACCCCCTAATTTCCGCTATCTGGATCGGGCTGCGACCGGCAGCTTCTGGCCGAAAACCGTCGTTGGCTGAGCATATCTTCCTCGACCGCCGAAACCCCTCTTCCCACTCCCGTCTAACCCACCTTGCTATTTACATCGGCTACATATTTCCTTAGTGACCAATATCATCGGACGCAATCAATAAAACCTGAAGCAAAATAAGCCACCTGCACAATGTGAACTAAATCACTGGACATTCACCCTCCGCACCATCAACCCAGAACATCGATTACCAGAAGCCTTGATTCAGACAGGCCTACCCCAGCAAAGAAGCGCAACAACTCCGCTTCCCACTCCAAAGAAAAGAAGCGGCCCGCAGGCCGCTCCATTCCCCCTCCCCACCGC
>WBTZ01000065.1 GCA_009026175.1 Zoogloea sp. | reverse complement strand
AGAGCTCAAACTTTCAAGAATATTTTTAATTCGCTCTTGAAAAAAGATATTTTCTGATTTGCTAATAATACCCGAATCAGAATCTTTTCTAATATGTTGATACCGAATAGACAATGAGAAAACAAAAAATACAAAAACAATAATAGCAAAAAGGAAATCACTTTTTGTGAAAATCTTAAGATCCGATGATATTTTGGCGGTTTCAATACGATAGAATCTCTGTATGTGTAAACAAGAGATGCCAAATAAAATTAGAACTATAACAAGCATCTGAGTATTGCTAAAGTCAAATAATAACCCATAACAGAAACAATTATTCGTCGAAAAATTTAGTAGCAAATTCAGAATATGGAAAACAAGAAAAATAAATAAGAGACATCTGATTATAATTATCCCAACTCGACCAGAAATTCCAGGAAATAAAACTAATAATCCAGACAATAGTTCAAGAACAGGTAGAATTGTTGCAATTAAAGCGCCCGCTGTTTCACTGAAGTGAATAGAATAAACTAAAACAGATGAAAAATCGGTCGGGTTTATAATTTTTGTACCACCCGCGAGTATCATACTTGCGGATAAAATTATCCGTAGGAAAAATGCTATCTTATTCATTGTTTATTATTTAAATATATTTGAAATCCCGTCCAATTTAATGGCCCGAAATTGGTAAAAATTGTTTGCTCCTGAGACTACATTGAGTATTCGATTGGGGATTTTATATTGAATATTAAAAGAATCCTTTGACTGTTAAACACGACAGTCCAATTCAGAATTTTTTGGATTGTAAATCAATGACTCTTCCTCCGGTTTCCGATTATACTTTGTATTGAGTGCGAATGTATGTCTTCAGAGCCTTTCGGACAAAAAGTTGTTTTTGCTAAGAGACGGTTTGGGCTGTGAGTGGAGCTAAGTTATACCGTTTTCGTGCTCTGAACGTCTTGCGCTTCAGGCGTTCCCTTCGTGTGATGATCTCGTGATGCCTGCCGTAATACACATCTGCCGGTGTGACATTGTTCAATGATTCATGGTAGCGTTCATTGTTGTAGTATTCAATGAACCGGCCGATCTCCTGCTCCAGTTCCCACGGAAGATAATACTTCTGCAGATTGATCTCATTCTTCATCGACCGATGATACCGCTCGATCTTCCCTTGCGTCATCGGATGATACGGCGCTCCGTGGGACTGCGCCATTCCTTGGCCTTCAAGGTATTCCCGGAGCTCTTTCGACACATACGCCGGTCCGTTGTCCGACAATAACCGCGGCCGGTGCCGGACGGCGATCTGCTGGATCCCGGTCCTGTCGATGGCTAGGTCAAGAAGGTCCTTCACATCCGTCGTCGCCATCGTGGTATACAACTTCCAGGCGATGATATATCGTGAGTAATCATCCAGAACGCTCGCCAGATAATACCACCCCCATCCGATGATCCGGAAGTACGTGAAGTCCGTCTGCCACAGTTCATGCACTCTCGTCGTCGGATTCTTGAAGCTGTCCGACGCCTTCATGACAATGTAATTCGGACTCGGAACCAGATTATAGGCCTTCAACACCCGATACACACTGGACTCAGAAAAAAAGTACCCCTGTGTATCCGTGATAAAACAGGCCAGCTGCCGCGGGGACCGTTCCGGATGCTCCAAAGCTACGGCAACAATCTGCTCCTTCTCGCTCTCCAGGATCTTGTTCCAGAACCGTTTGGGTTGTGGCTTCTTGGCTCCCAGTGCGTCATACCCACCGGTGAGATACCGTTCATACCAATCGTAGAACGTGCTGCGTGGTATCTCGAGTTCTTCCAGCGTTCTCCTGACCGGCATTTGTGAGTCTTCCACCATGCGGATGATCTCCATCTTCTCCGCCTGGCTGTATCTCATGCTTCCTCGAAGGCGGACTCCATACCACTCAAGCTTTTTTTGAGCACACGGTTCTTCAGCGAGAGATCCGCCACCAATTGCTTGAACTGATCGTTCTCCTTCTTCAGATCGACCACTTCAGAGCTGCTGGCTTCGCGCTCGGTGTTCCCCGCCAGGCGCTTCTTCCCGGCCTCTAAGAACTCCTTGCTCCACTTGTAATACACGTTCGGGATGATCCCTTCCTTGCGGCACATTTCCGTGATCGCCGTCTCCCCCCGGAGTCCTTCTAAGACGATCCTGATCTTCTCTTCGCTGGAGTATTTCTTGCGGGTGCGTCGCTTGATCTCACGGACGACGCTGTCGGGGAACGTGGCGGGTGTAGGCATGGCGGGTATTCCTTTCTACCGGTTGAGTGGAATATACCCAATTCCATCTCTTAACTTCCAACGCTTATTTGTCCATTAAGCTCTGAAACGATACAAGTGCGAATAGTAAAATCTTCATGCCCTTATAGCAGTGTTTAATTCCAATATTGTAAATGGTTAGTAAAAGGAAAAGATTTCGATGTGTCCGATGTTTTGCAGCCACACAAACTGCGTTTAATAATCCAGCGGTGTCGATATTGGTATAGCGGCCCGATGTCAAGCGTTGCTGGTCGTGCCCGGTTGTCTTTGTGGGAAGAAATCATCTCGATCCGAACTTACTGATTGTCCAAATCGAACGTGTCGCTACGATATACACGATTGCCGACCAGTCGAAGAGGTTGACGTCGAAAAACCGTCCTTTGTTAGTATTGTTTAATAAAGTGGCATCATGTGGAAAAGCAGACCCAAAGAGTGCGGCTCGTGGAAGTGCAATGAACTCTTCGACTGCCTTAATCTTTATGCCCTTGCCCTGTTTGTTTTTTCAATCCTGTAATCGCATTATTTCGGCATCATACAAGATGCGACGATGACGACTCGGAAAGATTGAACTTGACCCGATTCTCTAGATCGCGGGCGGAAGACTATAAAAATTGATGAAATACACCAACTCTGTTTCATTCCTAGAATCGAAGACAACTAGTATTTTAAGGAGAAAAGCGTACCGTGTTCTTGTACCAACGAATGTCGTTGCGGAGGATTTTTAGAATATCCTTTATGGCTTTGACTGTTTGAAACTCTTACCCCCTCCATTTTTTTATATCTTTTCAGATTAAAGGTGCTTGGATAAGTGGTTGTATAATTGCTCATTTGGCATGGTGGAGCTTGCATCAAATAGCCATAGAATAATACATTACAGTTTTACAAAACACAAACCATAATTTCATTTTAAAATAATATTTGCAATTTTGTTGTCTTTTATGTTGAATGGTTGTGTAAGGCAACAAAAAAACCGTGTGTCAGATTAGAAACCACACGGTTAAATTAATTTTAAAATAGTTGTAATGTGTTTGTTGATATTAAAATATTAATCAGGACGGCATAACTGACCAGTGGAGCAAACTCCGCCAGAAGTCCCACAAGTTACATATCCCGAGGCAACGCTAATACATTCAAATCCCCCGCCTGATCCAAAACAATTTCGGCATGCTTTGACTTCCTCGGCCAATGCGGTATTATAGTCGAACAACAAAATAAAAAACGAAACCGCCAAAAAAAGCGTGTAAATTTTTGTTCTTGTTGCCATAACTACCTCCATTAAGAATTAGTTTGGGGTATAAAACAACGCAGTGAATTATGTGCAAAATGTATAAACGAATATTCAAATTATCAAGACAAAAATATCAAATAATAATGTTCTTGATGTTCTTGGATTCGTATTTTTAGGATGCCTAGTTGGAAAATTCTTTTGTCATTTTTGAAGGAATGCAAAGTATAAATAAAATTCACAGTCGACGAATATACTCGGAAATCATATTTATGATCACAAGACGAGTCAAAGGTATCTTAAAGCAGAATTTTTATAGTTTACTCCATAATTTTATCTGAGGTAAAATTGATATATCCAGATATATTCAACAAGTTCAACATATTCCAAATTGTACAATATAGCCTGATAAGAAGTGTTTTAGTAAAAATACACACCGTAAAGTGGACAATAATCATTTTATTTTTTTCCATAGAACATCGAAAAAACAAGCGGCAATATAACTAATACTAAAATCGTAGATGAAAGCATTCCTCCAATTGCTCCAATTGATAACTGGTACCAAATACTTGAACGGTCTTCAAAAAGGAGTGGTATCATCCCAATTACAGTTGCACCGCTAGTCATCATAATTGGTCGCAATCGATGGGTACAAACTTCTATCAAATTTGACACACTATAACCATTTTGAACATACTTAACGGTGAGACCATCTAATAGAACAATTGAATTTGAGACCACAATTCCAATTAACAATATGATAGCGGCATATCCTCCCCTGCCAAATGGTTCTCCAGAAAAATAGAAAGCAGCAAATAATCCAATAAGAGAAAAAGGGATAGCAAGAATGATTATTGTTGGATTGAGATATGATTCATAAAGTGATGCAGTAACCATAAAGACAATCACACAGCTGAACAAAGCAATCAATAAAAGAGCATTGCGATTCTCATCGGACAAAAATACTTCTGGTAACTTTCTATACACAGAATAACCATGGGGGAGTTGCATTGATTTTATTACACCATCAGTATATTTCGCGCCAAATTTATATGGACCTTTATATTCGAATGATATCGATCGAATATATTGCTGATCTTGTCGGTATATTTCGCCAGGGCTTTTTTGCACAAAAACATGAATTATGTTTTTAAGTCGAACTGGTTTTCCGTTTTTATTGAATATTAAATAGTTGTCTAAATCATATATCGACAAATTTTCTCCCTCTTTATTTCTAATAACAAGTTTTAAATGTTTATCGCCAAATGGAATAGTTCCATAAACAACCTCGCTATTGGCGATTGATTTAATCGCTTCAACCACATCTCCAATAGTCAAACCATATCGGTTAGTAGCATCACGATCGATATCCACAACAATCTCTTGATATGAATCCCATTTTCCAAATGATCCGTTAATATCTATATCTGATACACGAGAGTTCTGCTCTAACTTGCCACGAATTTGCTCGCAAATCGACTTTACAGTGTTATAGTTATAGCCTTCAACATTTATCTCGAAGATAGGCAGTATATCGCCAGTATTATTATACCCAGGTCCATAACCATAAATAAATACTTTCGCGCCTCCTGTCTGAGCTCCAAATAGGATTAAATCATTTCTTAACTTTATAGGGAAATTCGAGTCTGCATATTGTTTATTTATGTCAATTCTTATGACCCCGGATTCTTTAGATATTTTGGAAGTAACTTTGGCTATATGAATTGTATCAAAAACTGTCCGGTTTTCTATTTCTTTAACTATCGAATCGTATTGTTCAATTTGCGTCCCCTGAGGAAATTGAATCCGCACAATCAAATAAGTATCAGGGTCAATATCCCATATTTCACCTTTCGGTACTTTTGAAAAAAATAGAAATGACGTACCTCCAAAACAATAATTTATCAAAGGCCGAACACTTTGATACCAATCACTACCTATTGTTTTATTATAAAATGAACTTAATTCGCCAGATGTATTGATTTTATCTGGTAATAGCCAAACGGGGAATCCGAAAAACCAAATAATAATAAATAGTGCAATTCCCTTTCTTTTAAGAACAAATAGTAATAGCCAATGATATACCTTAACGCCTATTTTCTTAACTTTGAGAGAATTATTACTCTCTTTTTGATTTAGATTTATCTTTGTAAGCATTAATGGGATGAGAGTGAATGAAACCAAAAGTGACATTATAAGTGAGATTCCAATAGCATAACTAAATTGTAAAAAATATGGTTTTAATTCGATGGGAAGAAAACCCATGGGAGTAAGTGCTCCAACAGTTGCAAGAGTTGATGCAATTACTGGCAATGCAATTTCTCTGAATCCAGTCAGTATTGCATTTTGTTTCTCCCCATAGGTAAAAATTAATTTTCTACTGATATTGTCTAAAACAACAATCGAATCATCAACCAATCGACCAAAACCAAGAATTAATCCTGCCATCGTAAATAGATTTAAGCCTATTCCAAAAACCCAAAAAAAGAAAAATGTTCCTGCTAGTGAAAACAAAATAGAAGAAAGAACTAATACCGATGATTGTACATTCCGAAGGAAAAATAACAACAAAAGAAAAATACAACCAAATGAAAATAGAACTTCAAGAAATAGTTTATTCAGCTCACGTATTAAATATTCGCTTTTATCGGATATTTTTAAAAGAGATAACTCCTTTGGAAGCCGTTCATGCAGTTCAAGAGTTTTTTTTAAAACACTTTTGGCAACATTTAGAGTGTTTGTATTTGCTTCTCTATCAATGACTATTGAAACAGATGGCTTACCGTTTACTCTGTAGAGGTTGGATGGTTCTTCAACATTTTCACTAATATTAGCAACATCCTTTAAGTATATTGGAGTCAAGTTACCATCAGAAGATACATTAATATCTTTGAACTGTGCAACATTTGACGCGTTGTCTTTAATAGAAATAATGTTGCGACTATTACCTTCGATGATTGAACCAACGTTTCCATTAAACACGTTTGCCTTTATTTTGGACCAAATTATTTCAGAATTGATTCCTAACAGTTCTGCTCGATTTGAATCGATTTCTATTGAAATATTTTTTTCGACCCCTCCGTACACTTGCACACTTGCAACTCCTTTAATTGATAATAAAGCCGGCACAAAAACCTCTTTTGCTATACGAGTGAGTTCATGCTTCGAGTAGTTCCCAAACAAAGAAAATGAAAGAAATCCTTGTAGGTTCTTAATATCTTCAGGCAAATAGTGTTTAATTTCTGGAATTGGTACTTCTGAGGGTAGTGTTTCAGAAAAACTTAAAATTTTTTCCTTCAACTCAAATCGAGCATAATCCATATCGACATTTTGATCAAATTCAATATCAACTCTCGATTCGCCTTCCCCTGAAACCGAACTAACATTTCGTACGCCTTGTACAGAATTTGCAATTGATTCAATTGGAGCAGAAATATGCGCTTCCATTGTTTCAGGAGAAGTATGCCCCCAATTTGTCGAGACTGAAAGATTTGGGTATTCTATCTGAGGAGCAAGTTCTAGAGGTAATCTTAAGAAAGCATATATACCACTAACAATAAGCATTAGATAAAACATACTCATCGCAACGGGGCGTTGAAGAAGTTTGCTGAGAATTGACATAATTAATTTTTTGAAACTTGGAACTGATTAAAATATCTATTTGTTGCGACTCCACACTATATTGTCAACGTAAATGTAAATAATAGGTATGGCAACAACCGTAAAAAATGTTGATGATATCATGCCGCCTATCAAAGGAATAGTTAAAGCTCGAACAAGTTCCGATCCAGTTCCGAATTCGAAAACAAGGGGAATCATGCCAAGAATGGTCGTTACGGTTGTAATTAAAATAGGGCGCAAACGTTGCTTCATTCCGATTATTATAGCATTTTTTAAGTCTTTCCCTTGTTTCCTCAGCATTGAAATGATATCAACAGCAATTACTGCATCATTATCAACAGCACCTATCATAATTACAATACCAATTAAAGACATTATATTAAAATTTTGGCCTGTGATTATCATGGCAAGAATCGATCCAATTATGGCCATTGGACTAGTTAGTAAAATGACGAGGGGATATAGAACAGATTCGTATTCTGCCGCTAAAATCATATATACAATAAAGATAGAAAGAACAATGACGATCATTAATCCCTTGAATGAATTTTTTATCTCTTCATTTTCCCCACCAACTAAAACAGTGTAACCCGATGGAAACGGAAACTCACTAATCACTGTATTTATGTCACCCAATACACTATTAAGTGACCGACCGTTAATGTTGGCAGTAATGACCGCAGCGCTTTGCTGATTTTCCCTCCATATTTCATCATTACTAACAAGAGATTCTATATTGACGAGTTCACGCAATGGAATAGAACCGTTTCCGATATTTATGTATGATGACATTAGTTCATTGATGCTTTGTCTTCCATTCGAGTTAGTTGATACTCGTATTACAATTTTACGATCGAATTCACTATACTCAGATGCTTCTCTACCTTTAACTTGATCTGAAACCCATTTAGCGATTTGTTGTACTGTCAGCCCATAATAATTTGCCCTATTGCGATCAACAACCAATACATATTCAGGGCTTCCGTTTTGCAAATTTGTTTGCAAATCAGCAACTCCCTTAATTTCTTTAATACGAGATGATATTTTTCTTGCAAGGTCAGAAGCAATTTTCATATCGCTTCCAACAACTCGAAGTTTGATGTCATTATTTTCGGGCCGGAGTATTTGTTCTATTGATGTTCCTTTTTTCTTAATAGTATATTCTAATCCATTATACGAGTTTTGAAAAAGACTCAGTTTCTCTCGAATACTCTCGATAACGGTATTACTATTATTTTCTTTTTGTACATTCACTTCAATTTTAATTGATTCCATTGAAGAATTAGAAACTGACCAAATACTTATATCATCCACAATACCCACCATTGAATATATTCCGTCAACCCCATTTGTTCTTTTGATATCATCTTCAATAGTTTTGGTAATTTGTGAAAGCCCTTCTAGAGTAGTACCAGTGGGCATTTTAATGCTAATTACAAATCGAGAGTTGTCTAAATCTGGGGCTGATTCGCTGGGAATGTAATATGCTGCACCGAGTGATAAGATGAAAACAAACAATAGTGCGACTACAACAACTTTTTTATTGTCAATCCCCCATAACAAATATTGATCTAGCATGTGATATGCATGCTCACTCATATTGTCTACAATAGTATGCAAACGAAGGACAATGTACCTAATAAACATTTTTAGTCTTCCCACTTTACGAGATAAATAATTTTCGATACGTCTAAACCATCTTCTTGCTAATTTTTTTTGTTGATTTGACATCTTATGTCTGGGTGACGATACATCAAAGTTTTGATTTATTGTTGACGCTATTCTTGATGTTTCTACCGGAAAAAAATCAATGCTTCTAGAAACAAGCATAGGGACCAAAGTAATTGCTACTATTAATGATACTACTAAAGAGACCGTCATTGTTAATCCCATATCACCAAACATTTGACGCCCTACACCTTCAACAAATATGATAGGTAAATAAATAGCAACATTAGTAAACGTTGAAGCCGTAACTGCAATATTAATCTCTCGTGCCCCATTCAATGCGGCGTCAACAAGTCCCATTCCTTTCTCCCGAAGCCGGGTAACATTTTCAACCACAATTATTGCATTGTCCCCAAGCATCCCAATACCGAGTGCCAATCCTGTCAAAGACATTACATTTAACGTAATGTTTGAAAAATACATTACAACAAATGTTCCAACGATAGAAATAGGTATTGTAAGACCAACAATCAAAGGATATTTTGGGTTTTTTAAAAAAATAAATAACACAAGAAAGGCCAATATTGAACCTATGATTATTGCTTGAAGAATGTCATCAACCGATTGGTTGATATATTCTGCTTGATTTGAAAGAATAACCACATTGAGTAAGGGGTACTCTAACTGAATTTGTTGAATTACTTGATGGATTTTTTTTGAAGTAAGAACAGTGTTAGAACCCGCTTCTTTCCTGATTTCTAATGATATTATTTCTTCACCATTGTATCGTGCAAATCCTATTCGTTCTTTTACAGTATCTACCACATCTCCTATATCAGAGACGCGGATTAATCTCCCCGACGCATTGGTGTTAATAATTACACTTTTTATTTGGTCAATTGAAGAAAACTCCCCGAGCGTACGCAATGGATATTGTGCCATTCCAATCCTGAGTGTTCCACCCGGTAAATTTATATTTGCTCGTGTTAATGCTTGACAAATTTCATCAATAGATACATTTAACAGTTGCATTTTATCTCGATTTGCTCTCACTAGTATTTCACGTTCATCACCTCCCAAGACAGATACTTGTGCAACACCCTCAATCTGCTCTATTCTACGTTTAAGCAATGCTTTCGCTATCTCTTTTAATTCGATTAAATTGGACGGGGTCGATGTGCTGTCGGCAGAGTGTTTTGGGGAAGTGTTTTTTCTTTTGTTGTACACCCCAAGTACAACAATAGGCTCTGTGGAAGGATCTGCTTTTTGGATTGTTGAACGACTAGCCTCTTTGGGTAAGAAAGGGCGTAACTGATCCAATTTTTCTCGTACGTTTAATGTTGCGAAGTCCATTTTAGTTGACCAATCAAATTCAATGGTAACTATCGATAATCCCGTTTTTGAAATTGATGATATTTTTTTGACTCCAGCGACTGTGCTTAAACTCGATTCAAGTGGTTGAGTCACACTGATTTCAATTTCTTTTGAGGACACATTGGGATATAAAGTTTGAACTGTGAGCCTAGGAATTGTAATAGGAGGCAGAAAATCAACGGCGATACTCGGAAAAGTAATTAGCCCAATAAATACAACTCCAAGATAAAACATTGTAGTAGTTACAGGCCGTGAGATTGAAATAGAAGATAAGGACATATTTATAATTTTAAGCGTGAAAGAACATTTTCAACTTTATTTTGCCTAAACCTTAATAATACAATTGTGACTTAAAAATTTTGTCGAATTAAAATCAAAGTTTCTCTAGATTGTTTATTTGGCAATTCAACAATTCGTTCGAGTCCAATTGCCGTCTCGGCGGATCCTTTCATAAGTTAAATGTAACTCAATTCATGCGGTTATTCAAGAAAAGCAAAGGTGTATCGGGGATACCATTTCCTCAATGATAGTAATCTAAACAACTTAATAGCAGTCCTTCTGAGAACCCTTTTGATCCATTCGAGAACGTCCAAGAAACCAGTGACAACAGCATGAGAACCGTTAGATTACTCTATAGGATGTTTTCACAATAGTAGACAACGATATAACAACCACCCACCGACCCTAAAGACGCCTTTTGATAAACTGGAAACAATAATTTAGAAATCGATATATGGGCTAAGAAATCAAAATAAAGAATAAAACTATTTTGGCTTTAACCTGTCTCGCTGGATCCGCGGCATCTCTCGATGTAGAAGCAACTCTTTGGATCCGATGCAACAGTACCTCAGATGGGATCCCATTGGGTCCCATCTGACTGAACTATCGATAGCCAAAAGTTACCCAACCTCCACCCTTAAATCAACGACCGCCTCATCTTTCCAATCGAAATATGGCATAAGAACCCCGTAGGCACACACTCACAACTACGGAGGTCTAATGAAATACGCAATCCGAACCGTCACATGGCGGTTCAAGGAATCGATTGAACTTGCTCCCGAACTCACCAGCGTCAAGCACATCACAGTCCAATCCCCCACCGACATCTTCCTGCATTACGGCTCGTTATTCAAGAATCAGGTCCGTGAACGCTTCGTGGTGTTCTGGCTCAGCAGTGCGAATCGGGTCATCGGGTTCGAGGTTGTGTCGGAAGGGACGCTTAACTCATCGCTGGTGCATCCAAGAGAGGTATTTCGTGGGGCGATTGTGACCACCGCTGCAGCCATCATCCTAGCTCACAATCATCCAAGTGAGAACGTGGAACCAAGCCGCGAGGATATCCAGATCACCCGGCAGCTGGCCGAGGCGGGGAGGATCATTGGCATACCGGTGCACGATCATATCATCTTTGCCGGTGATAATTTCACATCGATGATGGAACAAGGATTGATATAAACAAAAAGCCCGGCGTGGGGGGCCGGGCTTTTTGCTATGTCGTATGACATTCGTTCGAGCAGTAATAGCAACCGTTTGTGTCTGAAAAGAATTGTTTCGCCTTTTTTACCGCGTCCCTGCAATTTGAAAAATCACCGAGGTATATTCTGTTCTGTGATTCAGGCATCCATGTGCAACCCTCTTTATGCACCTCGTGATCCTTGGAATTCGGTTGCGCATTTTTATTTACATAATATGCCGACATAGAATCCCTCCTTGTTATTGGATTAATAAAAAAAGCCCAGCTGCGTGCTGGGCATTATTAAGTTTATCCTTATTTCACAAGCATCATTTTCTTACTTGCGGTATACTTCCCTGATACCAACTTATAGACATACACCCCGCTCGACAACCGTGAAGCATCGAACGAGGTGGTATACCGTCCTGTCGTCTTGAACTCGTTCACCAGTTCAGCCACCTCTCGTCCGAGTGCGTCGTACACCTTCAGGGTGGTCAGGCCGTCCTGCGGGAGGGCGTACGATATTGTGGTGGAGGGATTGAAGGGGTTGGGGAAGTTCTGACCAAGCGAATACTCGGTAACGGCAAGAGAGCCTTTATATCCTATCCGCTTCTTAAGTATTCCGCCCTTGCCAAGTGCGATCAATGGCTTGCTACCGATGATGTTGTTCAATGCGAAGTTCGCTTCCATTGACGATGCAACCACCAGACGCAACCGCACTGTCCGGGAACCAATACCGGAAGTGTTAACGATATAGCCGTATTGCGCATGTTGGAAGACGTTGGTTTCGGTGTAGCGTACTGCATCATATTCCCCGATGACCGCATTGGTCGCATCATCGACCAACTCTAACCGGAAGTCGATATATCCCCCTTCTGAGAGAGCACCAACAGCCGCAGCGGAGTCGTTGAAACCGTATTGCACGCTATACAAAAACTCCGATTGGTCGGTAAGTTGGAACGGCTCTGTCGTCAAGTATTCATTTAACACTCCGATACCATCGACATCGAGCGTATCATGCTTCTCCTTGAAGGATATTTCTTGGCCGGACGCAGTAACATCACCGACGGCAAAGTAGAACTCCGCATCACCGATAGCGGCGATGCCGGATCTGCCGGAATACATCTTCTCCGTCTGCTGCTTACCGAGAGATTGCACCGATGATGAGCGCTCGATCTTGAACAACCCACCGACCGGATTCAGGAAAGTACCGTACATCGTGCTCCAGGATGTTCCTCCGATGATCTGTACATCGCTTCCCTGAACATTGAAGGCGTTGGTTTGAACAAGCGAACTGCTTCGGGAGTACCGGTTCTCCGCGCCTTCCGCGGCGCTCCATCCTATGATATACCCCGGTTCCGAACCGTCTGCGGCGATGTTCTTCTGGATGTTGACACTGCTGACTTGGTCTTCATAACTCCAGAACGTGCCGGAAACAGATGGATCTTTGAAGACCGCCTTCGTCACCCAAGCACCATCCTCTTCCTCGGCCTGCCTCTTCTCAAGGCCTCCCCCAGCTTCCCACCGTTTGCCGACCCAGGCGACGCGAGCATCGATATTACCCCACGCGATAATGGAAGGACTGTAATTATCAGTATAACCTGAATTATATGAAATGTCAGATGCGGGGGCGATTGCCCAATGATAATCATCTGTATTATATATTTTCCGGTATAGTATTGCGCTTCCATGCGTATAAGCACATTGAAAATACTTATAGTGATTATTAAATACCGTTCGATTGGCATCAACAGCAGGAGAATGGGAAGTCGATGTAGTTCCTGATAACATTCCCGAAAGTGTGGGTTGCACAATTTGATATGAAGATGATATAGCCCCAAGATAATAGTATAAGCCCTGGGTTCCTGAAGATTGTTTCCAGATTGCAACAAATTGATTAAACGGATTTAACGATATCACCGGGTTTGCATCGGTTGAATAATTGGCAAGTTCAGTTGTTAGATAATGTTTCGCTGCTGAATATTCTTCGAGGATTGCGAAGACCTGCAGCACGATCTTATAATTATTTGATCCGTATTTTTCTTGATACGTGACGACGATCTTGTCATTGCTGTAAGTGATGGAAGGTGATTTAGCTTCTGTAGTTCCATTGATTGGTTGTGAGCCATTCATCAAATACCAGGTAATCCCACCTGTTTCCTCAACCCCTATCTCATACCAGATCTTTCCAGCACTTGCATACACCATGTGGATATATCCCCCAGGAGTTCGAATTACTTTTCGCTGACCGGAATTACTATATCCGACAGGATCGCCGGTGGCGAGTTGGGCTTTGTAATTTGCCTTTACTTCGGCATTATCATTGGTGAACACAACAATCTTATTGTCATATCCGGATATTGGCTCTCCTGCTGTCAAATATGCATTGCTAGATGTCCAGCCAGTAAATAGATATTGAATTCCATTTTTCGATTGGGGGGATAATGTGCGAATTGAATAATACCGAATATTTGGGTTTTGAGGATTTGGATTTTGGTTTTTAAATATCCCACCCACACTTTCTCCATATGCACCAGGGGGAGTGAAGGAACCGTTGTATGTTTTCCAATTACCAGGTTGTGTGCCGTTTTGTTCTTTATACCAAGGATCTTGAAACTCAATATCCAATGTTGCTCCGTCTATGTTGTAAGATTGAAGTGTGGCGGAAC
The DNA here is from genome assembly GCA_009026175.1 of Zoogloea sp. Classification (GTDB taxonomy): domain Bacteria; phylum Pseudomonadota; class Gammaproteobacteria; order Burkholderiales; family Rhodocyclaceae; genus Zoogloea. Next base: position 13,845 of record WBTZ01000065.1, on the reverse strand, counting down.
TTAGTGTCACAAATTGTGCTCTCTGTTCAAGTTCGAAGCGCGTATTTCCTAGCAACCGGGATAGTAAATAATCTTGAACCGTTGTATTCCAGTGATGATGCTTGTATGTAATGTCGCTTCCATTATAGTTTGTAAACCGTTCGTTATTTGTTCCGATGGTATATGATGCATTTAGAGTGAATTGAGGAGTTGTGTTCGAGCTATAGTCGCTCCCATTTACCTTAAGCGTTCCAGTGGCAATATTATCGCCCGCACCTGTTTGAACGATATTTGCTAGATATATATTCAATAAGAATTGATCCGTCTTAGGAGATCCGGCATCAAATACTTCCCATATTTTCACTGTATCACCGTTATTGATTGTAGTTATGGGATATGGATTACCATATATCGCTTGTATCCACATATTTCCGGTAGACTGGTCCAAATGGATATAACAATCAGCCGCACCATGATATCGTATACCATCACTAATCCAGCCTTCATCACGCAAATCAACATAGAATTCCCGCTCACCATAAGTAGGCATATTCATACTGATTTTAATCAAACCCCAAGGGATCAATCCATTTCCTCCATTATTTTTGGGTTGATCCCATCCTTCCATTTCTTTTAAGTTGCCGAATGTCATTTGTTCATCGAAGTTCTGGGCAACAATTACACTGCTGCCATTCCAATCCCATGCATGACCAATTGATTGCAAATGCACTGTCATAGTATTCTGTCCGAAATTATCATATTTAACCCAAAACTCTCCTTCCGTGGCAAATACCATAAAAGGATATGTCATGGACAACATTAATAAAATAACAATATATCGAAGTATGTTTTTCATTGAACCTCCTATATATGTTATTTGAGTCTGCTTCCGACAAGAACAAACGCCTTGTTCGGAAAACTGCTTTCGTCTGTGCCTATAGCAACGATCATATTCTCTTTTATTGCAACTGAGTTTAACGAACGCTGTGCGTTTAAATAAATCTTCTTCCAGTTCGATCCGTTGAAATGCCAGATCCCTCCTCCGCCGGTAACAGCAACAATATCATTCTCTCCGTTGCCGCGAATATGATAGATGAAATTCTGGAACCATGGTGAGTGTTTTTTAATCGCGCTTCCGTTCAACTCATACACCTCTGCGCCACTCGCAACATACAACTTCCTGTTTCCCCAAATGCTTCCTACTATATCAAATGGATATGTCGATATTCCTTCTTTTGTCCAGAGCGTCTGCCACGAATTTGATTGCTTTGTGTATTGCAACAATACGCTTGTGGTATAATCATACTTATACCCGCACGCCCACACGGTGCTCCCGTCAGGTGTGCCCCAGATGTCGGTTAAATCGACTGTCGTGCTGCTAGACTGTTTTTGCCATGTTAGTCCATTGTATTTGATAATTGTTCCAAGGGCACCAACAATCCAAATGTTATTTTTATCATCTCCCCACAGTTCACTTCCAAATCCAGCACCTTCAGCGCGTTCTTGTTTCCAACTCGATTGTGTAAGATGGTGCATATTCCCCGCAGCGAGCCAAATATCATTGCTTGAGATTATTCTTAATGTTGTTCCTTCTGCAAATATGCTATCGTCACCAATTGATCCCGGGTAGAGAATCTGTGCATTCGATAAAAACCGTTGAAGTTTCCATGAATTGTTTTCCTGCTTGATAACGTTGTATTCCGTTGACTTTCCACTTGAATCTCTTGTTGAGATAGTCCCAACGGCAATAATCTTTGTATCAGATTCGATTTCTATATCTCTTAACACATTTGGGCTCCAATTCCCAAACGTGTATTCCGTCCACGCAAATTCATGGCTTGTCGTATCAAGTGTCCTTGTCGCAACAACAGTGCTGGAATCAGTCCGCATTCCATTATCAACCCGGAATGCCTGATAGGCATATGATGTGTTCATCTGTGCTGTGATATCCACCAGAGAAGTCTCTTTACCGAAGAGCGATCCCGACAGTATTTTATTGTTGTTACGAAATATCTCATATCCTCTCGGGGGGAGCGTGTCGGTCATGGAAAGCGAAAGAACCACCTCGGTTAATCCGCTGTCCGCGACCGAAAGGAAGATGCTTTGTTTGTAGGGAGGCGGTTCGATCGGCGGAGTGACGGGAGGATCTTTCTTGCACGAAGAGAGCAACGATACAAACAGTAGTAACGCTATGGCGGCACGATAGGAGGAATTCATCATCACCTCAGGGCGTGGGTATGGTGGTGCTGAAAGAATGTGCTTCTGTCACAGAAAAACATAACGCTGAACGACGATCAGAAGTTGGGCGGCTTCTCGAAGGGCGTATGAGATGTGCAACACGGGCATGTTGCAACGGTATCGTACTCAAGGATGAAGAAAGAGTCAATACCGCAACCCAAGATTTAATATTCATCCGCTCTCATCGTCAGCCTCATACATCCTTATATCCATTTTTTTCTGTTTTCGGACATCAGTTTGAAAATAAATATTCAGCACTAAAGACAATGTTCTCCGATATGGTATAAGAATAGGTAACCCATTTCATACCTATCCAATACCATCTATGGAGGCTCCATGTCCCACAACCTCGAACGACGGGGTAATCGGACCTCGATGTTCTCAACCGGAGATGTACCCTGGCATCGTCTTGGGCAACGACTCAATCATCCCGCCAATGCTTCCACCGCGATGGAAGCAGCGAACCTTGGCTACACGGTAGTCAAGAAACGCCTCAAAGCGGTCATCAACGGCCGGCAATACTCCGACGTTCCGAATGCATTCGCTACTGTTCGGATCGACACTCATCAAGTCCTCGGTGTTGTCGGTGCCCGATATGAACCAGTCGACAACAGAGATGCATTCAGTTTCTTCGATCCCCTTGTGGACCGAAATGAAGCGATCTATCACACGGCCGGAGTTCTAGGCCGGGGAGAGAAGATCTGGCTCCTCGCCAAACTCCCGGACTACATCAAGATCGGTCCAAAGAAAGATCCCGTGGAGAAGTTCGTGCTTCTCTATAATAGTCACGATGGCAGTAGTCATATCCGCGTAAAGATGACGCCTGTTCGCGTAGTCTGTTCTAATACGCTCACCGCAGCCCTCTCGGGTTCTGATGCGGAAGTCCGCATCAAGCACACCCAGTCCGCTCAGGACAAACTCGCTGAAGCGCATCAGATCTTAGGGCTCACGAACCAGCTCTATGACCAACTGGATCTCATCTTCAACCGGATGGCTGTTCGGAAGATCACCGGTCAACAGCTCGTGGACTATGTGAAGACCCTTATCCCGGACAATCCGCAAGCCGAGAACAACGCCCGGACGGAAAACATCCGCAAAAATATCATCTCTCTGCACGATGATGTAACGGAAGCCTCCATGCACAAGGGGAACCTCTTCGGAGCATACAATGCCGTAACAGAATATATCGATCATCACGATGCAAAGGATCCGAACAAACACCTTCGTTCTATCTGGTTCGGAGGATCAGGAGAGCAACTCAAACGGAAGGCTTATCAGCTCGCCGAGCGCATGTTATGATCACCCTCGATGTGTCAGTCAAAGAGCCGGTGCACTCCACCGGCTTTTTCGTTTTAAAGCTGGACCGTGAATATCCTCCTGAACTCTGGAGGTTCATCCTTGAGTCCATCTCCAGCAATCTCGGTTCCATGAACCTTCACGGGATTGTAGAACACTCCAATTCGGGGCAATCACTCACTATAAGAAGACCGTGATTATCTTCGAATAATTTTACGCCTCAATGTATTTGGTATCGCAACGAACTATAATTATGCCGCCAAACATCCATCGCCCCGTTCACATTGCGCAATGGTGGGTCTATTGGATCGAGGCGGCCACATAGCACATCATGGTAAATATCGGACGCATCATCATACAAATCATCATCAAGATCACGAAAGGACCTAAAAGGTGAAGCTCATCCATCGTCCACGTATCGAGAAAGTCCTCCTCATTGCCGAAGCGGTCATCAAGGCCGTGATAGCCGTTGTCGAGGAAACCAAGAAACGGAGGAAGAAATGACCGAGAAATTATCACCTCCATGGCTACAGGAACTGCTCGATGCGGCTGAAGAGACGGAGCAACAGCGAGTCATCGAGTTCAATAAGATCAAGGCAGATCAGGCATTGGCGGCCATTGCCGTGCTTGAGTCCAAGATCGATGATGTAAACCATACGGCCGATGTGGAGATTAGGCTGATGGAGGAATGGAATATGAACGAGGTGGGCAAGCTGCAGAAACAGATCGCATGGCTGGCGTTCAATCTGGAGAAGTATCTTCAGACCACCGGAGAGAAGACCCTCACGCTGGCTCATGGAAAGATACTGCTTCGCATGGGGCGCGACAAGGTAGAGGTCGTTGACATGGAGCGCTTCATGACCATAGGGCAGCGTCTTGGGCTCATCCGTGTCACACCCGCCAAGACTGAACCGGATCTCGTTGCAATTGCCAGTTACACGAAACTGAATGGTAAGCCTCCAGCCGGCGTGATGCTCACACCCGGGCAACCCAAGTTCTCATACAAGACGAAAGGAATAGACGATGTCCACAACAAACGGGACAACGATCAACAAGCCGAAGCTGGAGCTTCTGCTCGACAAACCGATCAAGCTAACGCTGCTTAAAGACAAACCCTATGTTGGGAACAACAACTACGGAGAGTTCTATCTGTATTCTGCGAAGGACGAAAACGGAGTCGAATACAGCTACTTCGCTGATGCTCCCATCCACCAACTCATCCAAGAGCACAAACTGAAGGCTGGCAGTTCATTCGTACTTCAGCGTGTGGCTACTCAGAACGGGAAGAAGATGGGATCGAAGGTGGAGTTCTCGATTGTGGGTGAGGCGGAAGAACCGACTTCTCCCGCTTCATCGGGAGATGGGCTGAAGGAACTGCTGCTTCAGTGCGTGAGGGATGCTGCTTCCGTGTTGAAAGAAGCGGAGATTCAAGCATCGAACGACGATCTCTTGAAATTGGCAATCACGCTGATGATACAGAGGTCCAAGTAACGACAAAGCCCCCAGAGATGGGGGCTTGTGTTTCCGTGAGCAAAGAGATTTCATCGCTTGATGTTTACTTAAAAAAGGTTAGGGCGCAATTATGTCTTCAATTGGTTTCGCCACTGTCTTTTGGGCATTTAAACTTGATATTAGTATCGATGCCATAAATATGAATTGGAGTCTTAAGGGAATAACAACCATGTGTGTCATTTCCTTTTTCTCTTTCTTAAGTATGTAATTTGTTTGCGCTTGAATAATTCTGTACGCATTTAGTTTTCTCATATATTTTTTATCGACGCTATCAGACAATGTGAACGCCTCCCATTCATGAGCACAATAATTTCTCATATCTCTAATTATGTGAATATCATCACGCAACTCCCTTGTTATGTTTCCGTTGCAATAGAGCCATTCTATTTTTGAGGATAAAGTGTTAAAAGGACCACCGGGTTTAAATAATTGTTTTATTGCTTTCTTGTCCGGAATGATACATTTTCTCTTAATTCTCTCTGATAATATCGAATCAATTATTGCTATTGACATAAGAACGATGCTCCGATCAGATTCTTTTTCCAATTCCAATTTAATGGTTTTAAAAGAATCCGCTGTAAAAAGGAATGATTCTCCCTCGAACCACTCATCACCAATTTCTAAAGTATTAATTAATATTTGTTTCATCGATTAGAATTGAACCCTTAAAGTACGCAGCGCAAAGGCACCGATCACCTTTCAGTGTAAGCCCAGGAGTATTCGTCTCTGGACTTTATGCTTATAAAAGAGGTTAGGGTGCACTTACATCCAATTCCAATGTCTTCGTATATCAGAAGTAATTTCATTTGAAGGCATTGTGGGTGATAATGGAATAAATAATGGCGCAGGTAACCCTGCCGGCAAGGGGTTTGGCAACTGCGCAACACCTAAGCAAACAATTTCTTGGATTATCCAATGTTGTTGTAAAAATTGCTGAACATAAACTTCCCCCCTCGGAAATGTATGTTGTTGTTGAGTGATTGGATCCGTCCAATTAAGATGAGAAAACCAAACACTCACTAATACATTATCATAGTTTCCAGTATCAACCGTTTGGATAAAATCGACAGGTTGCAAATGTGATTCCTGAAGAGATGATACCTTTGCGTAAACTGATAATCTGAATGGGGCTAAAAATGTTTCAACATCGTATTCTGATGCACGCGCTACACCCGTCAATCCCCGAATGGTTGAAGATTTACGAGCATTAGCATCTCCCATAATTAAAAACACATTTGGCATATATTTACCCCTGTTTAGTGCACCCTAATGGTATGCAGCTCATTTCATTTGCAAGAATGTATCAATTCCTCTTCTTACAGTCCATACCCATGCCTTAAATGCCAAATTCTGATTGTCTGGTATAAGAACAGAACAACCAGGAAAGGCGATGAAAAACCATACTGCGCTCGATAAAATCCTCACCGCGTTGGCCCGCAGTGAAGAGAAACTGCACCCCACGGCCACCCTCCCGCCTCATTTCCCACGCCGAATACAGCCCACAGACTACACTTGCGGTGCAATCAGCGTTCAGATCATACTGGAGTATTTCGGTTTCCATCCGTCATTACATGCCGTATGCCGTCATCTTGGGACTGATTCCGACGGAACGGATGTGGCTGACATTAAAGCCACGTTCAAGAAATACGGTCTAAAGACCAAGACCTATGCCCGCATGACCGTTAAGGATCTCACCCGGGCCATCAAATCCGACTGCCCTGTCCTCATCAGTATCTGCGACGGTGAGCACTACTGCGTGGTATATGGCTATTCACGAACCCATGTCTTCGTGATGAATTCGAGTCTGGATGCCTCAAAGGATGGTGTGGGAGCGAAAACGGTCGCGGTGCCAAGGAGGGAGTTTGGGGGATATTGGGATAGATGGGGTATTGTCGTATCGAGGAAATAGTAAATGGGGCTATCACCGAAATGCAGGGTGGTGGTAGTCCTTTTACTTCATTCAATAAGAAGCTTATCAGGCTTTACTTTAAGTGCTTTTGCAATCTTCGCAATGCTTAACGCAGATATGTTCTTCTCCCCACGTTCAACTGCCCCGATATAGGTTCGATGCACTCCGGACAAGTCTGCGAGCTCTTCCTGTGAAAGACCGAGTTTCTTTCGAAATTCCCTGACATTGTTTCCAATAACATTTAGGATGTTCATGACCTGAAATTCAGGACACTCATCCTATAAATCTACACCCTATAGATAGCATTTCTATTGCTATTTATAGATAGCGTCTTTATTTTCAGCAAGATTGTTGCGGAATTTCAATCAAACGCAAATTTTTAACTACAATCTCAAGGCAACTTATGGAAACGAATCAAAACAAAGACTGGAGATATAAGGTTTGGATTGGCATTATCGTCATTGCAGTGATCTCTGTATTGGTCGAACTTCTTCGACCGAACCATATGGAAAATGGTTTGGAATATTTGGACGAAGGTAAGTGGGCAGATGCAATTGAATCATTCATGAATCACGACGGAAACAAATATTTGATTCAACAAGGTATTGCGTATGCCTATGCACAACAGGCCTATGAAGCACGCAATTGGAACTCCACCTTGTCGCATCTCATGAAGTATGAACCGTTGGACCAATTTAAAGTACGTTATGCTGATCTAATCAAAGCGACGAACTTGATGATAGCCAAGGATTCAATGAAGGTGATGATTCCAGAATTAAAGAATCTGATAATCGCTTCTGAGGACTTTAAGAGAATTCGTGAGTTGATGAATACATTTGCTGCCAATGAGACCTATTGGGATGTTCTAAAGGAGGATTATCCAAATGGATCGACCATTGCTCAATACGCTATTCGCCTTTCGGATATAGACAAGGAGATCGAACCCGAACGAACCAGGATCAATAATGATATCACTCAATTGAATACTGAAATCGATCCTCTTGTTGAGCAGTATAAAAACCTCAGGGAAAAGAAGATTCAGCGATGTTGCTTTGCAATCAAAAATTTTTTTGATGTAGACTTTGACGAAGATGCCGGAGTGTCTAAAAGTGTTTATTCAGCGTTAAAACTGACCGGATTTTATGAAGAAGTAGTGTTATTCGCAGATGCCGATGAGATCCCTCGTGAAGAGTACCGAAAACTAAATGTTTCACTCATGGTACGTTACGCGGGCAAACTTCCTTACACTAAGGGAAATGGATATGGGTATCAAACCACTGAGTATGTTCCCACTTACTACACCGTTAGTAAAGATCAAGATCCCGCAAAGGTCAAAAAGGAACTCAGCACCCTATTAGACCGGCAAGCCACCAAGACCAAGGAATTAAAGATAATCATCGAATCAAACGCGGCACAAAAGAACAAGATCATTGCTGATGCTGTATCTGAATTAAAATCTTCACCATGGTAAACGAAGGAGGTATTCATGGAAACAAAATGTCCCCATTGTCAATCAAGTATCAATTCTGATCAAAAGTTTTGCAGCAATTGTGGGAAAGCGACAAACTCAGAGATTATCAAAAAAGGGGACAATCCTCATTTAATTGTGTGTCCGGCGTGCGGTAAAGATGTTGGGAACACGGCAAAACATTGTCCTCACTGTGGAACACCCATTAAGGGATCGATCCTCCAACGGTTCATAAAATCAAATACCGGAAAAGGAGTGGCATTGTTCGCCTTATTGCAGTTGCTCTCACAGATATTATTGACTGACAGTTCGTGGAAACTGTCCCAATTTCTCTCATTATCGTCCTATATTTTTGTCATTTCATTTATTGTGTACGTGAATCGAGGAAAAAAGATTGCCAAAACAGCAGTATTGCTTATCATCATTGCTGGCTTAATCGGAATCTTCTCACTCCTTGTCATTATTAACAATGCACAGGCAGAAAATGAAGGCCCTGTATTTGTCCAGAAGGCTGTTGATGAATATTGGTCGTTAATGACGGTAGAGGTCGGTGGATATCGATATGCTATTGAGAACATTGGTACGAAAGAAGCAGAGAAATTGCGGTTCCTGCGAATGCCCATTAATAGCAAAATCTCTGTGGCCTATAAGCATAAATATTTAGCGGACATGTCCACCTATTTCTACCCAGCCGAATTTGCCTTTCCACATTACGAGTATTCCGATGCCGATTATTACTCGGCATGGCGAAAGAGGTGGTACAATCGATCATCATATGGAGACGATATTTTTTCTGGCGGGCTTATGAAAATCGGAAACGAGAGAAAATTGATTGTCGGAAAGGAGCTGGTACCGATCAGCAAGGACACTATTAAGATTAAAGAGATCTTGCGATCAGAAAAGTTGCTCGATTGATTTTTAAGAAGGCAGCCAATTTCTGGCTGCTTTTTTTGTTAACAAATTCTGGCTTTTGCAGTGAGCACCCAGGGATTTGATATTGTTTAAGGCGAGCGATCATACAAGATGGATATCTGACAAGTTACACGGTTACAGCGGTTACATGACTTTTAGGACACCTTCTTATAAAACAATTATCAATCATATAGATAGAGTATATCTAAAACTATGTAACCAATGTAACCAATAACAAATTTCTTAATTTGCTCAATATTTTTGAAATATCGGGTTACAAACAATCAGTAACTGCCTGTAACCCGATGTAACTAAACACCAAATCCTTCCAGATCAATGCCGCTTGCCTTTGCTTTATCGATATCAATGCAAAGCGACCTATACTGCTTCGAGCCGAACTTCACATTCCGGTCTTTTTCAATGACATAATCGCATTCATCAAATAGTTTTAGATACGATTCTTTGTCGAGGAGATCGCCTTCATAGTGCGTTCGATATGCATGTTCCTTAAAAGCCGGGAATATCATATTGTAGCGTATTGCCAAAGCAAACTTACCTTCAATCTCACAAGGTTTATACCATCCTTCTCCGAATGTCAAACCTCCGTTCTTTTGGGCAAACACACTAAGCTCTGATATCAACTGATCTACGGCCGATCTAACAAAACCAGATTTATTCCCGGTTATTTCTTCTAACTGTGCTTTAAGTATTTCTTCGAGATTTATTTCTGGCACTTCTACCCCTAAGTATTCACCATACATTCTAAATAATGTCAATCCCAATACCATAACGCTCATGTTATGAACGATTCGGGGTGCAACGGTTATTTCTTTGAAGCAATTCTTCACAATTTCATAGGCACTATCGTATAGATCTCCGATATTTTGTCTCAAACAAAACGATATATACCGAGGCATGAATCCTTCAAGTGGTAATTGCCTTACAGTTTTGTATGCTGCTTGCATATCGGCATTCTCCTTTACCGTTTTCGAGAACCGAGCGAATATTATACGCTCTTTGATTGCCGGCTGTTGAATGCTCCATTCACCAATGATGGCAAGCGGGGCATCCAACTTATATTCTTGTGTCGTTTGGTCCGCACGCCCTTTGCTCTCCAACTGGCCGGTATATGATTCCCGCATCGTCCGAAGGATATGATTGACGGTATCTGCTTTCAGATCAGATACTTTAAATTCATCCAACATGACAGGGATGGCGTTCGTTGAAGAGAGCATCTTTAACATTGGGAATGGTTTCATACTGCACTTGTTCGGTTCAGCATCCTTGTATCCATGCAGCCGAAGGATAAGTTCTGCCGTGGATGTCTTTCCATCGCCTTGACTGCCGTGGATAAATAGTAACGGAAATGAACCATTATGTTCCATTATTTTCGGCTTAACCGGGGTAGCGAAAGCCCAGCCAAGAATCGGTGCAATGACTTTATGGTCATTGATGGCAAGGATGTTTGAATATAATTCCTTCGCCATTTCAGAATATTCATTTTCATCTAACTTGTTGTAGGCTATCTTATTAATGAATGCATCCGAGCCTTTATCATAAGGAATGATCACCAGATCATTCTCGATACTTTGGGAAGTTATGTTGCTTTCCTTGGTCACCCAAATATCAGTATGAAGTCCAATGACCTTCGTGCCCTTCTTTCGAACGGGTACGAAGGTATTGACGAAAGCGCACAGCGCTTGAATCTCCTGATCACTTCCTACAAATGAACAGTCTTGATGTCCAATAGCCTTAAGCAGTTTTGCTTTACTGTGCCAGTCTGCATTCTCTATTAAAATATCTCGGTATTCCTGTCCTTGATACGATATTACGTCGCATCGCAAACAGTCATTGTCCTCAAGCTCCAGTAGTTCTTTGGGTTCAATAATAAATGTTGTTACTGTTCGCTCTTCATATTCATCTTTCTTCTTTACAATAATTCTAACATAGCAATTCTCTTTTGCTTTAAATTTCATAGGTAATCTCTTCAGCGGGTCTGCGTATTTCTTATAGAAATATTCGACCTGATTGTTCAGTTCTGATTCACTCAGTGGTGGATTGTTTTCATTATTCCACAGACGTAACATTTCATAACTATCTTCTTTCTTCCAACCTTGCTGTATGAACTTACCTAAGATAGACGCCGACGCTTTATTGCGATCGCCTTTTGACACGCCTTGAAAACTAACTTTGGAGGCAGCCCGTTTTACCGGGCTTTCAGGACGCAAAGAAGTCAACAGTGTCTTTACTTCAAATACCCTGTTTGAACGATTGAAAAAGGCGTCAGGGTCATAGGACAAATAACATGCTCTGGCAGCATCTTTTGCTCCGACATCATAGACAAGGTTGTATTTCTCGAAGAAATATTGTCCGACATGTTCATATGCCACATCATATTGTTCAATGGATGTTACATACTCACTTAATTCCACGTTTACTTTAATTCCGTCACGCGGCGAGTCAAAGCATGCCTGAACGTATGGATCTTGTATAAGTAATTGCTTTGAGGACGTTAACGATGCTCCAAGGTGATCATAGTCCAAGAGTATGTATTTAGTTCGTTTGAAATTGTCGTTGGATAAATGATTATTTCTGAATTCGCCGATTGTGAAGTATGGCAGTTCTTTCTTCTTGAAAGTCTGTTGTTCTTCAGCATCTTGGATAGAGCGCAACGTTTGAACCTTCTGACGTAAATCAGAAGAGGTCCTTATTGTTTGAAGAATTGATTCAAAGGTAGTTTCTTGCATCGGGGCCGTTCGATCGATGATCTTTTGGCCCATACAGGCAGGAATAGCGGCAGGTGTTAGTTGCTCGTTCTTTTTTATCAGTGCGTAGTCACTAATTTCGCTCTGTTGATTGTGATTGATATTGTTGGTTGTCATTTGTGTAGAAGTTAGAATGTATAATCGTCTTAAGAGACCGTATGGTATTACCATAGGTCAATGGTTCAACGGTTGCCCGGAGTGAATAGAAATCTGTCACCGCGATGTTAAGTTTCTCTGACTCATTGAATTCAAAAAGTGTTAGTCCTGCATTTTTGATTGCTGACACCAGCGGGAATCCGATTGCGATCAGATATGCAGATAAATAGAAATCTTTGGTTTGATAGTGTTTAGTGTTTTTCATACTGAATACCTTCTTTTTTTAATTGTCTTTTTGCTTTTACTGTTAGTGTATTATAGAGATCCTGCTCGGTCATGTGATACCATTTTGGATCTGCACCATTCATGTTTAAGGTAACGTCTATACCTTGTTCTTTTACCATTTTTATGAATTGGAGCTGTTTGGAGTAAATTTCAAAGGCATTAATAAATGCCCGTTTGATATTCGGTTTGCCAGCAGCAGCGTTTACGATCTTTACTGCCGCACCAAATGCCAATTGCAAAGATTCGTGACCAACAAATTGCATAGTTTCTTTTGCAATCTGTTGCTCCCAAATCTGGTCTTCGAATTTCTTCTTCAGGTTTTGGAATTCAGATGCGTATCGCGGGTCGCCATATTTCCAAACGCTTTGAGCTATTGGATCTACGTGAGCTTCGAACTGACCTGCGGTAAGCTTCTTGACGGGCTTGCCGGTGGCGAACTGTTCCAGATTAGCTGCTTTGCGATAGACCCTAAAAGCAAAGTAGGCGGCTTGTCCGGGGTGCTGGGTGCGATCGAGGATTACTGACTTGAGGAAGTCGAGACTTGCAGTGAGTGCGCGAAGTGAGAGACCTGTATAAAGGTCGTGGAGTTGTTTCATATTAGTTTCCGTTTTTGTTTTTTCTTATGTCATGATCCTCCTTGAGCTATGTTAGTTGAATAAGTGTCTTAAGGGTTCATATTCCGGCCAAAGGCCGGTCTTTTGGAGTAGGTCGAATAATCTTCCCACTACCTAACTATATTTAAAAACCTGGCAATAGTCAATAGTCATCTTCACTCTGGGCAATCTTTTTCTTACGATTGCACGATTACGATTTTGGGGAGCCCTCTTTCCTGAACCTCAGTCAACCTCCCCGTCCCTTCCGGGCCGGGGTACGCCCCGACGCCCGACCCGGCAGGCCAGTCCGGGCCCCCTAAGACCGGCCCCTAAAGGGCCAAATAAAAAAATCCAAAAATAATTTCCAGAAATCACTTCGGGGAACCTGTTCCGATGGATCCCCCGGCCTTGCAGTCAAAAAGCTACTCCGGGACTCGGAGAACCGGTGAGGTCGGTTGAGGCTCTTTGGGTCCCATCCTAAGAGATGTTTCGTAAGAATCATTTGATGGTAAATAAGCGGCATACCCACCGTAACCGTAAGAAACCGCAACTACCCAAGCAGCATCAACCACTTAGGCAATTACGATTATCTTACGATTACGATAGTCCTTTTCAGAACGGCATAGTATAGAGATCGAAGTATATGTCATTGACCGAAGTGTCTGCCCCCGCTACCAAACAAAAATACCCGAGCTTTGCTCGGGTATTTTTGTTTGGTCGGTACCGTGACGATATCAGTGCAAACCGAGCGCTGTTCGCGTGGTCCCGCCCTTGACATACATAGAACTGTTA